>JAFPEE010000168.1 GCA_017389705.1 Prevotella sp.
AAAGATACAAATTATTTCCGATATTTCCCCTATATTCTCGGAAAATAGTTGTAAATTTGCATCATGATATTGGTATTTGGTGGAACAACAGAAGGTCGCAAGGCTGTGGAGGTGCTGGAGGAAGGCGGCACTACCTACTACTATTCCACCAAGACTGGCGAGCAGGAGGTTATGCTACACAAGGGTGTCCGTATGGACGGGGCACTCGACAAAAAAGGTATGCTGGCGTTCTGCAGAGCGAACGATATCCGTCTGATAGTAGATGCTGCCCATCCCTTTGCGATACAGCTACACCAGACGGTAGCCCAAACGGCCTGCGAGCTCCACATTCCCATCGTACGCTACGAGCGGATTTACCCCGAACGTAATCCCCGGCTTGAATGGATTGATGACTACAGCCAAGTACCTCGCGATATCCATACCTTGCTTGCTACCACAGGGGTGCAGAGCATTACCAAACTAAAATCTCTTGAAGCGCAAGGCGTACAGGTCTTTTACCGTATCCTGCCCCGTGAGTCATCTATAGCATTAGCCAAGAAGCAGGGAGCTACTGATGCTCAGCTTTGTTACTATGAAGGTGACGGCCAGCTTGATACGGAAGCTGACGCCATCCTGTTGAAGGAGAGCGGGCTGTCTGGAGGATTCCAGGAGAAGGTAGCTGCTGCTCTCGAAAAGGGCATGCGCATCATTGTGCTCAAACGTCCCTCGCTTAAAGACTTTTTTCCTTCCGAAACGGCCAGTTTCGTCGTCGATGGTCCACACGGATTACGCAGAAAGGTAGAACAACTTTTGCCCGAATTCTTTCCCTTGCATAGTGGACTCACGACAGGTACCTGTGCTACAGCAGCAGCGATTGCCGCAACCATACGTCTGCTGAAGAATGAAAAGCCTCATGAGGTTCCCGTATTACTACCCGACGGGGAAACCATTCCCGTTGCTGTAGGCTATGGGGATTATTACGCCTATTGCATCAAGGAGGCTGGCGACGACCCCGACGTAACGGATGGCATTGAGGTACGTGCCTACGCAGAGCAGGCTGAAGCGTTTCAGATTCTGGGCGGAGAAGGTGTGGGAACCTTCACGCTTCCAGGTTTCGATTATCCTCCGGGCGAGGCAGCTATCAACCGAGGACCTCGTCAAATGATGTGTAGCAATATCAAGGAGAATGTACGGATAACGATTTCCGTTCCTGGCGGCGAAGAGATTGCCCGTCGTACCTTCAACCCACGTCTGGGTATTGAGGGAGGCATCTCGATTATTGGCATCTCGGGTATAGTGAAACCCTTCAGCGAAGATGCTTTCATCAGTTCCATCCGCAAGTGTATGGAGGTAGCCAAAGCCAGCGGAGCAGACCGAGTTGTCATCAATAGCGGCGCTAAGAGTGAACGTTTCGTGCGCCACCTATACCCCAGCCTTCCCCGTCAGGCTTTCGTAGAGTATGGTAACTATATCGGCGAGACACTCAAAATGGCTGCAGAGCTCAACATTCCACGAATCACACTCGGAGTGATGCTGGGTAAGGCTGTCAAGCTGGCTGAAGGACATCTGGACACTCATAGTCGTGTAGCCACCATGAATACAGAATTCATCCGGCAGATGCTGAAGGAGTCCGGTCTACAAGATGCTACGAGTCACACCTTCACACTTGCTCGTGAACTGTGGAACCTGATTCCGGCAGAGAAGGTAGAAGATTTTGTCCGAGTGGTCATTCAGCATTGCTACGAGCATTGCAGCCCGCTGTTTCCCAATGGGGAACTGACTATTCTGCTGATTGACGACGACGGAAAAGTACACTCGCTATAACAGGAGCACCTACGAGGGCTGTGACGCTATTGACGGGTAGCGCACCCTCAAAGCCCGGCATTCGGGCAATGAAGTTGCATACCAATGCCAGAGCAGCACCACACAATGCTGTTGCAGGCATCAGCTGTCGATGGTCGCTGGTACGGAATAAGGCACGTGCCAAATGAGGTACCGCAAGTCCTATGAACATGATGGGTCCGCAGTAGGCAGTAACAATAGCCACCAGCACTCCGGAGCAAATAATAATCTGCATCCTGGCACGGGCGACATTCAATCCCAGATTGGATGCGTAGCGTTCACCCAACAGGAGGATATTCATGGGCTTGACCAACAGAAAGCTCAAAGGCAGCAGCACACACATTAGCACCACAAAGAGCACCATCTGGTCGCCCGACACGCGACTGAACGACCCTAATCCCCAAACGACGAAAGCCTTCACGTCTTCTTCAGGCGACAGAAATTTCAGCACGCCGATAATGGCATTGGCCAAGTAGCCTATCATTACACCAATAATCAGCAAGGTCACGTTTCCTTTGACGCGTTGCGATATCCATACTATCAGCATCAGCACAGCCAGCGCACCAACGATGGCCGCAATAGAGATGGCGACGTCGCCTAGGTAGCCCAATCGGCTCAACGCTACCCCACCCAACTGTCCTGAGAGCAAGATGACAAAGGCTACGCCCAAGGCAGAGCCGTTGCTGATACCCAACACCGAAGGCCCCGCCAACGGATTACAGAAGACGGTCTGCATCTGAAGTCCGCTAACGGCTAATCCCGCACCAGCAACAATGGCTGTCAGCACTTGAGGCAGACGTGAACTCAGGATGATATTGGTCCAGATTTCAGAGTCGCTGCCCATCCCCATCAGGATTCGGCACACCACAGCGACGGGAATCGCCACAGTACCAATCAGCAGGTTTACTATCATCAAAACGACAATAGCAAACAAAAGGAATAAGGTCAGCAACAGAAATCGTCTCATTTCAATAATTGATAGAAGGTAGGCTGATAGTCTTTCTCGACCAGCTCAGGATGGAAGATAGCCACAAAATCCTTCAGCAGGACATCAGGCTTGACAGGTGATATCTCATAATAAGGCGTCTGCTTCATATTGCAATAGACCACCTTGCGTTCTTTGAATGCCTTAAACAATTCGTTGCGAGGTTCGCTGGCCTTTAGTGCCTCATAGCTGAAATCACCTGCGAAACTATTTAGAATGCGCCAATAGTCGGCATTGGCAGCAAGGGCATACATCTTCTCAAACTCCAGGTTCTCGCCACTGGTCTCCTCATCGTGAAGCACGTAGTCAGCTCCTGCGTCACGAAATATCTGCGCCAAGTAGTTCTTTCCTCCTACTGCGTGCCAGTTGCCATAGTGCATCTCACCGCTGGTAATGGTTGGCAACTCTTCGAAACCTGCTTCCTTTACTTTGTTCTTCAAGACGTTATAGCGTTGTTCGATACCTGCGAAGAGCTCGTTGGCCTCATGTTCCTTACCGATGAACATTCCCACGAACTTAATCCATTCAGCCTGTCCCAACGGGTCGAGTTCTTTATAGCCCAAGTGGGGCACCAGCGTGATTCCCGTCTCACGAATGGCATCATAGCCACCACGTTTGGAAGGCGAGATGAAGATTACATCAGGATTGGCAGCCAACACCAGCTCCGTATCCACGTTACCCTCCATCCCTATCTTGACAATGCTGCCGCCTTTGACACGCTGCTTGATATCTTTGTCAAACAGGTTCTTGGTGCCCGTAATACCTTTTATCACGTCGTGTGCCTCCAAGATGGTGAAGTTCGACAGTTGCAAGGCCGTCATCAGAATGGTGCGCTGTATAGGTACCTGTATCTTCACATAGTCAGCAGGTACTTGAACATCAGCCTGACGCACCAAAGCCAGATGCGTATCACGACCGACATCGACCAATCTGATATCAGCCGAATCGCGAACCGTGAAGCCTTTGGCGTACTGAACATTTATCGTTACCGAAGCGGTATCTGCCGTAATGTCTGATGTCTCTGCCTGATGCAAATTGCGTGATCCACAGGCTGTCAGGAATACGACAGCAAGAGAAAGTAGATGTAACTGTTTCTTCATAGGTGGATATGTGTAAAGTAACGTATGATGACTACCAGTACGACCATCACCACTTCAACCCTTCGGTTAATGCCGACAGCGCGACGCATGTCGTCTGTAGTCAACGGACGCTCGTTAGTACCAATATAAGGTTTGTCAAACCATTCTCCGAAATAATGGTGCGGTCCACCGAAGCGACAATTGAGGATTCCCGCCAAGGCAGCCTCAGGGTAACCGCTGTTAGGACTGTCCTGCTCGCGTCCGAACCAGGTGGTGAAGGACAACAAGCTAAAGCGCCACGTCACGAGCAACATCAGCAAGGCTGTAATGCGTGCCGGCAGGTAGTTGGCTACGTCGTCAATATGAGCAGCACACCATCCAAACTCACGGTAACGCTCCGTACGGTAGCCAATCATAGAGTCCAACGTGTTGACCATCTTATAGGCCATCATTCCTGGAACCCCCAGCAACATGTACCAGAACAGCGGGGCTATCACTCCGTCGCTTAGGTTCTCTGCCAGCGTCTCCAAGGCTGCTGTACGCACTTCCTGCTCATTCAGGCTAGAAGTATCACGCCCCACAATACGGGCCACCTGTGTCCTCCCCTCCTCCAACGAACGGTCTACTGCGCGGAACACCTCACAAACCTCACGAATCAACGTTGTTCCCGCCAGACAGTAGAAGACGCAGATGGCTCCTACGGCCATTCCCAGGAAGACGTTAATGCTGTATAGCCAATCCATCAGGTAGTAGAAGGCAGCAAACACAGCTGCTATCAGAACAATAGCCGTCAACGCGCCCTTCAGCTTGCGGAAGCGTCCTCTGTTCAGCCACCGCTCAAAGGCTGCTATCAGCTTACCAAACCACACGATGGGGTGCGGCAACCACGAAGGGTCGCCAATGATCAGATCTCCTATCCAACCTACAAGTAAGATGAGTATTGCTTTCATGCCATTAATATCTGTACTATACGCTCTGCCGTACGACCATCCCAACGGTCTGGCAACGAACCATTTTTCCAACGTCCCGCCATCAGGTCGGCCAAGGCTTCTTGCAAGCGTTCAGCGTCTTCGCCCACCAGCACATTGGTACCTTGCTTGACGGTTTCCTGATGCTCTGTATAGCTGTTCAGCGTAATGCATGGAACATTGTTGAAGGTTGCCTCTTCTGCCACATTTCCTGAGTCTGTAATGATACCCAGCGCATGAGACGTCAGGTAGCCGAACTCCAGATAGGATAACGAGGAGAGTGCTACTATTTTCGAAGACTGCGATGTCACTATCTTAAAGGCCTCGTTACGCAACGGAGCAATGACGGGCTTATCACCAACCGTTTCTTCTATCACCTGAAGCATGCGCTGCAGGTTCTGCTCGTCAGCCAGCAAGACACGACGATTCAAGGTGAACACCAGGTAACTGCCGTCCTCTATCCCTTCCAGGCAACTGGGACGCTGCCAGCGGTCATGGTTAAAACGCAGGGAATCCATCAGGATATTACCCACATTGTATATCTTGCTCGACTCAGCGCCCTCACGCGTAGCAATACTACTGCTACCGACTCCAGCAGTAAACAATAAATCACTTAAACCGTCTATCACTAAACGATTGATTTCCTTTGGCATACGAATATCAAAGGAACGCGTTCCTGCTACCAGATGAGCCAGTCGCAAACCACGCTTCTTGGCAACTATTGCAGCAGCCATGGTGGAAGCCAAATCGTCTACGACTATCACCGTATCTGTCTCGTGTTGGTTCAGGTATTTCTCAAATTCAGCCATCACCTTACCCGTCAACTCATTCAAGTTTTCGCAGTCAACACCCAGAAACACGTCTGGGCGAGGCATCTGCAAATCGCTGAACAAAGAGGCCTCCAGCGTCGGATCGTCTTCCCTACCCGCATATACCAGCTGATAGCTGATACCCTCGGTACGGTCTATGGCTCGGATGATGGGGGCAACCTTCACAAAGTTCGGTCTTGCTCCCGTAAATATGCATACTTTTTGTTTCATGCTTGCAAAAGTACGAATAAGCGAGCAAAAAAACAAGAGAATCTTGATTTTTTTCGGGTGAAAGCACCTTCGCCCAATGTAAGAGCTACAAAGAAAATGGAAAATCTCGATGAAAAATGAAAAATAATTCGTACCTTTGCAGTCGCAAATAATAAATAAGGTACAAAAAGAGATGATAACAGTCACAAACTTAGCAATTCAGTTTGGAAAGAAAACCCTGTACAAGGACGTTAATCTAAAATTCACTAGTGGTAATATTTACGGTATCATTGGAGCCAATGGTGCAGGCAAGTCTACCTTGCTGCGTGCCATTAGCGGCGAGTTAGAACCCAATAAGGGTACGATTGAGATGCAACCTGGCGAACGCCTGTCGGTGTTGGAACAGGATCACTTCAAATACGACGAATATACGGTGATGGACACCGTGCTGATGGGGCACCAGCCCCTGTGGCAGAACATGAAAGAGCGCGAGGCATTGTATGCCAAGGATGAGATGACCGAGGAAGACGGTGTGCGTGCTGCAGACCTCGAGATGGCCTTTGCCGAGATGAATGGCTGGGAGGCAGAGAGTGAAGCTGCCCAGCTGCTTCAGAACCTGGGTGTCCAGGAAGCACAGCACTACAAGCAGATGTCTGAGATTTCGAACAACGAGAAGGTACGTGTCATGCTGGCTAAGGCCCTGTTTGGGCACCCCGACAACCTGTTGCTCGACGAGCCCACTAACGACCTTGACCTCGATACTGTCCAGTGGTTGGAGGAATACCTGTCTAACCTGGAACAATGTGTGCTCGTGGTTTCTCACGACCGTCACTTCCTGGACGCTGTGTCTACCCAGACCGTCGATATTGACTTCGGAAAGGTTACCCTCTTCTCAGGTAACTACTCCTTCTGGTATGAGTCGAGTCAGCTGGCTCTGCGTCAGCAGCAGAACCAGAAGATGAAGGCCGACGAGAAGCGCAAGCAGTTGGAGGAGTTCATCCGTCGTTTCTCTGCCAATGTGGCAAAGTCAAAGCAGACCACCTCGCGTAAGAAAATGCTGGAGAAGCTGAACGTCGAGGAAATCACGCCCTCTACACGTAAGTATCCTGGCATCATCTTCTCCATGGAGCGCGAACCTGGTACGCAGATTCTGGAGGTAGAAGGCTTGAAGGCTGTAGATCCGGATGGTACCGTACTGTTCGACAATGTCAACTTCACCATAGAGAAAGGTCAGAAGACCGTCTTCTTGTCGCACAATCCGAAGGCCATGACAGCTCTTTTTGAGATTATCAACGGCAATCGTGAGGCAGATGCAGGCACCTACAAGTGGGGAGTCACCATCACCACGGCCTATCTCCCACTCGACAATACCGACTTCTTCCAGTCAGAACTCAACCTGGTCGACTGGCTCAGCCAGTATGGCACAGGCAACGAGGTGATGATGAAGTCGTTCCTGGGACGTATGCTGTTCAAGGAGGAAGACGTGCTCAAACACGTCAACGTGCTCTCTGGTGGAGAGAAGATGCGTTGTATGATAGCCCGCATGCAGCTTAAGAATGCTAACTGCCTCATTCTCGACACGCCTACCAACCACCTGGACCTGGAGTCTATTCAGGCGTTTAACAACAACCTTATCTCGTTCAAGGGAAACATCCTGTTTGCCTCACATGACCATGAGTTCATCAATACCGTGGCTGACCGCATTATTGAGCTGACTCCCAAAGGCACCATCGACAAGCTGATGACTTACGACGATTATATCTACGACGAGTCCATCAAGGCAAAGAAAGCAGAGATGTACGCCTAATGTTGGCATAGAATTTGCTACAAGCCTCCAAAAAACATTATAGGTATGAAAGAAGAAGAAATAAAGAAGCAGGAAGAGGAGAACATCCTCGACAACGAAGAAAATTCCGAGACTTCTGAGAATCCAGAAGCCTCAGAGAATACCGAAAGCTCAGAGAATACCGAAAGCTCAGAGAATTCAGAAGAGAAAGATCCGCTGGAGACAGCCCTCGACGAGATTGAGCAGCTCAAGGACAAGTACCTGCGCTCCGTAGCAGAGTTCGACAACTATCGCAAGCGTACGCTGAAGGAGAAAGCCGAGCTCATCCTGAACGGTGGCGAGAAGGCCGTCCAGGCCATCCTGCCCGTCATTGACGATATGGAGCGTGCCTTGGAGAATGGCGAGAAGACCGACGACCCCGCTGTGTTGCGTGAGGGCATGGAGCTTATCTACCAGAAGTTCATGAAGGCTCTCGAGAGCCTGGGCGTCAAGAAGATTGAGACCGAAGGTGCCGACTTCGACACCGATATGCACGAGGCCGTGGCAATGGTTCCCGGCATGGGCGACGACAAGAAAGGCAAGGTCATCGACTGCCTGCAGACAGGCTATCAATTGAACGATAAAGTAATCCGCCACGCCAAAGTGGCAGTAGGACAATAAACACAAAAATGGCAAAAAGAGACTACTATGAGGTGCTTGGCGTAGACAAGAACGCCACCGAAGACCAGATCAAGAAGGCGTACCGTACTATCGCCATCAAGTATCACCCCGACCGCAACCCCGGCAACAAGGAAGCCGAGGAGAAGTTCAAGGAGGCTGCCGAGGCCTACGACGTGCTGCACGACCCTCAGAAGCGACAGCAGTATGACACCTTCGGATTCAACGGTCCTGCAGGCTCTGGAGGCTTTGGAGGCTTCAATGCCACCAGCATGAACATGGACGACATCTTCTCTATGTTCGGTGACATTTTCGGTGGTCATGCAGGTTTTGGAGGCTTTGGAGGAGGCAGACGTGGTCCTCAGGTACACCGTGGTTCTGACCTTCGCCTCAAGGTAAGGCTCTCTCTTGACGAGATTTCCCACGGCGTCACCAAGAAGTTCAAGGTACGCAAGGATATTACCTGCTCACATTGTCACGGTACAGGTGCCGAGGACGGCAGTCCCAGCGAGACCTGTCCTACCTGTCACGGAAGCGGTGTCATTTCCCATACCACGCAGAGCATCTTCGGTATGATGCAGACACAGGGTGTCTGTCCTACCTGCGACGGCGAGGGTCACATCATCAAGAACAAGTGCCATCATTGTCACGGCACAGGTGTCGAAAAAGGCGAGGAAGTTGTCGAAATCAAGATTCCCGCAGGTGTGGCTGAAGGCATGATTATCAATGTCCCAGGCAAGGGTAATGCAGGCCAGCACAAGGGCGTCAACGGTGACATCCAGGTGTTTGTCGAGGAGGAAGAGAACGATACTTTTATCCGCGATGATAACAATTTGATATACAACCTCTTGTTGGATTTTCCGACAGCAGCACTTGGAGGCGAGGTGGAGATTCCCACCATTGAGGGAACACGCTTGAAAGTGAAGATGGAACCCGGCACCCAGCCCGGCAAGACACTCCGTCTGCGAGGCAAGGGTCTGCCTGCTGTTCAAGGCTATGGACGCGGCAATGGCGACCTGGTGGTGAACGTCAGCGTCTACATTCCCAAAGAGCTCTCCCGTGAGGAGAAGGCAGCCATTGAACAGTTCCGTCAGAGCGACAACTTCAAGGGCGACGCTGCCACCAAGCGTAGCATTTTCCAGAAGTTCAAGAACTATTTCAGCTAAATGACGTACCAAGAGACCTGCGAATACCTGTATAACCAGATGCCCATGTTCGAGCGACAGGGGGCTTCCGGCTACAAGGAAGGACTGAGCAACACGCTAGCGCTGGATGAGCACTTCGGACATCCCCACCGCTCTTTCGCCACCATTCACGTGGCAGGCACCAACGGCAAGGGCAGCGTGTCGCACACACTTGCCTCCATCCTGCAGGAGTGTGGCTACAGGGTTGGTCTCTATACTTCACCCCATCTGGTCGATTTCCGTGAGCGCATCCGTGTCAACGGAAAGCCCCTCAGCGAAGACTACGTCGTAGAGTTTGTCGACAAGGAGCGCAACTTCTTTGAGCCCCTGCACCCATCCTTCTTCGAGGTTACCACAGCAATGGCCTTCAAGTACTTCCGCGATTTGGAAGTCGACATTGCCGTCATTGAGGTAGGCCTGGGAGGACGGCTCGACTGCACCAACATCATTACCCCACTCGTCTCCGTCATTACCAACATCAGCTTCGACCATACCCAGTTCCTGGGCGACACCCTGGCCAAGATTGCCGCTGAGAAGGCCGGTATTATTAAAAGAGGTGTACCGGTGGTCATTGGCGAGAACAACGACGAGACACGCCCTGTCTTCGAGCAGAAAGCCAAGGAGATGGAGGCTCCTATTGTCTTTGCCGAGGACGCCCCCATGGTCATCAGCGCCGAGATACGCCCCGAGGGAGGTATGCACTACCACACCAAGATGTTTGGCGAGCTGGATGGCGACCTGGGTGGCATCTACCAAGCCAAGAACCTGAACACCGTCCTGCATGCTCTCACCGCCTTGTCAGAACAAGGCTATCTGTTACGCTGTCAGGACCAGTCTGCTGCCGACAAGTGTCTCTACGAGCTGCAGGAAGGCCTGAAGAACGTCATTACCCATACCGGATTGCTGGGACGCTGGCAGACCATGAATAAAAGCCCCAAGGTGGTTTGCGACACCGGTCACAACCCAGGCGGCTGGCAATACCTCAGCCAGCAGCTGGCAATGGTGGAGTGCCGCCAGATGCACATCGTCTTCGGTATGGTAAGCGACAAAGATGTCAATACCGTCCTTCAGATGCTTCCCAAGGACGCCAAATACTATTTTACCCAGGCCCACAGCCCAAGAGCTATCAAAGCAGCCTCTCTGCAGACGCTGGCAGCCAGCTACGGACTGGAGGGAGAAGTCTATTACTCTGTCTATGAGGCATATACAACGGCTATGAAGCACGCTGCAAAAGACGATTTTGTATTCGTCGGAGGCTCCAGCTACGTCGTCGGCGATTTCCTGAAATCGTGTTTTTAGTTGTTTTTAACATTCCCTAAACGTTTTTTTAAGCGTTTCTTTCGTCATTCTCGTTTTTTTTCGGTTACTTTGCAAATTAGAATTTCTGTAACTAAAAAACAAACGTATATGGCTAACACAACGGAAACAGCGAATTTGTGCGGTCTGAACCGCAAAGATTTCCAGACAACTGTGAATGGTAAGAAGACGGATCTTTACATTTTGAAGAACCGTAAGGGTTATGAAGTGGCAATCTCCAACTATGGTGGAGCAATCTGCGCCATCATGGTTCCCGACAAGGACGGCAACGTGGCGAATGTCATTCAGGGCCATGCCAACATCCAGCAGCTCACCAGCGGACAGGAGCCCTACCTGTCTACACTCATTGGTCGTTGGGGCAACCGCATTGCCAAGGGTCAGTTCACGCTGAACAGCAAGGACTACCAGCTGGCACTCAACGACGGTCCTAACCACCTGCACGGCGGTAACAAGGGCTTCAACTGCAAGGTGTGGGACGCCCGTCAGATGGGTCCCCGCTGCCTGGCTCTGCACCGCATCTCCTCTTATGGTGAGGAAGGTTATACTGGCGAGCTGGACGTGACGGTAGAGTTCACCTTCACCGACCTGAACGAGCTGGTCATCGAGTACCTGGCAACCACCAACAAGAAGACCATTGTCAACCTGACACACCATGCCTTCTTCTCACTGTCTGGTATCGCCGACCCCACTCCCACCATCGACGACCAGATTTGCGAGATTAACGCTGACTTCTACCTGCCCACCGACGAGACCGCCATTCCTACCGGCGAGATTCTGAAGGTGGCTGGCACCCCCTTCGACTTCCGCACCCCGAAGACTTTCGGCAAGGACATCGATGCCGACAACGAACAGATTAAGTTCGGTCATGGTTTCGACCACAACTACGTGCTGAATAAGAAGGAAGAGGGCGAACTAAGCTTTGCTGCCCGCGTCACCGACCCCAAGAGCGGCCGTACCCTCGAGTGCTACACCACCGAACCCGGCATGCAGCTCTACACGGCCAACTTCGCCTCCGGCTACAAGGGTGTCCAGGGTGCTACCTTCCCACGCAGAAGCGCTGTCTGCCTCGAGACACAGCACTTCCCCGACACCCCGAACCGTCCGTACTTCCCCTCCGTGATTCTCAATCCCGGACAGCAGTACAAGCAGAAGACGATTTATCGCTTCGGCGTTGTTGAGTAATCAAACTACTAATAAGATATTGTATATATGAGTAATCAAAAACAAAACGGAAGCATCATAGCCATTGTGACTATGATGTTTCTTTACGCCATGATTGCGTTCGTAACCAATCTGGCTGCGCCTATCGGTGTTGTGATGAAGAACGACCCTGAAGTAGGTGGTTCTAATACCCTGGCTATGCTGGGTAACTTCATGAACTTCTTTGCCTACCTGTTCATGGGTATCCCTGCTGGTAAGATGCTGACTCGCATCGGCTACAAGAAGACTGCCATGATTGGTGTGCTTGTAGGTTTCATCGGTGTGCTCATCCAGTTCATCTCTGGTTTCGAGGCTCTCGAGGGCTACACCGACAATATCGTCTACCTGATTGGTGCCTTCGTATCGGGTCTTTCCGTATGTATGCTCAACACCGTTGTGAACCCCATGCTTAACCTGTTAGGCGGTGGCGGTAACCGCGGTAATCAGCTGAACCTCATTGGTGGAACGCTGAACTCCCTGTCTGGAACCCTGACACCTATGCTGGTAGGCTCCCTGATTGGCGAGGTTACCAAGACCACCGACTTTGTCGAGATCAACCTTGTGCTCTACATTGCCATGACGGTATTCGCTGCCGCATTCTGCGTGCTGGCATTAATTCCCATCAAGGATCCCGAGATTGGACGCGTCACAGCAGAAACCAAGTTCGAGCACTCAGCATGGTCGTTCCGCCACTGTCTGCTGGGCATTATCGCCATCTTCGTCTATGTAGGCGTTGAGGTAGGTATTCCTGGAACGCTGAACTTCTACATCGCTGACACCTCTGAGAAGGGTGCTGGTCTGATGGCTAACGCTGCTGCCATCGGTGGTTTTGTGGCTGGTACCTATTGGCTGCTGATGCTGGTGGGCCGTCTGTGCTCCAGCTTCATCGCCGACAAGGTGTCGTCGAAGACGATGATGGTTGTCACCAACGGTGTAGGCATCGTGCTTATCCTGCTGGCCATCTTCATTCCAAAGACCGTGATGACGTCGATGCCGCTGTTCACAGGTTCTTCTTTCGCTATGACAGAAGTGCCCCTTAGCGCCATGCTGCTCGTGCTCTGTGGTCTCTGCACCTCCATCATGTGGGCCTCTATCTTCAATCTGGCCACCGAGGGTCTGGGCAAGTACACGGCACAGGCTTCCGGTCTCTTCATGATGATGGTGGTTGGCGGTGGTGTATTGCCACTCATCCAGAACTTCATTGCCGACAGCGTCGGTTACATGGTGTCATACTTCGTTCCACTGATTGCTATGGCTTACATGTTCTGGTATGCACTCATCGGCTCGAAGAACGTCAACAAAGACATCCCCATTGAATAAACTATTAAACTCTATAACCTGATTAAAAATTAATACGATTATGATGGAAATTGATTTTGTAAGAAGCCGCTTCATCAAGCACTTTGATGGCAAGACCGGTAACGTATATGCCTCACCAGGCCGTATTAACCTCATTGGCGAGCACACCGACTACAATGGCGGTTTCGTGTTCCCCGGTGCAGTAGACAAGGGTGTGATGGCCGAGATGCGAGCCAACGGCACCGAGGATACCGTGATGGCCTATGCCATTGACCTCAAAGACCGTGTCGACTTCAAGCTCAGCGACCCCAAAGGTCCGAAGGCCTCATGGGCACGCTATATCTACGGTATCGCCCTCGAGATGAAGAAGCTCGGCGTACCCGTCAAGGGCTTCAACATCGCCTTTGCCGGTGACGTTCCCCTCGGTGCCGGCATGTCTTCAAGTGCCGCTATGGAGAGCTGCTTCGCCTGCGGACTCAACGATATCTTCGGCGACAACAAGGTCAGCCAGTGGGATATGGTACTTGCCGGACAGGCTACTGAGCACAACTACTGCGGAGTGAACTGCGGCATTATGGACCAGTTTGCCTCCGTCTTCGGCAAGTCTGGCTGCCTCATGCGCCTCGACTGCCGCTCACGCGAGTTCGAGTACTTCCCCTTCAAGCCCGACGGCTATCGCCTCGTGCTGCTCGACAGCGTCGTCAAGCACCAGCTGGCAGGCTCGCCCTACAACGACCGTCGCAACTCCTGCGAGAACGTTGTCAAGCACATCCAGGCCAAGCACCCCGAGGGTAAGTTCGAGACCCTGCGCGACTGCACCTGGGAACAGCTCGACGAGGTACGTGCCGAGGTTGGCGAGGAAGACTACAAGCGTGCTAAGTTCGTGCTTGGCGAGAAAGACCGTGTGCTCGGTGTCTGCGACGCGCTCAACGATGGCGACTACGAGAAGGTTGGCGAGCTGATGTACCAGACCCACGAAGGTCTCTCCAAGGACTACGAGGTCAGCTGCGAAGAGCTCGACTTCCTCAACCAGATTGCCAAGGACAACGGCGTCACAGGCTCACGCATCATGGGCGGCGGCTTCGGTGGCTGCACCATCAACCTCGTGCGCAACGACCTGTATCGTCAGTTCATTGCCGACGCCAAGAAGCGCTTCAACGAGAAGTACGGCCACGAGCCCAAGGTCTACGACGTCGTCATCGGCGACGGTTCCCGCAAGCTCTGCTAAGGCCCGCAAATCCATATCAAGACATTCCCGCGACCCGTCTTCCGAGCCGTGGGAATTCTTTTTTTGTGTGAGTGAATAGCAGCGTAAATGTTAAAAAACAGCTCAAAAAGGCACTTAATGTTACTTGTTACCTGTTACTTTGTTACTTTCGCATGAGGAGGCCCCAACCCCTGAGGGCTGGAGCCTCCTTGTTCATACCTCTTTCTTTTCGTCCTTTTGTGGATTATAGATGTCCTCTGGCTTGCAGTTCATGACGAACATGCTGTCCATCTTGAACACGGCCTTGGGGAAGATTTTCATCAGGGCCAGCACCAGGCCACGTGCCATCAGACGCTGCGTCGGGGTGGCAGTCCTGACGTACTTGCCCTCTGTGCCACGCACAGCCACGCACCCTATCAGTATGCCCTCTGCGTTGTAGCCGGACAACGCCTCGCCTGGGCGCTGCATGAGGATGTCCGCGATGACCTTGCCCTGTGGGGTTATCAGCAGGTGGAAGCCTGTGTTCTCCACCCAAGGTCTCATCAGTATGACCTTCACCTGGTCTTCGTCTTCAAGGGTTTGTGTCAGCTGGTCTTCGTCACTGACGGACTTGATGTCTTCGTCGAGGTTTAACGTTGCTGCCATGACGATGATGTATTTGATGTCCCGACGCAAGGCGGGAATGTGCATACGTTTTGCCATAATACATTACTGTTTTAGTTATACGATTACTTTCATGATTTTCTTGTACTGTCCTTGCTTGACACGCTGGATATAGCTGGCCTTTACCCATCTGCTAAGCAATGTTTTTATTGCTTTTCTTGACGAACCTACTACCTTGACAGCTATCTCGTTGGTGAACTCGTCAGGCAGCTGACTGTAGAGCTCGGCATTGCGCGAGGTGCGCTGACGGGGCACGAAGATGCGGTTGGCATTCTCCCACGACTCCTGCAGCATCTGGCCGAAGAAGTAGTCCTGCCAGTAGATGACAGCGTCGTACATGACGGTAGCCCACTGCAGGTCGTCGTCGGTGACGACAATCTTGTCAAAAGGCTCCGAGCTCCAGTCCTCGCGGCACAGACGTGCCACGATGCGGGGTATGGTGAACCACTCGGCATAGAAGACGGCACGTCGGCGCAGGGTGTCCAGCACGGTGTCCGACGATGCCTCCGCCTCGAAGGAGTGACCCCATAACCCACAAAAAACACCGAGTAAAGAACCAGCCTCAAACCCCGATGGACAAAGGGTTTGAGGGCAGTTTCGAAAAAATAAAAAAGCGGTTTTTTGCCGAAAACATTGATGGTTTGAGAAAATAGTCGTACCTTTGCCTTGCGATTCGGGGGCAGGCGACTCCAGGCTGGCAGTGCACGGCTGGCTAGAACCGTCCAAGCGAGGACGGAGCGGAGTTTGTCCGAAGACGAGGCAAAGACAGTCCGAAGACCGGTCATGGACAGTCCGAGACCAGCGCAAAAGCCCCCGGTGGCGCAGCTTTAAAAAATCCTATGTTTAACTTAAAAATCTTACAACAATGGCAGTAAACAGTATTCAGTATCCTATTGACTTCGTCAAGAACAACAACCAAACCTCTACGGGCTACGGTAAGTACTACGCCAAGGCTCACAATGCCGAGACGCTGACCAACGAGGGTCTGGTGGACCACATCGTACACCACAACTGCGCCGTAGGTCGTGAGGCCATCGCAGCCGTGCTGAAGAAGCTGGGCGAGTGTATCCCCGAGCTCGTAGCACAGGGTCAGCCCATCAAGATCGACGGCCTGGGCATCTTCTACGGCACCGCAGAGAACCAGAAGAACGGTCTCACCAAGGCCCAGCTGCTGGACACGAAGGTGAACCCGCTGGACGTCCTGGCAGGCATCCATCTGCGTTTCACTCCCCAGAGTGACTCGCTGAACGACCTGACCTCCAAGTCGTATCTGAAGATGCAGGTAGCGCCTGTGGTGAACCTCATCATGGATCCGCAGGGCATCGACCTGACGCCTACCGAGACGGACCCCAAAAAGAAGAAGTACGCCACCGCGAAGGCTACTCTTCAGGAGTTCCGCGCAGCTCAGGGCTTCCCCGAGAACACCCCAAATCCTTAATTTTAGGTATGGCTCCCTGTCCGTTAGGACAGGGGGCTTTTTTATGCGAAAGTAACAAAGTAACAGGTAACAAGTAACATTAAGTGCCTTTTTGAGGCGTTTTTTAACACTTTCCTTTTGTGTACTGTGTAAAAAAGACAGGTTGGCCGTGGGCTCAACCTGTCTTTCTTATTGGGATTTTCTTATGATTTACTTGTCAGCTAAAAAGCCTTGACAAGAAGATTTACTTGTCAGCTAAAAAGCCTTGACAAGAAGATTTACTTGTCAGCCTCGGCAGCCTTGGTCTTGGGGTCGTCGGCACCGTAGCGGCCATAGTAAGCCTGGTAGCGGTTGTAGCCCCAGTTGGCCTGTGCCTTGGTGGGATCGAGCTCCTTGGCCTTGTCAAAGGCAGCGATGGCCTCGTCGTAGAACTTCATGCCGGTAGCATTGTCGGCAGCGTTGGCAGCGAGCACGCTCAGGCAGGCTCCCAGATAGGTCCAGACAACGGGGTTGTCGGGCTTAGCCTCTGAGGCTTTGCGGAGCCACTTGGCACCTTCCTCGGCGTTGTTGTCGTTGACAGCCATGAGGCCCTTGTTGGCCAGTGCGGTGAACGAGTTGGGGAACTTAGCGAGGTGGCTGTCGAGGAGTGCTGTCTGTGCAGCCTTGTCCTTCATGCCTTCGTACATTGAGTTCAGACCGTCGAGCACTACGTCGTTCTCGGGCTCCTGCTCGTACATCTGCTTGAGCTGGTTGACGTATGAGAGTGAGTCCTCGCGGGTCTTCAGCAGGCTGCGCATAGCGTAGAGCTGGAAGTTGATGGCGTCGGCCTTCTGCTGTGGGTCGCGCTTGGCTACTTCGAAGTACTTGTTGGCGCGCTCAATCTGCTGTGCCTGAAAGGCATAGCGTCCTGCAAAGAAGGCTACCTGTCCGATGTACTCTTTCTCGGCATTGTGGTCCATAGCAGCGAAGAAGGGCTCTTCTGCTGAGTCAACGAAGGCGCCCCAGTACTTGAGCACACCAGCGTCGTTACCCTTCTGTGCCTCGCTCTGGCCGATGTTGACCAGGTTGGGACGTACGGTCCAGATGCGTTCTGCGTTCTTCTCGCTGAACTTGGGGCTGACCTTGCCCTTGGCGTTGGGCAGCTGGTCGTATTTGTTGCACTCGATGGCGTTCTCAATAGCGTCGCAGATGCTGTTGGCGAGTCCGAGGGTGTCGTAGGGCTTCACCTTGTCGGAGCCCATCTGTGCTGAAAGCTGGTTCTCGGCAATGGTACCGGTCTCGTTGGTCACCTTGGCCATAGCCAGGTCAACGAGCTTGTTGTAGGCTTTCGCTTTCTCGGCGTTGTCAGCCAACTGGGCGAGGTTCTGCTTCAGCAGTTGTGCTGCCTCGGCATAGTCCTTGGATTTCATGATTGCCTTGAGGGCATCGCTGTCACCGGCAAAGGCCGTAGTGCTTGCTACGAACATCATTGCCATCATCATCAACTTTTTCATAAGCGTTTCGATTTTGAAATTGAACAATTTTTATTGATTTAAGAATTTAGTTATTTTACTCGTTTTCGGGAGTCTCGATCTGCGGGGTATCGTTAGCTTCGTCTGTAAGCTCCTCATCGACAATCTGTGCCTCCTCGACGACTTCTTCCTCGGCCTGCGAATGCATCACCTTGCAGACGCTGGCGATGGTGTCGTTCTTCTTGGTGAGGTTGATGAGTCGGACGCCCTGGGTGGCACGGCCCATGACGCGGACGTCGGCCACCTTGAGGCGGATCAGGATGCCTGACTTGTTGATAATCATGAGGTCGTTCTCGTCGGTGACGACCTTGATGGCTACCAGACGACCTGTCTTCTCGGTGACGGCGAGGGTCTTGACACCCTTGGCACCACGGGCTGTCTTACGATAGTCCTCGACCTCGGAGCGCTTGCCGTAGCCGTTTTCTGAGACAACCATGATGGTCTCCACGGTGGGGTCGTTGACGCATACCATGCCTACCACCTCGTCGTCGCCTCCGTCAAGTCGCATACCGATGACACCTGTCGAGACGCGTCCCATAGAGCGGATGTCGTTCTCGTCGAAGCGTACAGCGCGTCCATTACGGTTAGCCAGCAACAGCTCGTTATGGCCGTTGGTGAGGCGTACGCCTACCACCTCGTCGCCCTCGTTGATGTTGATGGCGCGGACACCTGCAGCACGTACATTCCTATACTGGTCGAGGCGGGTCTTCTTGATGATGCCTTGCTTGGTGGCGAAGACGACGTAGTGTGACTTGAGGAACTCGTCGTCGCCGAAGTTCTTGATGCGCAGCACGGCATTGACGGCATCGTCGGGCTCAATGTTGAGCATGTTCTGAATGGCGCGGCCCTTGGAGTTCTTGTCGCCCTCGGGAATCTCGTAGCACTTCTGCCAGTAGCAGCGTCCCTTCTGGGTGAAGAAGAGCAGCGTGTTGTGCATGGTGGCGGGATAGATGTACTCGGTGAAGTCGTTGTCGCGGTGACGTGCAGCCTTGGCGCCTACGCCTCCCCTGCCCTGCTCGTGGAACTCGTCGAGCTTGGTGCGCTTGATGTAGCCCATGTGCGAGATGGTGATGACTACGGGGTCGTCGGGATAGAAGTCCTCAGCGTTGAACTCGTGGTCGAAGGGGATAATCTCAGTACGACGCTCATCGCCATACTTCTCCTTGACTTCCTGCAGCTCGTCCTTCATCACCTGCTTGCAGCGCTCGGGGTTGTTGAGGATTTCCTCAAGGTCGGCAATGAGCTTCATGAGGTCGTCGTACTCCTGGTGCAGCTGGTCGACACGCAGGCCTGTGAGCTGTGAGAGGCGCATATCGACAATGGCCTTCGACTGCAGCTCGTCCAGCTCGAAGCGGGCCTCCAGGTTGCGCTG
Source organism: Prevotella sp. (assembly GCA_017389705.1). Classification (GTDB taxonomy): domain Bacteria; phylum Bacteroidota; class Bacteroidia; order Bacteroidales; family Bacteroidaceae; genus Prevotella. The sequence goes on from JAFPEE010000168.1 coordinate 19,486, forward strand.
GGCGTCGCTGGGCGTCTTGGAGTTGCGGATGATGTGTACCACCTCGTCGATGTTGTTGACGGCGATGATCAAGCCCTCCAGAATGTGAGCACGCTCCTGAGCCTTGCGCAGGTCGTACTTGGTACGGCGGATGGTGACGTCGTGACGGTGCTCCACGAAGTACTTGACGCACTCCTTGAGTGAGAGCAGACGGGGACGACCCTTCACCAGGGCGATATTATTGACAGAGAACGAGCTCTGCAGGGCTGTCATCTTGAACAGCTTGTTAAGCAGCACGTTGGCATTGGCGTCGCGCTTGCAGTCGACGACAATACGCATGCCCTGACGACCTGACTCGTCGTTGACGTTGGCCACACCTTCTATCTTGTGCTCATTGGCCAGGTCGGCAATATACTTCACCAGGTCGGCCTTGTTGACACCATAGGGAATCTCGGTGACGACAATCTTGTCGTGGGTCTCGGTGCTCTCAATCTCGGCCTTGGCACGCATCACGATACGTCCTCGACCTGTCTCGTAGGCGTCGCGTACGCCAGCGAGTCCGTAAATATAGGCTCCCGTGGGGAAGTCAGGACCGGGAATGAACTTCATCAGTCCGTCGGTGTCAATGTCGGGATTGTCAATATAGGCGCAGCAGCCGTCGATGACCTCAGCAAGGTTATGGGTTGGCATATTGGTGGCCATACCTACGGCAATACCGTTACCACCGTTGACCAGCAGGTTAGGAATCTTGGTAGGCATGACGCTGGGCTCCTGGAGCGAGTCGTCGAAGTTGTTGACCATGTCTACGGTGTCCTTCTCCAGGTCGTCCATGATGTGCTCGCCCATCTTCGAGAGGCGGCACTCGGTGTAACGCATGGCTGCAGGCGAGTCACCGTCTACAGAACCGAAGTTACCCTGTCCGTCAACCAGCGTGTAGCGCATGTTCCACTCCTGGGCCATACGCACCAGGGCTCCGTAGACGGAGGAGTCGCCGTGGGGGTGATACTTACCAAGTACCTCACCGACGACGCGGGCGCACTTCTTATAAGGCTGTGTGGAAACGTTATTGATGCCCATCATGCCGTACAGGATGCGACGATGTACGGGCTTGAAGCCGTCACGCACATCGGGCAGGGCACGAGCCACGATAACAGACATCGAATAGTCGATGTAGGAGGATTTCATCTCCTCCTCAATGTTGATTTTTACAATTCTGTCGTTGTCAAAAGTTTGATCCATCTTTATTATTTACTATTTACGTACTTACAAATTAACTATTCACAAATTTGGTAATTTTGCGTTTAAGGCACTTTTTAAGCCCGCTGACGCGTTTTTACCTATTTTATAAAACCGTACAAAGGTACTGCTTTTTAATGAAACAGCGAAATAAATTAAGATTTATTTTAGTTTTATGGCCGAAAGTGGTTCCCTTTACTTGCTCTTCAGGCAGAATTCGTCACGGTCGTCCAATACGCGGAACTTGGAACGCCTGCGCTGCAGCTCCTGCAAGTCGAGTTCGACTGTCAAAGCCTGCACCTGGTCAGGACGGCATTGGGCAAGGCATTTGCCATAGCAGTCAATGACGCAGGAGCATCCTTTGTAATGGCTGTAGCGGTCGGCTCCCACACGGTTGACACCCACCAGGTAGCACTGGTTCTCTACGGCACGGGCACGCGTCAGCACCTGCCAGGCAGCCTGACGGTTCTCGGGCCAGTTGGCCACGACGATGATGGCGTCGAACTCATGTCCCTCGCGATAGCGGCTCCATACGGGAAAGCGCAGATCGTAGCACGTAAGCAGCTGCAGACGAAAACCCTCGTAGCTGACAATGGCGGGCTCGGTGCCTGCCGTGTAGTAACGGTCTTCGTGGCCATAGGTGAAGAGGTGGTGCTTGTCGTAGAAGGACACGCTGTCGGAGCATCCGTCAACGAAGTAGTGGCGGTTACGGTAGGTGCCATCGGCACAACGGATGGCCAGGCTGCCGCAAAGGGCGCAACGACGACTGCAGGCCTCGTCGTGCATCCACTGGAAAGCCGCGTTGGAAGCCTCGTCGGCAGCAACGCCCTCAGGCTCGGTGGCAAACCCCGTGCTCCACATCTCAGGCAACACATAAAGGTCGCTGCCCTCATGCTGTGAGAGCAGGTTGCGGGCCTCGCTGATGTTCGCCTCAGGTTGGGCCCAGCGGATGTCGGTTTGCAAGAGTGTTACCTTCAATATTCAAGCACTTGAGTGGTGAGTTCTCCCTTGAAAGAAACGGTGTGGCCCACCATATAGCACGACGCGTCATCGGGCACACAGACGGAGGAGCGGAAGTGGAAGCCCTGGGAGTCGACTTTGTCATACTCCATGTTGTTAAGGATGGACTGCGTGAGCACCTGATCTGGCACCTTCTTCTGGTAGAGCGCCTTGCGGAAGTCGCGCGAGAAGAGCTGGGCGGAACCGTGGAAAATGCTCAGGTGGATGATGTTGTCGTAGTAGACGTTCTCCACGTCCAGGCCATCTTCGTTCAGCGTGTGGCGCAACACCTTGTATTTGGTGGGATTGATGGCTATATAAATATGGTAGCGTTCATTATTATAAAAGACCACCGTGTCGCGCTTCAGTACCTCGGTGAGCGTCAGTATCTGGGGCTTGGCCTGCACGAAAAGCTGTCCTAACTCCTGGTCGTCACTCTTGACAAACTTAGAGGTCTCGCCTGAGGGACTCTTGAACCACAACAAGTGCTCGGTCTGCTTCTCAATATAGTAGCTGCCCGAGGAGCCTATATAAAGCGTGTCGTCGACGACCTTGAAATAGGCAGGCATAGAGGTGGAGTCGGCATAGAAAACGGTGTCGCCTTTCATCTGGAAGACAGCGGTCTCTGTGTCGGCATCGAGCCAGACACCCTGCAACAGGCGTTTGGCCTCACGGCTCTCCTCGCGTTCGGCAACGGGTTGCTGCTTCTTCGTACAGCCTACCATGAGGACTGCCAGCAGACAGGAGAGAACAATACGGAATATAGTAGAATACATCTTTAAATGATTACTCGAATACATCGGCGTCACGCAGGAGGGGCTGTTTGAGGTCCTTGTCGCTGGTGAGTACCTGCTGGGGCGCAATGGGCCACTGGATGCCCACGTCGGGGTCGTTCCAACGGATGCCTGCCTCGGCCTGAGGGGCATAGACGTTATCGACCTTATAGGTGAAAATGGCCTCGTCGCTCAGCACCAGGAAGCCATGGGCAAAGCCACGGGGTATGAAAAACTGGCGCTTGTTCTCGTCGCTCAGCTCTGTCATTACATGTTTTCCGAAGGTTGGACTTGACTTGCGCAGGTCGACAGCAACGTCGAGTACGCGGCCCTTGATGACACGCACCAGCTTGGCCTGGCTGAACTCGCCTTTCTGGTAGTGAAGCCCACGCAAGACACCATAGCTGGACTTGGACTCGTTATCCTGAATGAATTCCACAGGACCGATGTTGGCTTCGAACTCCTGCTTCTTCCAAGCCTCAAAGAAATAACCTCTCGAATCGTTAAATACCCGAGGCTCAATAATATACACACCTTCGATGGTGGTTTTCTTGAATTCCATTCTCCCTTTTTTACCTATTTGTTTGGTGCAAAGATAATAGAATCTGAGCAAAATACCAAATTATTTTCAGAATTTTAGGAAGTTGAAATTATTTAGTACGCTTTTATTTGTTCATATCAAAATTTTATTATATCTTTGCACCGTGATTGAACTCGGAAGACATATCGAAATACTGTTGTTGGACAACGATTGCGTCATTGTGCCGGAATTCGGTGGCTTTGTGGCTCATCAGGTGGGAGCTCGCTACGACGAGCGCGACCACATGTGGCTACCACCGACGCGTACGCTGGGCTTCAACCCACAGTTGCGCATCAACGACTCGCTGCTGGTTCAATCGTATGTCAATGCCTACGACATCAGCTATCCGGAGGCACTACGCCGTATAGAGGAAGAGGTGGAGACCCTGAAGCAAGAGCTGCTGAATGAGGGTAGCTTCACACTTGACGACATTGGTACGCTGACCGTCAACAGCGAGGGCAACTACCTGTTTGAGCCCTGCGAGGCAGGAATCCTGTCGCCTGAATACTATGGCCTGGGCTGTTGCGCCTTCCCCACCCTGAAGGAGCAGCGAGAGGCAGCACCTGCAATGGTGGCTACAGTAACAGATCCAGCACCGGCGGCAGAGGAAGAGGAGCCCCAGAGCCCCACCCTGCTGGAGTTTACCGATAACGATACGGAAGATGATGACCGCGCCATCCAGATTAAGATGTCTTGGATTCGCAATACAGTGGCTGTTGCCGCTGCCATCATTGCGTTCTTTGTGATGGTAACGCCCATTGCCAACAGCGACCTTGGAACACGAACCATGAGCCAGTTGCAAAACAACCTGCTCTACAAGCTCATACCTCAAGACACAAATATGATGCCTGCCACGCCTGTGGTGGACACCATTGCGCAGAAGGTGGTAGCCAAGAGCGAGGAAAAGCCTGCCGAGCCCGTGAAGGCTACGACGGAGGAACCTGTGAAGATGGCTCCCGCCAAGGTGGCAGAGTCACCCCAGCAACCCTATTGCATCGTGCTGGCCAGCCAGGTGAGAAAGAGCAATGCCGAGGATTACGTGCAGCAATTGAAGAAACGTGGTTTCGAGGAAGCAGAGGTCTATATTCACAACAACGTCGTTCGCGTCATCTTCGGAGCCTATGCATCAGAGTCAGAAGCTTACCGACAGCTGAACAAGATGGCCAGCCACGAGGAGTTCGGCGATGCATGGGTCTACAAGATTCAAGGTTAAGCATTTTATTTCATCATTAAAAGAATCAAAGGGGGAAAATGAAGCGTGTAAGATGCCCCAAGTGCGACAACTATATCATCTTTGACGAGACTCGATACGAGGCTGGTCAGTCGCTGGTGTTCAAATGTGACCAGTGTGGGCGAGAGTTTGGCATTCGCATGGGTGTCTCCAAGCTCCGCGACACCCAGAAGGAGGAAAACGCCAACAGCGAGGAACAGACTGCCAACAGCCAGTGTGGAAGCATTGTCGTGATAGAGAATGTGTTCCACTACAAGCAGGTCATCCCCCTGAAGATGGGCGACAACGTCATAGGACGTTACCAGAAAGGCAATCCAGCCAACTGTACCTTTGAGACGGTAGACCCCAGCGTAGACCTGAACCATTGCACGCTGAACGTAAGCCACAACAAGAAAGGCGGCTTGCGTTACACGCTCTTCGACAACAACAGCAATACAGGGACTTTCGTAGGCGACGTGGAGCTTCAGCCCCGTGAGCGTCGCATCATTGAGGATGGCACCCTCTTTACCCTTGGTGCCACCAGCATCATCCTACGCGGAGCCAATAGCGAGGAAGATCATTCCCAGCAGGACTAACGCCAGGTCGACGGCTTTGGCCTTGAGGTTCTTCTCGTGGAAAAAGGCTGCACCAAACAGGAAGCTTACCACCACACTACCCCTTCGTACCATTGACACGATGGAAATCATGGCATCGGGCAGCGACAACGAGTAGAAATACATGAAGTCGGCTGTCGAGAGGAAGATGCTGACGCAGATGATGGACCAATGCCAGTGGAAGGGCGTCGTCTCCTCGCGATGGGGCCACCACACCAGAAACAACACCGTCAGCATCATGAAAAACTGATAGATGTTGTACCACGACTGCACCATCATACGATCCAGGCCTACGCCCCCACTCTCGACGGGAGCCATCAGGTATTTGTCGTAGAGCCCGCTGATAGCCCCCAGGGCTGCAGCTCCCACTATCATCCATATCCAATGGTCGTGTTTGAAGTCGATACCTTCCTTCTTGCCGCTTCGACTCAACATTAGGAACGAAACGATGGCCAGCAATACACCTATCCATTGCCACAGGTTCAGACGCTCACCAAAGACAAGCAGGGCTCCAACAAGCACCATCACAGGGCGTGTGGCGTTGATGGGTCCCACAATGGTCAGGGGCAGATGCTTCATGCCGAAGTAGCCGAGAATCCAGCTGGACAGCACTATCAGTCCCTTAAGCAGGATGTACTTGTGCATCTCCCAACCTCCTGAGGCTACGTGGAACATGGAGCCGTCGAGCACATCGGTGTTGGCACTCAATAGGATGAACGGCAGGAAGATGAGCGACGAGAACAGCGTATTGAGGAAGAGGACAGGAATGACGGCATTCTTGTGCAAAGCCTCTTTCTTAAACGAATCGTAGCAGCCTAAGAGTGCTGCAGACATAAATGCTAATAGTAACCACATCCTGAATAATCTTCAATCTTCGTTCTGAATTCAATACTCGACGTTCTCAAGGAACAAGGCCTTGGCAGGCATAGACTCACCTGCCTGTGTGCGCTTCTTACCCTCTATCACCTTGCGGAAGTCGTCAAGCGACATTCTTCCACGTCCCACCTCGACGAGTGTGCCTACCACCGCACGAACCATATTGCGAAGGAAACGGTTAGCCGTTATCTCAAAATACCATGTGGTAGCTGACGTCTGGTGCCATTGGGCGTGTGTCACGTGGCACAAGGTAGTCTTGACGTCGCTGCCTGCCTTGCAGAAAGCACCAAAGTCCTCATATTCCAGAAGGATGCGCCCTGCCTCATTCATCAACTGATAATCCAGCTGATAGTGCAGCTCGAGTGAGAAATGACGGATGAAGGGGTCCTTGCGGGTGTGGACGTAATAGTGATAGGTGCGTGCCACAGCAGAGAAACGTGCATGAAGGTCAGGCGAGACTGGCTCTATCTGGTAGACTCCAATATCCTGATGCAGCAGCCCGTTGAGCTTGTGTGTCAGCAGTTGGGGGTCGAAAGCAGCCTCCGTGTCGAAGTGGGCTGCCATACGACGGGCGTGAACACCTGTATCCGTACGTCCTGCCCCGGTAACAGTCACCTCCTCGCGCAACAGCAGCGACAGGCAGCGCTGCAACTCGCTCTGCACCGTCACCCCATTAGGTTGTACCTGCCACCCGTGATACAGGGTACCATCATAGCTAAACCAGATAAAATATCGCATAGCGGGTGCAAAAGTACAAAAAAAATCGTAACTTTGCACCATGATTTTCTATTTTTCTGGAACAGGCAACACGAAATGGGTGGCTCAGCAGCTGGCTGAAGCGACAGGTGAGCAATTGTGCTACATTCCCGACGAGCTGAAGAAGGCGTCACAGGAATACACCCTTGCTGAGGGTGAGCGACTGGGGTTCTGTTTCCCCACCCATGGCTGGCAACCACCAAAGATAGTGCGCCAATTCATCAGAAATGCGTCCTTCAGCAACGTGGATTACGTCTTTGCCGTCACCACCTGCGGCGACAATATGGGACACGCTATGCGTATTCTGAACAAAGAACTGGGCGCGAAGGGTTTCCAGACGCAGTCGATGTTTGCTGTGCTGATGCCTGAGTCGAATGTCTGTTTCTCCTTCCTGCACCTGGACACCAAAGAACGTGAACGGGAGAAGATAGAGAAGGCACGCAGTACCGTCAAGCGCATCTGCCAGGTGGTGAAAGACCAGCAGAGGGGCGTGGTGGAGCTGATTCGTGGGGCCATTCCCTATACCTACACCTACGTCATTGGCGGCTACTACAACAAGCACCTGATTACGGACGAGAAGTTCTGGGTAGACGAGAATGCCTGTATCCGATGTGGGCTCTGTCAGAAGCTCTGTCCTGTGGACGATATCAAAGAACTGCCGCCACGCTGGAAGCACGACGGCAGCTGTACCAATTGTCTGGCTTGCTATCACCATTGTCCCAAGCATGCTATCCACTGGGGAAACATGAAGCGTGGACAATATGTGTTCAGGGAGAAGTGACAAGTGACTAATAGACGCGAGGGCCGAAGATGGTGGTTCCTACGCGTACCATGGTACTACCTTCCTGAACGGCAATTGGATAGTCGTGGCTCATACCCCAGGAGCGCTCACAGAAATAGTCGCAGTCAGCAAAATACTCAGCCTTTACCTCGTCGAAGAGATTGCGCGAGAGGCGGAACTCTGAACGTATCTGATCCTCATCGTCCACATACGATGCCATCATCATCAGACCACAGATGCGTACATGCTTCAGCTCGCGCCATTCACCAGAGGCCAGCAACGCACGAAGGGCGTCAGGTGTCAGTCCATACTTGGTCTCTTCCTCGGCAATGTGGAGCTCAAGCAACACGTCGATAACACGCTCACACTTAGCAGCTTGCTTGTCAATTTCGCGAAGTAGCTTTAACGAGTCAACAGCCTCTATCATGGTCACATAAGGAGCAATATACTTGACCTTGTTGGTTTGCAAATGACCAATAAAGTGCCACTGGATATCCTTGGGTAACGTCTCATGCTTGCCACGAAGCTCCTGTTCATGACTCTCGCCAAAGATGCGCTGACCTTCCTCGTAAGCAGCCTCAATATACTCGTTGGGATGATACTTACTAATTGCCACAAGGCGAACACCCTGTGGCAAATTAGCTAATACTTGTCTGAGATTTCCCTTAACGTCGTATTCCATGCTATGGACCATTCGCTGTTAGCCGTTAGCTTCTGCTTCAGGCATGTCGTTCTTACCATACTCAAAGACATCCATCAGCGTGGTCTCTGAGACAGAGGCAATGACGTAGTCAACCATAGTGGTTCCCATCACGCTCTCAATATTGCCGACAGCTCCCTTCAAGGTGCCTGCCTGAACGAGGTAGTTGACGTTGGAACGCTTCTCCTTCTCAGTCTTCTCGTCAATGGTAATGAACTGGAGCTTGGTCTTATACCAACGGTCGGCCATTTCCTCGTCAGAGAAGAAAATCTCCTTATAGGGTGCTATCTTTATATCCTTGATGGTGAACTCGCCGCTGATGTAAGAGGACATCTCCTCCATGATGCGATTCTCGGCCTCTGTGAACGAGAGGGCGTCAACGACATAGTTCTCACTAACCTTCTTCTGCAAGCCGTCCTCCATGACTTTCTCGTAGGAAATCTTGCACTCAAACCAAATTGCTGTTCTTGATCTCATTATTCTATTTTGTCTTGTTATTGTTTTGCTTATTTCTGAGGCAACTGGACACCCTGGCTGTTGGTGGCGCCAATGGCCTTCTTCTTCTGATTGGTCACACGCTCTATAATCTCTGTGGCTATCAGCTGGGAGCGCTCTGGCGACAGGCCTGCCTCTGAACCGATGTTACTCTGGGCCTTCATCAGTTCATCGATGGTAGACTCACTCTCCGCCATAAACTTCTTCTCGCTGTTGTTCATGTACGACTTGTTATAAATCTTAGAGAGGATGCGGTCGGCCTCCTTCTCATACTTCTTGCGGAATATCTCCTCGGCCTTAGCCTGATAGTCGCGCTGCTGGGCTTCCTCGTTGATAACCAGCGAGTCACCGTCACTCGTCACACCCAGCTCTGCAGGGTCAAAGCCGTCGTCCAACAGGTCGTCAGTAGCCTGACGGGGAGCAGGCTTGACAAACTCGACAGGGCTCGACTCAGGGAACATATCGAAATAAAGGGTTATGCACAGGAGTGCCAACACACAGGCGACGGCAAAAGTGATGACCGACTTGATTGTGTTGCGACGGGTCTGAACAGCCTTCAGCAAGTCCTCTGGTGTACTGAAACGGTCTTCAGGCGACTCGCTGACAGCTTTCTTTAGCGCAGACCTGTATTCAAAAGGCAGGTCAGACTTGTCGCACAGGCTCAGCATGAACTTACCTATACTATAGATGTCGCAACGCTCGTCGATAGTACCATTCTCCAACACCTCAGGAGCTACATACTGGACATCGTCACCATAGAAGCTCTTCAGGTCGCTCATGTTCAGGTAGAACTCACCATGCGACAGCAACATAAGACCGTTGTCACCCTTGCGGGCAAAAACTGTCTTGGGCGAGTAGCAGATGTGCTTGATGCCCTGCTTGTGCAGATAAGAAGTCACCTCTACCAACGACGACAGGACATTGTCTGTAAACCCTTTCTCTGCCACCACGGCAGGATTGTCCAACAGCAATTGCTCGAAGGTCTGGTAGTTGCCTAACTCCAGCTCCAGCTGCTTCACCTCGCCATCGGACACAATGGGTGTGAAGTGTATCTGACGATGGTTACCCAGTGTTTTGTTTCTCTCACACTCTGCCTCCAATGCCTTGGTGAAGGCGATGTTGGAAATCAGTTCAGGATGGATGTCAACCATTCCACGCCACTTGCCGTTCACCTGTTCACGGTAGTATCCGCCTATGGGCAGTAGGCTCTTGCTCTTTTTGCCGTCGTTTCGGGCAGCCAACAGTTCTTCGTAATTCATACTTATACCAGTTTGGATGCGCAAAAGTACAAAATAAATCATAATTTACGATTCATTTTTCACTTTATTTTTAGAGCGAAAGCATTTTTTTTACTTTTACCTCTCTCCTTATTAAGAAAAAAAACACATTTTTCTTTGTATTTCGCTCAATTTGCACTAACTTTGCACGCGATTTACGTAAATTAGACAAGACAATGCCGGAAATATCAGTACGTGGACTGGAGATGCCCGAGTCGCCAATCAGGAAACTCGCCCCTCTGGCTGCCGCAGCAAAAAAACGTGGAACCAAGGTATATCACTTGAATATCGGCCAACCTGACCTGCCTACTCCTAAGGTGGGCTTGGACGCGCTGAAGCAGATAGACCGCTCCATCCTTGAGTATTCACCCTCGCAGGGCTACCTGAGCTATCGTGAGAAGCTGGTAGACTACTACGCGAAATACAATATCAATGTAACAGCAGACGACATCATCATTACCTCTGGCGGTTCTGAGGCTGTGCTCTTTGCCTTCCTCTCGTGCCTCAATCCTGGCGACGAGATTATTGTGCCTGAGCCTGCCTATGCTAACTACATGGCCTTTGCCATTTCTGCCGGAGCTAAGATTCGCACCATTGCCACCACCATTGAGGAAGGTTTCTCGCTGCCAAAGGTCGAGAAGTTCGAAGAGCTCATCAATGACCGTACAAGGGCCATCATGATTTGCAACCCCAACAACCCCACAGGCTATCTTTACACCCGTCGTGAGATGAACCAGATTCGCGACCTGGTGAAGAAGTACGACCTGTATCTGTTCTCTGACGAGGTTTATCGTGAGTACATCTATACGGGTTCTCCCTATATCTCTGCATGCCATTTGGAAGGCATCGAGCAGAACGTCATTCTCATTGACTCTGTGTCGAAGCGCTACTCAGAATGTGGTATCCGCATTGGAGCCCTCATTACGAAGAACGCTGAGGTGCGCAAGGCTGTGATGAAGTTCTGTCAGGCCCGACTCTCCCCTCCCCTCATCGGTCAGATCGTGGCAGAGGCTTCGCTGGACACGCCAGAGGAGTATCTGCGCGACGTCTATGATGAGTATGTAGAGCGTCGTAAGTGCCTGATTGACGGATTGAATCGTATTCCTGGCGTTTACTCGCCCATCCCCATGGGAGCTTTCTATACCGTAGCCAAGTTGCCTGTTGACGACGCTGAGAAGTTCTGTCGCTGGTGTCTGGCTGACTTCGAGTATGAGGGCGAGACGGTGATGATGGCTCCTGCAGCAGGTTTCTACACCACGCCTGGTGCTGGTATTGACCAGGTGCGTATTGCCTACGTGCTGAAGAAGGAAGACCTGGAGCGTGCGCTCTTTGTGCTGCGCAAAGCTCTTGAGGCCTATCCTGGACGCAAGGAAGAGTAAGACAACAAGGTTACCAATTACCATCATTCTAAATTGTCTATTCAGCTTGAATCTTCCCCTATTCATAGCTCGTCGCATTAATGGCTCTGAGGACCAGCGCCGTGAGGTCAGTCGTCCTGCCATTCGTATTGCCACCATTGGCGTGGCCATAGGTCTGGCTGTGATGATAGTCACCGTCAGCGTGGTCTTTGGATTCAAGCATACCATTCGCGACAAGGTGGTGGGGTTTGGCAGCCATATCCAGATTCAGAACTGGATGACGCAGCAAACGGCCAGTCCTGCTCCCATCAGCTTCAGCGACTCGCTGTATACGTCTATCCAGAAGATGCAGGGTGTGCGCCATGTGGAACGCTTTGCCCTGACGCAGGGAATCCTCAAGACAGACGCAGACTTCCTGGGTGTAGGTTTCAAGGGCATAGGCTGCGACTACGACGTGAGTTTCCTGGAGAAGAACCTGGTGGAGGGTGAGATGCCCAAGTTCACCAGCGAGAAGTCTGACTACCCGTTGCTCATCTCCCGTATGATGGCTGACAAGCTGCACCTGAAGGCAGGCGACCGTGTGTATGCCTACTTCATTGGCAACAATGACGTGCGAGCCCGCAAGTTCACCATCAAGGGCATTTACCAGACCAATATGACGCAGTTCGACCAGACGCTGTGTTTTACCGACCTGAGTGTCCCCATCAAGCTCAATGGCTGGTTTCCAGACCAATGTAGTGGTGCTGAGATACTGGTGGAGGATTTCGACCGCATAGACGAGACGGCACAGCTTATTGTGGAGCATGTGAATCGCAATAAGGACAAGTATGGTGAGATTTACACCTCGCAGACCATTTACGACGCCTACCCTCACGTCTTCTCCTGGCTCTCACTGCTCGACATCAATGTCTGGATCATCCTGGTCCTGATGGTTGCTGTGGCAGGTTTCACCATGATTAGCGGCTTGCTGATCATTATCCTTGAACGTACGCAGATGATAGGCATCCTGAAGGCTCTGGGTATGCGCAACCCCATGGTGCGACACACGTTCCTTTGGTTTGCTGTGTTTATCATCGGGCGAGGACTGCTTTGGGGCAACATCATTGGCATCGGCGTCGTCCTGCTGCAACAGTATACAGGACTCATTCACCTCGACCCTGCCAGCTATTACGTCGACACAGCACCCATGGAGCTGAACATCCCCATCATCGTAGCTCTTAATGCAGCCACCCTGCTGATTTGTCTGTTTGTGCTCATCGCACCCAGCTTCCTCATCTCACACATTCACCCAGCACGCTCCATGCGTTATGAGTAACCTGAAATCGTATTACGACTGAAGGGCACTCAGTCGTAATGTGAGCACCCTTCAATCGTAATGTGAGCAAGCGTCAGTTACCTGCTTCCTACTTGGCACGGAAGCGCTCAGCCTGCGACTGTATCAACTCCTCGTCGTCGAAGTAGTTTATCTGCATGGCCTTGCGAACCTCATCCATAGTCTGGGCTGCTGTCTCGCGGGCCTTCTCTGTTCCCTTCTTCAGGATATTGTAAATCTCAGGAATGTCCTGCTCAAACTCATGGCGACGTACACGGATGGGCTCCAGCATCTCGTTCAGAATCTGGTTCAGGAACTTCTTGCACTTCATGTCGCCCAAGCCACCACGCTGGTAGTGCTCCTTCAGCTCGTCCAGGTTCTGGTACTCAGGCCAGTAGTTCTGGAAGTCCTCTGGTTTGGAGAAGGCATCAAGATAGGTGAACACGGCATTGCCCTCCACGTGACCAGGGTCGTTCAGGTTGACGTGTGTGGGGTCGGTATACATGGAGCGTACCTTCTGCCAGACAGTCTCAGCATCGTCAGAGAGGTAGATGCAGTTGCCAAGCGACTTGGACATCTTCTCCTTACCGTCAGTTCCTGGCAGACGACGTGCTGTTGCGTTCTCAGGCAGCATGATCTCAGGCTCCACCAGTACAGGTGCGTAAATCTGGTTGAAGCGACGCACCAGCTCGCGAGTCACCTCCAGCATAGGCTCCTGGTCCTCGCCGGCAGGAACGGTGGTAGCCTTGAAGAGCGTAATGTCTGCAGCCTGCGATACAGGATAGCAGAAGAAGCCCAGGGGAATGCTCTCACCCTCAAAGCCACGCATCTTCACCTCCGTCTTTACCGTTGGGTTGCGCTGCACACGGCTCACGCTGACCAGGTTCATCAGATAGGTAGTCAGCTCTGCCAACTCGGTTATCTGGCTCTGGATGAACAGCACGCACTTCTCTGGGTCAAGTCCTGCAGAGAGGTAGTCGAGTGCCACCTCGATAATGTTCTGACGAATCTTCTCAGGATTGTCAGCATTATCCGTCAAGGCCTGAACATCAGCCATGAACACAAACATCTTCTCATAGTCGCCAGCATTCTGCAACTCCACACGACGACGCAGCGAGCCTATATAGTGGCCCAGGTGGAGCTTGCCAGTAGGACGGTCACCCGTCAGTATAATCTTTCCCATTATTCAATATTGTTTCTTTTGAGTTATTTTGTCTTTTCGAGTGACAAGGCATAGTCGCTTCCGTAGAACCTGCCCATGAGTGTCTTGCCGTCAGGACTCAGCAGGAGCGTATCTTTTGCCTCGTCGTAAGCCAGTATGACTTTATCGCCCTGCAACTGGTAGGTTCCTTCTATCTTCTCTGTCTCGTCTTCTCCCTCAGCCTTCAGGCGGACATCCATGGTGATATGCTCGTCGTCAACAAAGTTGAGTACAAAGCCAAACACCACCTTATTCTGCAAACTGTCAACCTCGTGTTTACCTTCAGCGTACTTCTCCTGCATCTGCTCTTCCAGCTCCTTGTCCAGCTGTGCCAGTTCCTCGTCAGTCAGCTTGCGCTGAGCCTGTTCTTCCAACTGGGGGATGGCAGCTTGTTTGATACTGTCAACCTGATAGTCTACGGAAGCCTTGAAATCGGCCCACGTACTGTCGGCAAGGGCAGGCATCACGTTGGGGTTACTAAACTCACTGCCAGCCAGGGTAGGCTTCTCGTTGCACGCACACAGCACAGCGAATGCAGTCATCAGAATTGGGATCATCTTCTTCATAGTCATTCTCTATTGTTAAAAACGTTTGCAAAGGTACTAAAATTCTTGCAAACAACGGAACTTTTTCCTCGCAAAAGTGCACAAATGACACTTTGAGAACTTTTGCAAACACTTTTTCTTGCATATACGGTAAATATTTCCTAACTTTGCATCAACAAAAACGATGAATGGATATGAATCACATAATAACATCTAAAAAGGTACGAATATGATTGAGTATTTTCTGCAAAACATGTGGCAGGTATGGGCCGTCATAGCCGTCATCTGCCTGATTCTGGAGCTCATGTCGGGCGATTTCTTCATCATCTGCTTTTCCATTGGTGCACTTGGAGCTGCTATTGATGCCGGACTACGTGACAGCAGTATCACAGAACAGATCTTCACCTTCGTAGTCCTGTCCGTTGTGGCATTGCTGTATGTAAGGCCAGCCGCCAAACGATGGCTGCACAAAGGCGAAGACAAGCGTGTCAGCAATGCCGATGCCCTGTTGGGGCGTACAGGCAAAGTGACTGAGACTATCAAGGCTGGTGGCAACGGCTATGTGCAGATTGACGGTGACCTGTGGAAAGCTGTCAGCAAAGCCGGCACAGACATTCCTGAGGGTGAGAGCGTGCGGGTGGTTAGTCGCGAGAGCACCATCATCACCGTGGAACAACTTTAAGCGCCAAACATTCAACTTTTTAACTTTATAAATTTATGGACTTTATGACTTACGTATTAATCGCCATTGTGGTACTGGTCGTCATCTTCGCTAAGATGGCCCTTGTGATTATCCCTCAGTCGGAAACCAAGATTATCGAGCGTCTGGGACGTTACTATGCCACCCTGAAGCCAGGTATCAACATCATTATCCCCTTCATCGACCGCGCCAAGGAGATTGTGGTACTCACCCGTGGACGCTATGCCTACTCCAACAGCATAGACCTGCGCGAACAGGTGTATGACTTCCCTTCGCAGAACGTGATTACCAAGGATAACATCCAGATGGAGATCAACGCCCTGCTCTACTTCCAGATTGTTGACCCCTTCAAGGCTGTCTATGAGATTTCCAATCTGCCCAACGCCATTGAGAAGCTGACGCAGACCACCCTGCGTAACATCATTGGTGAGATGGAGCTGGACGAGACGCTGACCTCTCGTGACACCATCAACACCAAGCTGCGTGCTGTGCTGGACGACGCTACAGACAAGTGGGGTGTCAAGGTCAACCGTGTAGAGCTGCAGGATATCGTTCCCCCTGCTACCGTGCTCAACGCCATGGAGAAGCAGATGCAGGCTGAGCGTAACAAGCGTGCCCAGATTCTGACCTCTGAAGGTGAGAAGGCTGCTGAGATTCTGGCCTCTGAGGGTGAGAAGACTGCCATCATAAACCGTGCTGACGCCCAGAAGCAACAAGCCATCCTGCATGCTGAGGGTGAGGCCCAGGCCCGTATCCGCAAGGCAGAGGCAGAAGCCAAGGCCATTGAGCTTATCACGGAGGCTGTAGGCAAGTCTACCAATCCTGCCAACTACCTGCTGGCCCAGAAGTATATCCAGATGCTGGAGGAGCTGGCTTCCGGCGACAAGACCAAGACCGTCTACCTGCCCTACGAAGCCACCAACCTCATGGGTTCCATCGGAGGCATCAAGGACCTGTTCAAATCAGAGTAAACAAGTAGTCCGACAATTGACAAACCAAAAAGAGGAGCATCTGACTGCTCCTCTTTTCTTATCTCTTCATGCTAAGCATTTTCTTACTCGTCCTTCTTGAGTGGAATGGTGAAGCTGAAGGTTGAGCCCTCGCCCTCTACTGACTCCACATAGGCGTCGCCACCATTCTTACGTGCAAAGTCCTGACAGAGCTGCAGACCCAGACCTGAGCCTTCCTCACCACCAGTACCGTAGGTAGTCTCGCCCTTATGGAAAATGGTGTCCACACGGTCGGCAGCAATACCCACACCATGGTCGCGAACACAGATGCGTGCAAACTCACCATCACGTTTGTAGAACACGTCAATACCCTTCCCCTCAGGCGTAAACTTGATGGCATTCGACAGGAAGTTACGAATCACCGTCTTAATCATGTCGTTGTCTGCACGTACTACCAGTTTCTCTTCTGCTGGCAGATACTGCAGGTCTATCTTCTTCATCTCCGCTATCATCTTGAAGATGTCAACCACACCAGGCACGATGTCGTCCAGGTCAAGGTCCTGATAAACCACATTCAGACGACCTGTCTGGCTCTTGGTCCACTTCAGCAGGTTGTCCAGCAGGTCGTGGGTTTCCTCAGACTCACGGTTAGCCTTGTCCAACAAACCAAAAATCTCATCCCCCACCACATCAGGCGACACCACGTTCACAGCCAGGTTAAGCACCATACGGATGCTGGCCATTGGTGAGCGCAGGTCGTGTGCAATGACAGAGTACATCTTGTCGCGGTTATTGATGGTGCGACGCAATTCCTCATTCTGCTGCACAATGATGCGCTTAGCAGCCACCAGCTGAATCTGGTGCATCACACGCATCACCAGCTCCTCCTTGTTGAAGGGCTTGGTCAGGAAGTCGTTGGCACCACACTGGAAACCTTTCACCAGGTCGCTGGGGTTGTTCAGGGCTGTCAGGAAAATGATGGGAATATCGAGTGTCTCAGGATCCTTTTTCAAGATAACGGCAGCATCAAAGCCACTGATGTCTGGCATCATCACGTCTAGCAGAATCAGGTCAGGTTTCTCTTTCTTGGCCTGCTCTATGCACGAATTACCGTTGTTGGCTGTACAGACTTGGAATTTCTCGTTCGTAAGTAATATCTTGAGCAACAGCACGTTACTAATAACGTCGTCAACAATCAGGATCTTATAGTCACTTCGGTTTATCTGACTTTCAAAGGATTCGTTTAACTCCATTTTGTTAGAGGTTTGTTGTTATTCAGTTTGCAAAAGTAGCAAATATTTAGCATAACGCCAAATATTTGCTTAACTTTTTACTTATATTCGTTCCACGACTTAATGCCAATACCCTCCGTTCCAACGGTACAGAAAGCATGAATGAAGGCACTTGCCAGTCGGCTGTTGGTGATGAGCGGCACATTGAGGTCAATGGCTGCACGACGTATCTTATAACCATTGGTCAACTCATGGGTTGTCAAGTCCTTGGGGATGTTCACCACCATGTCTATCTTGTGCTCATGCAGCAGGTCGAGGGCCTGTGGCTGTCCCTGGTCAGAGGGCCAGTGAACGAGGGTGTTCTCAATGCCATTGTCAGCCAGATACTTCGACGTGCCACCAGTAGCATAAAGCTCATAGCCATGTTCTACCAGCATACGTGCAGCGTCCAGCATCTCAGCCTTCTGCTTGGCACCACCTGTCGACAGCAGCACCGTCTTCCTGGGAATCCTGTGACCTACGCTCAGCATTGCCTTCAGCAGGGCTGTGTCGGTATTGTCGCCAATACATCCCACCTCGCCCGTAGAGGCCATGTCCACACCCAGCACAGGGTCGGCCTTCTGCAGACGGTTGAAGGAGAACTGCGACGCCTTGATGCCTACATAGTCAAGGTCGAAGAGGTTCTTCGAGGGTTTCTCCACAGGCAGTCCCAGCATGACCTTGGTGGCCAGCTCAATGAGGTTCAGCTTCAGCACCTTCGACACAAAGGGGAAGGAGCGCGAGGCACGCAGGTTACACTCAATGACCAGGATGTCATTGTCGCGAGCCATATACTGGATGTTGAAGGGTCCGTTGATGTGCAGGGCCTTGGCTATCTGACGTGAGATGCGCTTGATGCGGCGTACTGTCTCCACATACAGCTTCTGTGGTGGGAACTGGATGGTGGCGTCGCCAGAGTGGACACCAGCGAACTCAATGTGCTCACTGATGGCATAGGCCAGTATCTCACCGTCCCTGGCCACAGCGTCCATCTCTATCTCCTTGGCATGCTCTATGAACTTCGACACCACTACAGGATGGTCCTCGCTGACGTTTGCTGCCAGCTGCAGGAAACGCTCCAGCTCTTCCTTGTTTGAGCAGACATTCATGGCAGCACCACTCAGCACATACGAGGGACGCACCAGCACAGGGAAGCCTACACGCTCCACAAAGCTGTCAATCTCCTCCATGGTGGTCAGCGCACTCCACTCAGGCTGGTTGACACCCAGCTCGTTGAGCATCTGCGAGAACTTGGCACGGTCCTCTGCTCCGTCAATATCCTGTGCTGAAGTACCCAGAATGGGCACCTGCTGCTCGTCCAGATACATGGCCAGGTTGTTAGGAATCTGACCACCCGTCGAGACAATGACACCATGAGGCTGTTCCAGATCGATGATGTCCAGCACGCGCTCAAAGGTCAGTTCGTCAAAGTACAGACGGTCACACATGTCGTAGTCAGTAGAGACGGTCTCTGGGTTGTAGTTGATCATGACTGAGCGCCAGCCTTCCTTGCGGATGGTATTCAGCGCCTGCACACCACACCAGTCGAACTCCACGCTGCTACCTATGCGATAGGCACCAGAGCCCAGCACAATGATGCTGCGCCCGTCGTGCTCATACGCTATGTCACCACTTCCTGTAGTGCTGCTGCCTGCAGAGCCATAGGTCAGATACAGGTAGTTGGTCTGTGCAGGATACTCTGCCGCCAGGGTATCTATCTGCTTCACCACAGGCAGGATGCCCAGCTGCTTACGACGGTTGCGAACTGTCAGCGATGCCTGGTGCATGCTGGCCGACTTCTGTTCCAGTCCAAAGGCACGTGCTATCTGGAAGTCGGTGAAGCCATACACCTTGGCCTGCTTCAGCAGCTCAGAGAACTCAGGGGACTCAGAGAAGTCGTTGAAGTCAGCGTACCCTGCAAACTTCTTCAGCTGCTCGTCAATGTCAATGATATGCTTCAGCTTGTAGAGGAACCACTTGTCTATCTTCGTCAGCTCATGTATGCGGTCGATGGTGTACTCAGGCAGGTGCATGGCCTTTGAGATGACAAAGATGCGCTTGTCAGTAGGCTCACGCAGGGCAGCGTCAATGTCTGCAATCCTCAGCTCCTTGTTCTCCACATAGCCGTGCATGCCCTGCCCTATCATGCGCAGACCTTTCTGGATGGCTTCCTCGAAGTTGCGGCCAATGGCCATCACCTCGCCCACACTCTTCATGCTGGAGCCCAGCTCCTTATCCACACCATGGAACTTCGACAGGTCCCAGCGCGGAATCTTACACACCACATAGTCCAGCGCAGGCTCAAAGAAGGCCGAGGTGGTCTTCGTCACTGAGTTCTTGAGCTCAAACAGTCCATAGCCCATTCCCAGCTTGGCAGCGACGAAGGCCAGCGGATAGCCTGTAGCCTTGGAAGCCAGTGCTGAGGAGCGGCTCAGACGGGCATTGACCTCAATGACACGATAGTCCTCTGACTGAGGGTCGAAGGCATACTGCACGTTACACTCGCCCACAATGCCAATGTGACGGATAATCTTGATGGCCAGGGCACGCAGCTTATGGTACTCTGAGTTGGTCAGCGTCTGTGAGGGAGCAATGACTATCGACTCACCAGTATGGATGCCCAGGGGGTCGAAGTTCTCCATGTTACAGACGGTGATGCAGTTGTCATAGCGGTCGCGCACCACCTCATACTCTATCTCCTTCCAGCCCTTCAGCGACTTCTCCACCAGCACCTGGGGCGAGAACGAGAAGGCTTTCTCTGCCAGCTTGTCCAGCTCCTCCTCATTGTCGCAGAAGCCAGAGCCCAGACCACCCAGGGCATAGGCAGCACGCAGGATGACGGGATAGCCCAGCTCACTGGCAGCCTTACGGGCCTGCTCTATGGTCTCACAGGCCTCGCTCTTGATGGTCTTGACGTCTATCTCGTTCAGCTTCTCCACAAAGAGCTCACGGTCTTCTGTGTCCATAATGGCCTGCACGGGAGTTCCCAGCACACGCACACCATACTTCTCCAGCACGCCACTCTTATACAGCTCGACACCACAGTTCAGGGCTGTCTGTCCGCCAAAGGCCAGCAGGATGCCGTCAGGGCGTTCCTTCTGGATGACCTTCTCTACGAAATAGGGCTGTACGGGCAGGAAGTATATCTCGTCAGCCACACCCTCCGATGTCTGCACCGTGGCAATATTGGGATTGATGAGCACCGTCTTGACACCTTCCTCACGCAGGGCTTTCAGGGCCTGACTGCCTGAGTAGTCAAACTCGCCTGCCTCACCTATCTTCAATGCGCCTGAGCCAAGCAACAGGACTTTCTTTATATTCTGGTCTTTCATATTACAATGCTTCTATAAAACGGTCAAACATAAATTCCGTATCAACAGGTCCAGAGCAAGCCTCAGGATGAAACTGTGACGAGAACCAAGGATTGGTCTGGTGACGGATGCCCTCGTTGGAGCCATCGTTCATGTTGACAAACAGCTCACGCCAGTCGCTGCCCATGGTAGAGGCATCCACAGCATAGCCGTGGTTCTGCGATGTCACATAGCAGCGGTTGGTGCCTACCTCGCGCACTGGCTGGTTGTGGCTGCGGTGTCCGTATTTCAGTTTGTAGATGGTGGCGCCTGCTGCCTTGCCTAGCAGCTGGTTGCCCATGCAGATGCCACAGATGGGTTTGCGACTCATGGTCATCTGCTTCTTCAGGATGTCCACAGCAGCCACACAACGGTCTGGGTCGCCAGGGCCATTGGCCAGGAACAGACCGTCAAACTGCATGTCAGTATAGTCGTAGTTCCAGGGCACTCGGATGACCTCTACCCCTCTCCTGACCAGACAGCGTATGATGTTCTGCTTCACGCCACAGTCCACCAGCACCACCTTGCGGCCTGCACCTTCATTATAGCGGATGATGTCCTTGCAGCTGACACGCTCTACCCAGTTGATGGCACCGTAGTCCAGTTCCTTTTGTTGCTGTGGCATTGCAACAGACGAAACGCCCTCAAACTCCAGCCTTCCCATCATGACACCATGCTCTCTGAGCACCTTTGTCAGCGCACGGGTGTCAATGCCTGTCACGCCAGGCACCTGCTCGCGCTTCAGCCAGTCGCTCAGGCTCTCTACCGCATTCCAGTGGCTGTACTGCTCAGAGTAGTCGCTCACGATGAGTGCAGTAGCATAGATCCTGTCGCTCTCCATAAAGGTTGCCAGCCCGTTCTCCTCCATGCTGAAGGGAGGCACACCGTAGTTACCCACCAACGGATAGGTCAGCACCATCATCTGCCCTGCATACGAGGGGTCAGTCAGCGATTCAGGGTAACCCATCATGGCTGTGTTGAACACAACCTCTCCTGCCACGGGTTTGTCGTACCCGAAGCTCTTTCCTTGAAATGTCGTCCCATCTTGCAGGACCAGTGTCACATCTTTCATCTTTTACCATCATTTATAAAAAAGGCGATACGTCCAGATGACGAATCGCCCTTGTTCTATTCAACAGTTACCGACTTAGCCAAGTTTCTCGGCTGGTCAACATCCTTGCCTTTGCAAACAGCCACGTGGTAAGCCAACAGCTGTAGCGGTATGGTGGCCACCAGTGGTTCCAGACACTCCAGCACGTCGGGCAGCTCTATCACCTCGTCGGCAATCTTGGCTATCGTGTTGTCACCCTTCGACACCAGAGCTATCACCCTACCCTGACGGGCTTTGATCTCTTGTATGTTCGACAGCACCTTCTCGTACATGGCATTGTGTGTGGCTATGACCACCACCGGCATGTCTGAGTCTATCAGGGCTATGGGACCGTGCTTCATCTCTGCGGCAGGATAGCCCTCGGCATGGATATACGATATCTCCTTCAGCTTCAGCGCACCCTCCAGGGCTACAGGATACGAGAATCCACGCCCCAGGTACAGGAAGTTGTGCGCATAAGTAAAGGTACGCGCCAGGTCGTGCACACGATCATTCATCTTCAGCACCTCTGTAATCACCTCTGGTATCTGACTCAGCCCCTTGGTCACCTTCAGGTACTCCTCACGGTCTATGGTACCCTTGGCCTCACCCAGAGCCAGCGCAAACATGGTGAGCACCGTCACCTGACCTGTGAAGGCCTTGGTCGACGCCACACCAATCTCAGGACCCACATGGATATAGGTACCAGTGTCGGTAGCACGAGGGATGGAGGAGCCTATGGCGTTGCAGATGCCGTAGATGAAGGCACCCTTCTCCTTGGCCAGCTGGACAGCAGCCAGCGTGTCAGCCGTCTCACCACTCTGCGAGATGGCTATCACCACATCGTCCTTGCCCACCACCGGGTTCCTGTATCTGAACTCAGAGGCATACTCCACCTCAACAGGTATGCGACACAGCGTCTCTATCATCTGCTTGCCAATGAGTCCTGCATGCCACGACGTGCCACAAGCCACTATCACTATGCGCTTGGCCTGCAGCAGCTGGCGACGATAGTCTATCAGGGCTGACAGCGTCACATGGTCCCCACCCACATTGATGCGTCCACGCATGCAGTTGGTCAGACACTCAGGCTGCTCGAAAATCTCCTTCAGCATGAAGTGCGGATAGCCGCCCTTCTCTATCTGTCCCAGGTCAATGTCTACCTTCTTCACCGTTAGGTCCTGCTCCTCGCCCAAGATGCTCACCACCTTCAATTCTTCGCCCAGACGGATGACAGCAATGTTGCCGTCCTCCAGGTACACCACCTTGTCAGTATATTCAATGATGGGGCTGGCGTCAGAGCCCAGGAAGAACTCATCCTCGCCAATGCCCACCACCAGCGGACTCTGCTTGCGTGCAGCAATAATCTGCTGTGGGTCGCGCTTGTCAATGATGGCAATGGCATAGGCGCCAATCACCTGGTACAGGGCCACCTGCACAGCCTCCAGCAACGACAGCTGCTTCTTCACTATCACGTACTCCACCAGCTGCACCAGCACCTCTGTGTCCGTATCACTCTGGAAGGTGACACCCTTCTCCATCAGACGTGCCTTGATGTCAGCATAGTTCTCTATGATGCCGTTGTGGATGATGGCCAGATTCTTCGATTGTGAATAGTGAGGGTGAGCATTCCTCGACGACGGCTCACCATGTGTAGCCCAGCGCGTATGGGCAATACCCACACAGCCCTTCACATCCTTGTCACTGCAATACTCCGTCAGGTTGTCAACCTTTCCCTTCGTCTTATAGACATTCAGCTGATGGTCGCTATTGATAAGAGCCACACCAGCAGAGTCGTAACCACGATACTCCAGCCTCCTAAGGCCCTTAATCAATATGGGGAAAGCGTCCTTCTTTCCTATATAACCTACTATTCCACACATCGTTCGTTATGTCTTGTTTCGTTTTCAGCGTGCAAAGGTAGTGAAAACCGAGCAAAATGCAAAGAAAAAAATGACTTTTCTTTTGGTTTTTCTCTCACTTATTCGTAACTTTGTCCGCGTAAACAATATTTTAACGGAAGTTGAACCCTCTAAAACTTGAATGCCTATGGGCAAAGTGAAGATATAACAATAATAGGACATATAGGATTTTGAACATCCACTTTTAGATTCTTGTTCTAGAAAATCGGCAAATTTTCAAAGAATGTTTCAAGAAACTGAAGTCGGAGTTCACGCCAAACGGCGTGGGCTTTTACTCGTTGAGAAACATAGGTGTTTGCCGATACCTCTAGAACGTAGACGAAGTAATTAGTCCACGTTTTCTTTTTGTGCATACTCAAAACTACAATAACAATAACTTAAAACAATTACAACAATGAAAAAACAATTACTCATATTCTTTCTAATGCTACTCCCGATGGTGGCAAGTGCCTACGAATTTTCAATTGAGAATGCCGATGGTATGACTATCTATTACAACTACATTAAAAACGGAACAGAACTTGAAGTAACGTATCTAAATAAAAATTCAATTTACAATAAGTATGCATATTCTGGTTCAGTTGTTATTCCAGAAGAAGTAACGTACATGAACAGGACTAGAAAGGTGACGAGCATTGGTAACAATGCATTCGAAGGTTGCTCTAGCCTGACTTCCATCACCATTCCCAATAGTGTGACAATCATAGGATTATGCGCGTTTTATGGAATCAATCTTACCTCTGTTATTTCACAGATAGAGAATCCCTTTAATATATATGACCCTTTTAGCCTAAACACACTTTACAATGCTACGCTCTATGTTCCCAAAGGAACGATAGACAAGTATAAGTCGACAGACGGTTGGAAGAGCTTCTTGTTTATTGAAGAGGGCGATGGCAGCGGAAGTGGCGGCGGTGGCTCTACCACTCAGAAATGTGCCAAGCCCACTATCGGCTACAACAATAGTAAGCTGACATTCAACAGCAGTACGAATGGCGTATCGTACAGCTACAGCATCACAGATACCGATATTAAGAGTGGATCAGGAAGCGAGGTGCAGCTAGGTGTAACTTACAACATCAGCGTCTATGCCACAAAAGAAGGCTACGAGAACTCAGAGACTGCTACGGCAACACTGTGTTGGATAGACCAGCAACCTAGAACGGAGGGTATCACTGATGGTATTGCACAGGTTCCTGCCAATGCTGTGATGATTCAGAGCCAAGGTGGTGTGCTGACCATACAGGGGGCTGATGATGGTACACCTGTTAATGTATATAGCATGAATGGTACCGAGGCAGGCTCTGCCATCAGCCAGAACGGCCAGGCCATAGTAACCACCAACCTCCAGGCAGGCTCAGTCGCCATCGTCAAGATAGGCCAAAAGACTGTCAAGGTCGTGGTGAAATAAAACTTAAATACACTAACACAACAAGAGGGCTCTCCACTGCGGGGAACCCTCTTTGTTGTAAGTGCTTTGCTAACTAAAACAAATGCACTTTAGAATTTTGCAATTTTGCACACATTATACTAATTTTCGATACTTACCCTTGTCCTCTCCTCTGCGTATTTTCTTGATTCTTCCATCGTCCTTAAGGCGCTTGATGCAGCTGTTGACCGAGTTGTTGTTGTCGTAGTCAAATTCATGCATCACATCACTGCTAGAGAACACCTCTGGCAGACGGGTGAAGGCCTGCATGGTTCTGGACTGAGGCTTTTTGCCATACGACTTGGCAATCTGCTTCTCATGCTGCTTTTGGCCTAGATCGTAGAAGAAATACTGCTGGAAGTCGTATTGTGCCTGTGCAATGAACAGGGCCAACTCAATGTCCTTCTTGTCAATATGGAAACCTACACCACACCTGAATTTGTCATTTTTGTCTTGTACCATCTCTCCCCAATGTCTGCTGACAATGAAGGGAAGTGCAAAATTGATACCTACCCATGCTGGGCGTTTCAACATCTCCTCCAGAACCTCTGACTGTTCCTCACGGGCTT
Source organism: Prevotella sp. (assembly GCA_017389705.1). Lineage (GTDB taxonomy): Bacteria > Bacteroidota > Bacteroidia > Bacteroidales > Bacteroidaceae > Prevotella. The sequence goes on from JAFPEE010000168.1 coordinate 45,459, forward strand.
CGTCCATTTTCCTGGAGGTCCACTGATAGAGGGCTTTGCTCAGTTCTTCTGTAGGTATTTCACCTATGGTGCGATCCAGCTTGTATGCCCACTCTCGAATCTGCTGCTCCACATTGCTGTCTTCCTGAGTGTACTGCCTGTACTCCATCATCTCGTAAAGTGACGGGCCCATGGGTACACAGGCAAAGCGTGTGGTAGTGCCACTATTGTAGGTGCTTTCAGAGGCTATCTTTTCAAAGGCATCGTACGTGCCTGTATAGACAGCATTGAAGTGGATGGGGTATTCGCCCACAGGGGAAGAAGATGTTTTCAATAGGGCGCCCCCCATCTCATTTGAAAAGCTCTTTAACCAAAGAGTCATGAATGCATCCATGTGCGACTTCTTCATCTGACTAAGTGTGTGATTAAGCTCACTGTCAAAAATTGATACATGCAGGGGCCACTCCTCACCGTCTATCATCTCCTTGGCATTGAACTCTGCTTCACGAATGGCTGCAGCTGAGGTCTCAGCAGGCAGACAACGATAGATGGATGTTGGTCTGACGGTTGAACTCTTGCTGGCACCATTGTTCTGCTCTCGCTCAGCATTGTATGCATTCAAAGCGTCAATCTGAGCCTGGTCATCCTTCTTGATGGGCTCCATGAGCAGTTTGTAAAGATCGACTGCAAAACTCTTGCCACTAGCAGGCCTGCCAATTACCATCACGAGTGAATTAATTCTACACTTATGGCCAGGTTTAGGATAGAACGAGTACCAGCAGCGGGTCATCAGCGTAGTGCAGAAACCACCGCCGACAAAGAGTGCTGCTATGTAGTGTATGGGCTTGCGTCTGTGGCAGAAGAGCTTCAGTAATGGGAAATACGCATTGAACTTCCTTATACGCTCTCCCATACGCAAGAGCATCTCCACCTGTTCGTCAGAAGCCTTCTTACTGCCAAGCATGACATTGCTGGCATCCAACAGGCTTTTATAGCTTCTGCCGGTCAGTTGCTCAATGGCAGCCACCATGTTTTTAGAAGGACGGACCGTGTAGAAACTTTCAGACTCACGCTTCTTAAGCAGTTTTTGGGCAGAATCAATCACATCGTCAAGCTCTTTCATCTTTCGTTCTTTTACCACATTCTGCACCCAGTCAAACTGTAACAGCGCCTTTTTCACCTTATCGGCATCGTTGTCAAGTAAGACTACCAGGTCATTGGCCAGCTTCAGCATGGTTTTGTGGCGCTGACCTTTAGGTGCACCGTTGGGAAACATGCAGTTAACGTAGTCAGCCACAGGGTGATTGAACACCATGTAGGTTTCGGCCTCTTCTGACTGAGGCTCGGTGCTGGTAGATGTTGAGGCCTCGGCTGTGGTCTGGGGAGCGTCAGTACAGGTAGTGAACCAATCAGGCCCTATAGCATCCTCCCATGGGCGATAGTGCTTTTCACCCTTTTTGAAATTGGCAGGTAACTTCTCTTCACCACGTTCCTCGCGTTCCCTCATAAGCTGGTATTCAGCCTTACCTTCTTCTACTGTGAGGGGCTCGTCAAAGATGCTGTCATCAAGGTATAGCAAAACGCTCTCGTCAGCAGGGCCTGTAAACATGACACGCTGCTCGTCGTGGGCATTGCAGTCCATCTCTGTATGAGTAATCAGCGAAAAACGTATCTGATTCTCCAGAATGGTCAAGCCCAACACTCTACGACAAATGGGATGCAGACCCCAGTTGGCTGATCTTGACAGCTCCAACAAGCCCAGTTCTTCCTTGTGCTGTAGTATACGCTGGGCAATCTCTTTACACTCCTGCTCGTCACGGCAGTCTATGTCGTGGCTGAATGTAGAGGCAGCAGTGTTGCAGCCAGCTAAGAGGCCATTGGGCAACTGGTCGTTGTAGTTGAACTGAACCTGCTGCCTTTTGGCAAAGTCATCACCAGAACCGCCCTTCTGGAAGTTATTCCTATTCGAAGGTGTGTTTCTGATTCCATAATACTCTTCTCTGTTTGTAATAGGGGTGGCCACCTTGTGGCCCTCCCCATTTTTAGTAATCAAATTAACCATTAGATACTATCGATTATATCATTTATATCTTTAATGTCAATTACTTCTGCCCCTAAATGTTTGGAGCCATCCGTACAGAATCTGATACTACAAAACACTACATCACCTGCTCTCACTTCTTTATTTGCTATCCAATCCCAGGTTTCCGCAGAAATTACATCTCTCTCTGCTTCCTCAAATTCAGTAGTGCTAAGAGTTAATCTACTGTACCATAAACCTGTAGGGTCAGGGACTCCAGCCCCTTTGCGATAGACAGGTTCTGTCTTCTCAATAATTCTAAACAAATTACTATACATACTAATCTTCTTTCTTTGTTATATTACTAAGTTCGGGAATAGTTTCAACAAAGTAGCAATATGCTTTAGGGTGGCAGTGACCACACTTGTTGCATAAGCTGTAACGAACCTCAGCCTTTATTATTTGGCCGACATGATAGTTGGCACTAGCATAGGCATCTGCAACTTCTGCGATTATACTTTCGTAGCGGTCTGCATCAAGTTTTACTAACTCAAGCTCGCGCTCGTCTATTTGACAATCACCATCGTAATACCTAGTTGCCATGTCGCCAACTTTTTTAATTTGAAAAAAAGCAATATTTGCCATAATTTTAAAATAAATAAAAAATTAATAATAAATTTATAAAATAATTGCCTCACCATTGGTTATCGGCTGAAAACCATCCTCATCTCCAATACAAAAGAGCACCGAAGAATGATTTCCGGTGCAAAGATAGTGCATAATGGGATATCCACTATGCAAAACCGAATAATCTACCGAATACTAATTGTATAGAGGGTTCATCATAGAAACAAATGCATTAGCGATGTTGTTTCTGCGATTTGTTTCATTCAAGGAAAGAGTCCTCCACCTCCATGCTAAGTTATCTCCAAATGTATTTTTCAAATAAAAATTAATATTGTCAGAATTCCCTATATCTACCTTCAACTTATAGTCCTGCACTATTTTATGGACATATTTTACAAATTCAGTAACGCTTTTGAATTTTAACTTTTTACTTCCCATAAACAGATTCTTTTCAATTGCTCTATAAACCCATGCATAGTCATATTGCTGAATGATTCCGTTTCCTCTTCTTTCTGCTTGAACAGAATTCAAATATATCAGAGCCTTTATGAATCTTTTTTCTGTTTCATCCAAAGGACCAATATCTAATTGACGTTCTTCCCTACCGTCCCATATGTATTCTTTGTGCATTTCGTGATCAATTATATGTGCGTAGCCACATTGGGGATTTTCTTTATCTTCCGAGTACTCTCTTCTTTTCCTTTCTTTTCGTTTTTTATCATCATCTTGATCAAGTACATAAGAATAAGAAAAAAAACATTTTCCTATTATAGGTTCACTTACTATTGTTTGATCTTGCGGATGTATTTCCTCTTGAGACTTTTTACTTAATAATATCATAGCTCATTGTAATTTGGTTATGCCGGCAAAAGTAACGGTTTTTAGTCAGAATAACAAACAAAAAATTCCAAAATTGCATATTGCAAACAATTTTTTTCCAAAACGCCTGATGGTGGAAAAAATGATTAACAAAAAATTACTTCTGTAAAATACTAACAATCAATATATTATATCGATATTACAATATTATTCAACAATTACCTTATTATTCTCATTTTGTTTGGAATTTGCAATTTTGAAAGTTTAGTTCTAATACCCTCTACCCCTACCCTGCTGACTAGGAATCGTATTACGACTGAAGGCAGGTTATATTACGAGTAAGCAGTGTTTATATTACGAGGAAAGGGTGTGCATGTGACACAAAAAAAGAGACACAAGCTCTAATGCCTGTGCCTCCTTTTTCATTTGTCCC
>JAFPEE010000169.1 GCA_017389705.1 Prevotella sp.
CCTTCATGCGGTTGATCTCATCTTGTGACAGACCGCTGGAAGCCTCGATGCGGATGGCCTGCTCCTTGCCTGTAGCCTTATCCTTGGCAGAAACCTTCAGGATACCATTGGCGTCGATGTCGAAGGTTACCTCAATCTGAGGAATACCACGACGAGCGGGTGCGATACCTGTCAGGTTGAACTGGCCGATGCTCTTGTTCTGAGCTGCCATAGGACGCTCGCCCTGCAGTACATGGATGGTAACCTCTGTCTGGTTGTCGGCAGCGGTAGAGAAGGTTTCACTCTTCTTGCAAGGAATTGTTGTATTGGCCTCGATGAGCTTGGTCATCACGCCACCCATGGTCTCGATACCCAGTGTCAGCGGAGTAACGTCGAGTAGTACGATGTCGCCTACACCACCTTCCTTGTTCAGGATAGCACCCTGAATAGAAGCACCTACGGCCACCACCTCGTCAGGGTTAACACCCTTTGAAGGCTCCTTGCCGAAGTAGTTCTTGACAAGCTCCTGCACAGCGGGGATACGGCTTGAGCCACCTACGAGGATGACCTCGTCGATATCGGCAGTTGACAATTTGGCATCTGCGATGGCCTTCTGGCAGGGAGCAAGACAAGCCTGAATCAGTCCGTGAGCCAGCTGTTCGAACTTTGCACGTGTGAGAGTCTTCACCAAGTGCTTGGGAACACCACCTACGGGCATGATGTAAGGCAGGTTGATTTCTGTAGATGTTGAACTTGACAGTTCAATCTTAGCCTTCTCGGCAGCTTCCTTCAGACGCTGCATAGCCATGGGGTCGCCCTTCAGGTCAGCACCTTCGTCGTTTTTGAATTCCTGTACCAGCCAGTCGATGATGACCTGGTCGAAGTCGTCGCCACCCAGGTGAGTGTCACCATTGGTTGAGAGTACCTCGAAGACACCACCACCGAACTCGAGTATAGAGATATCGAAAGTACCACCACCGAGGTCGAATACGGCAATCTTCATGTCCTTGTTGGCCTTGTCGACGCCATACGCCAAAGCGGCTGCTGTAGGCTCGTTGACAATACGACGTACGTTGAGACCTGCTATCTGGCCAGCCTCTTTGGTAGCCTGACGCTGCGAGTCAGAGAAGTAGGCAGGTACGGTAATAACGGCATCTGTCACCTCCTGTCCGAGATAGTCCTCTGCGGTCTTCTTCATTTTCTGAAGCACCATTGCAGAAATCTCCTGCGGAGTGTACTTACGACCGTCGATATCCACACGGGGATAGCCACCCTCGTTGACTACAGAATAAGGTACGCGAGAAATCTCCTTCTCGGTCTGCTGCCAGTTCTCACCCATGAAGCGCTTAATAGAGTAAACGGTCTTCTTGGGGTTGGTAATGGCCTGGCGCTTGGCGGGGTCGCCAATCTTGCGCTCTCCATTCTCTACAAAACCAACGACGGAGGGAGTAGTGCGCTTACCCTCGCTGTTGGCGATTACTACCGGCTCGTTACCTTCGAAAACGGCAACGCAGCTGTTAGTTGTTCCTAAGTCGATTCCAATAATCTTTCCCATAATTGTATTTTTTTAATTGTTAATATGCGTAATTTGACACTGACAAAATAGCAAAGCATGTGCCAAAAGCAATTTGACACCATCCAGCTATGCCATTTTGGCACATGTACATGAAAAATGTCGCTTATTAAGCCTGTTGATGATGCTTTCGCTAGAAAAAGTGCAAAATAATTTGCATTTTTGATTGCTAATTTGTATCTTTGCACCATCAAATTGATCAATAGTAGAATATCATCATGATGAAAAGAACGATTTTACTGGCGGGATTGGCCTTTGCTATGCTGGCGGCCAATGCTCAAGACAATCCTTACATTGTCAAGACGAAGAATGTGAAGAAGACAGCAACTAAAGCTGCTATTACGGCTGAGGACATTGCCTCCCAGGATGCTGAGCCCAAAGACTTCATGGGCAAAAATTTTCGTTACTACAGCATGTGTGACTGGCATGACGGAATGCGTTTTATGGTGATGCCGGAGAAGTATGACCTGCTGGTAAACACTTTCCGCGATGCAAACACGAATAAGGAGGTCAGCAGTGCCCGTCTGCGACATCATATCATGGTGTATAAGGGACATGAGGATATGACAAACGGTCGTGTTCATATCAAGTTCTTCTGCGAGACTGACAACAAGAACTACTATTACGAACTGCCCAGTGGTACGTTTGATGACTATTGCTTTGGCAAGTTGGGTGTACCTACGTTGGCTTATCTGGGTGACGTAGACAAGGCTCGTGAGTTGCTGATGGACCAGCCCCTGATTACCCGTACTCAGTTCTTCCGTATTGATACGGAGTATGATGGTGACGGTTATCAGGAGGTAAAGATGCCAAAGAACAAGGTGGTCACGGTTAAGGCTATTGGCGTAGGTACACGTTCTTTCCCTGTCAAGATCATTGTTGAGGACGAGAATGGTGAGCAGTTCTACCAGAATGTGGCTATGTCGAAGACCAATAGTGGCTTGCGTGACGATGAGTTTGACGTGGACAATGCCAAATTCCTCTTCGAGGGCTCATTTGAGTTTACTGGTGCTGAAATGGTTGTCTCTACAGACATCAAGAGCTATATTAACAAGACGGTTCACACCAAATACGCTTCAGACATGAGCACAAAGGGCTCAGGTAAGACTCGTGACGTCAGGGTGCCTCGCTTTACTGGCTTCATCATTGATGAGATTGTAGGCGACAGAAACAATCCTGGATTCTACACGCTGACACTGCGTGAGAGCGAGACACGCCGTATCTATTATAAGGACATCGTTTTCACAGAGGATATACCTAACGCAAGTAAGGAGGATTACTTTGGATATCTCTTTGGAATGGGTGAGGGTGTAGCCCATAATACAACTTTGGAGACTCGTACCGCTATTCGTGAGGGTCGCGTCATTCCTGGCATGACGATGGAAGAGGTTGAGATGGCTGTAGGTCAGTCGGCTACAAAGGTAACAACTAGCGATGGTATTACGGAGTGGATGTATCCGCGTTCTAACAGCATCCTCGTTGTGCAGTTCAACAGAGATGGTATTGTGATAAAGGCTGGTGCCCGTGCTTTAGGTGCTTCGTCAGTATCAGCAAGACGTGCTGCAGATCAGAAAAACAGTAGCCGTCGTCTGACGGGTTCAGGAATTTCTGCGCAATAAAGGAGAATCGTTGATGATATCAAGAAAGCCGCTCGATCGTGTTCGGGCGGCTTTCTTTGTTTGTGTTAACCTGTTTTGCTGTTATTCCTTATCGGCAAGGAAGGCATTTATCTTAGCCTCCAGCTCCTCGCAAAGCTCAGGGTTGTCTGTCAGCGTCTGCTTCACGGCATCACGACCCTGTCCCAGCTTTGATCCTTCGTATGAGAACCAGGAACCGCTCTTCTTGATGATTTCGTACTCAGTGCCCAGGTCTACTATCTCACCAACCTTAGAGATGCCTTCGCCAAAGATAATCTCAAATTCTGCCTTGCGGAAGGGAGGTGCCACCTTGTTCTTCACCACCTTAACCTTAGTTGTATTACCCAGAATATTGTCGCCATCTTTGATGGCAGAACTCTTACGGACATCGATGCGTACGCTGGCATAGAACTTCAGGGCATTGCCACCCGTAGTAGTCTCAGGACTGCCAAACATGACACCAATCTTCTCACGCAGCTGGTTGATGAAGATGCAGGTAGTATTGGTCTTGGCAATGGTACCTGTCAGCTTACGAAGAGCCTGTGACATCAGACGGGCATGCAGACCAACGGCAGAGTCACCCATGTCGCCCTCAATCTCCTTCTTGGGAGTCAGGGCAGCAACAGAGTCTACCACCAGGATATCAATAGCGCTGGAACGAATCAGCTGGTCTGCAATCTCCAAAGCCTGCTCACCATTGTCTGGCTGCGAGATGTAGAGATTGTCTACATCGACACCCAGCTTTTCGGCATAGAAACGGTCGAAGGCATGCTCTGCGTCGATGAAGGCTGCTACGCCACCAGCTTTCTGCGCCTCGGCGATAGCATGAATGGCCAGCGTGGTCTTACCTGACGACTCAGGACCATAGATCTCGATGATTCGTCCTCGGGGATAGCCTCCTACGCCTAGAGCTGCGTTCAAGCCAATGGAGCCTGTGGGGATGACCTCTACGTTCTCTATCTTCTCTTCGCCCAGTTTCATGATGCTACCTTTGCCGAAGTCTTTCTCTATCTTCGACAATGCAGCCTGCAGGGCTTTCATTTTCTGTTCTTGCGGAGTCAACTGCTCCTCTTTTTTTTCTTCTTTCTTTGCCATCTTCTTATTTGCAATTTACGATTTATTTGTCTATTTAGCGATTTGTCTGTTTAGAGCTCCAAGTCACCATCGTGAATCTCATGCCAAGGCAGACCTTGCTTGTTCAGCTGTTCCATGAAAGGATCGGGGTCGAACTCCTCGACGTTGAAGACACCTGCCTTTTTCCACAGTCCCTTGCAGAACATCATGGCACCAATCATGGCAGGTACGCCTGTGGTGTAGCTGACACCCTGCATACCAGTCTCCTCGTAGGCAGCACGATGCGAGCAGTTGTTATAGACGTAATAAGTATGTTCCTTGCCATCGTTGCCTATGCCACGAATGCGACAGCCGATAGAGGTCTCGCCCTCGTAGTTCTCGCCCAGGTCCTGTGGGTTGGGCAAAACGGCCTTCAGGAACTGCAGAGGCACAATCTTTACTTTGGCTGTACCTGTGCCATCAGCCAGCGGAGCTTCGTACTCCACCTCGTCGATGCGACTCATACCAATGTTCTGAATTACCTCCAGATGCTTCAGGTATTGCTGTCCGAAGGTCATCCAAAAGCGAGCACGCCGAATGGTAGGATAGTTGATGACCAGCGACTCTATCTCCTCGTGGTGTAGCAGATAGCTGTCGCGAGGGCCGATATTGGGGTAGGTGAGGTCCTTATGTATCTCTAGTGGTTCAGTCTCCACCCACTTGCCATCTTCCCAGTAGAGTCCCTTCTGGGTAATCTCGCGGATGTTAATCTCGGGATTGAAGTTGGTGGCAAAGGCCTTATGATGGTCACCGGCATTGCAGTCGACGATGTCCAGATACTGAATCTCCTTGAAGTGGTGCTTGGCAGCATAAGCAGTATAGATGCTGGTGACGCCTGGGTCGAAACCACATCCGAGAATAGCTGTCAGGCCAGCTTCGCGGAAGCGATCGCGGTAGGCCCACTGCCAGGAGTACTCGAAATGGGCCTCATCCTTGGGTTCGTAGTTGGCTGTGTCCAGATACGAGCACCCGCATGCCAGACAAGCATCCATGATGGTCAGGTCCTGATAGGGTAGGGCGAGGTTAATCACCAGCTCGGGCTTATAGTCGTTGAACAACGCCTTCAGCTGTTCCACATCGTCAGCATCCACCTGGGCTGTCTTGATGTCCAGCTGGTAGCCTGCCTTGTGGATGTCCTCCACGATTTTGTCACACTTCGCCTTTCTGCGACTTGCAATCATGAACTCCGTAAACACGTCAGCGTTTTGAGCTATCTTGAACGCTGCTACTGTAGCGACGCCTCCTGCGCCAATCATTAATACTCTTGCCATTTCTTTATTTTTTTATTCTTTGATTTCGTCTGCTCTGATACCTAAGGCTGCCATCAGCGAGTAGCCAAGTATCTCCTGACGGAAGTTTCCTCCTCGCATGGGCTGCATGGCCAACACCGTGATGCGCTTCTCGTCATCAGCATGCCGAAGTCCTTCACGTACCTTATTATATATGTGTTCCGCATCAGGAACAACTATCAGGCGTCTGACCTCTGCTGCATTGCTGATGACCTGCATGGAGTCAATGAAAAGGTCTTCCATCGTCACCATATCCTCCACTACGACACAGCTGATGAGAAACTCGCCCAGCTCACCAGTGAAGGCCTTGCCGTCCAACTCTCCGTAGTTGCCAGGCATGAAGTTCTCCATCTGATTCTTTTTGTGCAACAAGACTACTTGTACGCTTCTCTCTTCTTTGACATCCTTCTTCTCTGCTGGTCTTATGCCTCCATCCAGCGCCACACACTCCAGCCAACGAGCCATATCGGCCTTTGGGATGGGGCGTCCTATCATGCGCTCAAAGTTGACGATAAGGTCAAAAGCAACCTTGTCGACGTAGTCAGCGTCGACAAGGATTACATTCTCGCTCCATTGTTGCTCTTTCATGCAGCAAAGTTACGAATAAGAAAGC
>JAFPEE010000170.1 GCA_017389705.1 Prevotella sp.
ATCTTCTCGATGGCAGGCTTGGTAAATGCCAGTTTCTTGTCGTTCAAGCCCGTATTCTCCTTCTCCTTGGGAATGAGGTGGCGCTTGGCAATCTCGAACTTCTCCTCGGTGATGTAGCCCGACACCTCAATAATCTCCATGCGGTCGAGCAGGGGACGGGGAATTGTTCCGAGGTTGTTGGCTGTAGCTATGAACATGACCTTCGACAGATCGTAGTCTACGTCGAGGTAGTTATCGTGGAAGGCTCCGTTCTGCTCTGGGTCCAGTACCTCCAGCAAGGCTGAGGCGGGGTCGCCGTTATGGGTGTTCTGTGTCACCTTGTCAATCTCGTCGAGAATGAAAACAGGGTTAGAAGAACCGGCTTTCTGGATGTTCTTGATGATACGTCCGGGCATGGCTCCGATGTAGGTACGGCGGTGTCCTCGAATCTCAGCCTCGTCGTGCAGACCACCCAGCGATACACGAACATACTTGCGCTTTAGGGCGTCGGCAATAGACTTCCCCAAAGAAGTCTTACCTACGCCCGGAGGACCGTAGAGGCAGAGAATGGGTGATTTCAGGTCGCCACGCAGCGAGAGTACGGCAATGTACTCGAGGATGCGCTCCTTTACTTTCTCCATACCATAGTGGTCGCGGTCCAGAATCTTCTGGGCGCGCTTCAAGTCGAGGTCGTCTTTGGTATATTCGCCCCAAGGCAGTCCCACCAGCGTCTGCAGATAGTTCAGTTGCACGTTGTAGTCGGGTGAGTTCTGGTTGAGCTGGTCCAGCTTGTCGGCCTCCTTGTAGAAGAACTTCTCGATATCTTCAGGCCATTTCTTTTTCTTAGCCTTTTCCAGCAGGTCTTTCTTCTCGGGAGAGCTCTCGCCCGACATCTCAGCCTGCAGGTTCTTGATTTGCTGCTGCAAGAAATAGTTACGCTGTTGCTCGTCGATATCGTCACGCGTCTTGTTGCGGATGTCTAACTTCAGGGTCTGCAGATTGATTTCGCGATTGATGATACGCAGCGTGTTGAACAGACGCTCCTTGATGCTGTCCATCTGCAATAGGGACATCTTCTCCTTGATGGTAAACGGCATGTTGGAGCAGATGAAGTTCAGCGCCATGATATTGTTGCCTACATTCTTGATGGCAAAGGCAGCCTCGTCGGGAATCTCCTCGCTCATGTTGATATACTCGGCGGACTGACTACGTAGGTCCTCAATGGCCGTACGGAACTCCATATCGCGTTTCTCGGGCTCCTCCTCAGGTGCTGTAGCTACGTGACCGATGAGATAAGGCTTGTATTTCTGTAGTTCCAGCAGCCGCATACGTCCCAATCCCTGCACGATGGCCGTAATGTTGCCGTTGGGGAGGGTCAGCGTTTTGATGACCTTGGCGAAGACGCCCATATCGTAGAGGTCGGCGCGGATGGGATTCTCCACCTCGGGGTCGCGTTGTGTCACGACACCTATCAGCTGGCTGTTCTTCTCTGCTTTGCGGATGAGCGCCATGCTGGACTCGCGTCCGATGAGGATGGGAGATACCACTCCGGGGAAAAGCACCAGATTACGTACTGCCAGAATAGGCAGGGATTCGGGCATCTCCATATTTGTCAGGTCACTGTAATCACCATCAACATCGGCAATCATAGAGAACGACCTGTTCTTGTTGTCCATATACATTGTTACTTTTTCTTCCATTATTCTTGTTTCAAATCTTTTTGCTTGTGTATGAATACTGTATTCTGACCGTACTCATTACACTTTTCTTGTACTTTTTGTTTAAATGAGTTGCAAAGGTACAACTTTTTAGTGAAATAATGCATGAATGATAAGATATTTTAATATCTTTGCAGCCGAAAACAATGTTTAAGTTCAAATATTTCACCATTTGGCAGGACCGTTGCGCCATGAAGGTAGGTACCGACGGCGTACTACTGGGGGCTTGGGCTCATCGGGGCTCACGCATCTTGGACGTGGGTACGGGTACAGGTCTGATTGCACTAATGATGGCCCAGCGCAGTCCTCAAGCCCAGGTGGTGGCTGTTGATATTGATGAAGACGCTGTAAGTCAGGCGCAGGAGAATGTGGCTGCTGCACGCTGCGAAGACCGCATCACCGTCGTCCATAGTAGTGTACAGGAGTTAGGAAAGCGTGAAGGCTACCAAGGAACCTTTGATGTCATTGTGAGCAATCCGCCTTTCTTCATCGACTCTCTGAATGCCCCTGACCAACAACGGAATATGGCCCGACATGCCGATACGTTGACCTATGGCGAGCTGATGGAAGCTGCCTGGAAGCTGCTTAGCGATGAGGGTGAGCTGAGTGTGGTCGTGCCTTTTGACTACCGTCAGCGTATGGAGGATGAGGCTACGTTCAGAGGCTTCTTTCCTAGTCGGATATGTGCCGTGAGAACTGTTGAAGGCAAGCCTGCCAAGCGCTATCTGTTAGCCTTCCGCAAGCATCCTTGTGAACGTGTGCATCAAGTGATGACTATAGGCGATGCGGAATACAAGCGTCTGACACAGGACTTCTATATCTAACCTGCTGAATCCTAAACTTTTGAATTATCTGTGGAATCCAGTGCGGACGAACTCGTCCCACTGGCCTTGATAGCCGTTAAATACATTGATGTCGACGGGACCCGTGATGCCGTTGACGCGTCCTTCGGCAGAGAGCTGCCAATAGACTAGCTTCACGTCGGGCTTAAACTCCCCGTATCGGGCTATCCATACGTTGTATTTCTGCTTGATATCGGCAGCGTTCTTCATGTGTCTGTTGATGAAGCTCTGGCTGATGTAGAGGATGGGTCGCTTGTGGGTGCGGCGTTCCACGTACTCCAGGAAGGTACGGATACGTCGCAATAGCTCCTCGTCGCCTCCAATCTTTTTTATCTGGGCATCTGTTGGCTCTACATCGAGCACAGGCGGGAAATCGTCGTCGTGTATTAACGTGTGGTTGACGAAGTAGGCTGCCTGCTCCAAGGCCGGCGACTTGAGTGAGAAGAAGTGGTAGGCGCCCACGTGGATACCCTGTGTGCGAGCTGCTACGTAATCTTTTAGGTAATATCGGTTGCGTATGGTGGTACCCTCAGTAGACTTGATGTAGACGAAAGAAACGGGGAATGAGCGTCCTTCGGCGTTGTGGCGATGTCCAAGCGAGGTGATGCGCAGGTTGCTCCAGTTGATGCCGTAGCGGCGGCGTCCTTTCTCATGCTGATGGCGCGAGATGTCGATGCCGTAGATGCGTTCATTGGTATATCTCAGACGTTCTCCCAGGAATCGCCCTTGCTTCCACTCACCGACGCGTACCTGATGGGTGGGCGACGACTCGAAGCCAAACCCATGACGGCGGTCGTCTAGCCAGAAACCTTCGTAGTGCGAGCCGTCCAAAGCATCGTAGGTACCTTGTCCTGACGCTTGCAGCAGGCTGTCCATCTGTCCGCGATAGGTTCCTGACGAATCGGTACGCATGGCTGTAACTATGGTGTCGGCATGCATTACGGCTCTCACGATGCGTCCCTGATAGTCGCGCATGATGACTGGCCCTTTGCGGTAGCGGCCCATGTGGAAATGACCTGACTTCCAGTAGCCTCCAGCGGTCTTGACAGCTGGGAGCAGTCGGTCTTTGGCCTTGATATGACGGATGGTTGGTTTCCTGGCTGTCGAGCTTCTTTCTTTGGCTATCTTGGCTCGTTGTGTCAGGAGTGCGTTGTATTGTGCTATGAGGTTATAGCCCTCGTCGGTGACGTGATGGGTGCGAAGATAGTACTCCATCTCTTTGAGCTGTATGGAGTCTGCCTTGACGGGCAGGTGCACCTCTATCTCCACCTTGTCGGGAATGTGGGGCGGGGGAGTCTTGTAAGAGATGGTGGGGTTGAGCAGAGTGAGAAGTGCTACGATGAAGAGGTCGGCCATGAGTTGGCGGTTCTTGCGCCGGTATCCTCTTGCTATGGCCTTCATGCGGCTCTTACTCAAGCGTCTCTTCTTCATTCGCTGTCCTCCTCCAGCCAGTGATCAATGAGTTGGCGGGCAATGCTAAGCTTTTCGGGTATATGGGGCAGATGATAGCGATCGAACCACGATCCTTTGCTGAGCTCAGAGCGCTGCAGGTGAATCTTTCCGAAATCGTAGTCAGCGGTGAAACCTACCATCAGTCCGCACGGATAGGGCCACGGCTGGCTGCCGAAGTAGCGCAGGTTGGTGATATGGAGCCCGGTCTCCTCCTTGACTTCGCGATAGACGGCCTCTTCCAATGTCTCGCCTGTTTCCACGAAGCCTGCCACGAGGCCATAATGGTTGTCGCGGAAGCTCTTGGCATTCACTAGCAGGACCTCGTTTCCTTTCTTGATGAGTACAATGATGGCGATGGCAAGCGAGGGCCATATCTCCTTGCCGCAGTGCTCACATTTCTTCGAGATGGCGGTGTCAAAGCGCATTTGTCCGCCGCAGACACCACAGAATTTGGTGTTCTGGTCCCAGTAGAGCAGTTCCTGGCACTTGCCAGCCTTCAGGTAGTCGGACTCGCTCAGTTTGTAGTACGACTGGCGCAGAGGACACATCTCGAAGCGTTCGTTGTCGGTGAGTGGCGTGTCTATGCGGTAGGCCTTGGCTCCGTCGACGTCCATCACGGTGGTCCAAGGCTTGGTTTCCACGGGAGGCTCAGTAGGGATGGCGTAGCCCTCCTGTGTTCGCTCTAACACGAGGTCCGACTGGCAGAAGACGAAGTATTGTGTTGTTGTTGCTGGCATAGTGGATACTGTGAGGGGGCTATTTCTTAAAGATGAGTTTGCGGTCGCGCTCCAGGGCTGGTAGTGCCCATTCCTCGGGAACGAAGCGCCAATTGCCGTGAGCCTTGGGAGTGACTTGTGCCTCGCGCATGATTTTCTCCGTCAGATAGTAACGTTGGTCGCGCTTGCTCATGTACTCGATGCGTGACGGGATGCTGTCTTTGGGGATGCCTGCTCCGCGTATCAGCAGCTCACCTCCGCCATTGCCGCGATAGCTGTTCATGGCTACCCGGTAGACGGAATCTTCAGAGAACGGTCTTCCGTCGCTGAACTGCAGGATGCGCACCTTCTGACCGTTGGGCTTGGTGACGTCGACCTCGTAGTCAATGCCCGATGCGGAGTCGAAGTTGAAGGTCAGGTTCTTGAAGCCGTAACGCTGCTGGTCACCTTGCATTCTTGCGTCGAGCAGCATGATGTGGTCATCGGGCGTCAGCATGGTGTTAACCCATTGGTCGTACGATAGCTCCAGGTGCTGGCGTATCTCGCGTCCCGTCATGCGTACTACGTAAATCTGGTTCTCGAAGCGGTAGAGTTTGAACATGTCACTCATGTAGATAGGACCTTCATTGATGACGGTGTTGAACACCAACGGGGCGTTGAACGACAGGTCGGCCCCCGTATGCTCTAGCTGCAGGGCGTGGATATAGTCCGTAAACGGTGCCGAGCCGAAGAAGGACTCATAAGAGTACATCGGAGCCTGGAAAGTGCCAATTTGGCGGTCTACGAACGTTCGGATGCTGTCTATCTGAGGCTGGAAGTGACTTACGAAGTCCTGGTCGATTTCCTCGCCGGTCATATCGATTATCTCACCTTTCTTGCTGATTACCTTACCGTTGCGCACCTGAATAGTTGCCTGCGCCACATTGAGAGCGTTGCATGAGGGGTTGAGGCAGAGCGTGCCGTTGGCTGTCGTGATGCGCCGCTCGTGGTGGTCGTGACCGAAGAAGATGACATCTAACCCTTCTACCTGTTCTGCCACTTTCTGCGTGGCGTCCTCGTCGTAATCAGGTGTGCTGATGCCTCCGTCCCAGCCGCTGTGGAGGAGTCCTATCACCACGTCTGCCTGTTCTTTCTCGCGAAGAATCTTGACCCACTGGCGGGCACAGCTCACCATCTCTTCAAACCTCATGCCCGACCAGAGGCTCTGGTGCAGCCAGTTGGGGATGGCTGGCGTCAGCAATCCGAGGATGGCGATGCGTACTCCCTCGCGTTCCAGCATGAGATAGGGTTCTACGTATGGCTTGCCGCTCTTCAGGTTGATGATGTTGGCTCCAAGGGTGGGGCAATGGAGTTCGCGAATCCATTTGTCGTATACCACATGTCCTGCTTCAATGTCGTGATTTCCAAACGTTTGAGCGTCGTACTTCAAGTAATTGATGACCTCTGCGGCAATGTTAGGCTCATCGGTCTTGATGAAGTTGGTGTAGTAGCACGTGGGTTGTCCTTGCAGGATGTCGCCGTTGTCCAACAGGATGAGGTTCTGCCCGTATTGTTGGCGCTGCTTTTTAATATAGGTACTCACGCGAGCCATCGTGCCGCGCATGGGTTTACGTTCGGTGAAGTCGTAGGGGAAGAAGGCTCCATGAACGTCCGAAGTTTCTATCAGACGTATCGTAACGGTCTTTGCCGGCTTGGCCATGAGGGTGATTGTACTCATGAAAAATAGTAGTATTGCTGTTGTCTTTTTCATACTGCAAAGGTATGAAATGTTTTTGTGATTACCAAATTTTTGGTATGCTTTTTGCTGGATTTTTGTTAGTTGTATTTAATGTGTAAAATAGGAGGACAAAGATATGGCATTTATTGACTATTACAAGATTTTAGGCGTCGACAAGACGATAGCACAGAAAGACGTTAAGCGTGCTTACCTGAAGCGCGCCAAACAGTTTCATCCGGATCTGCATCCTGACGACCCGAAGGCGAAGGCCAAGTTTCAGGCGTTACAGGAGGCGTATGACGTGATTGGCGATCCCGAGAAGCGTGCCAAGTACGACAAGTATGGCGAGCGTTGGCAGAATGCCGAGCAGTTCGACAACATGGGTTTTGGCGGCTTCGGTGGTGGCCAAAAGGGTGGTGGAGGCTTTGACGGCTTCGACTTCTCGCAGTTTACGGGTGGTGGGGGATTCTCTTCGTTCTTTCAGCACCTGTTTGGAGGCATGGGTCAGTCGGCAGGTGAAGGCCCCTCAGTCGGTAGGGGAAGGCCTTTCAATCGTAATACGAATACCGAAGCCCAGGTCACGATAGACCTGTATACAGCTCTGCTGGGTGGCGACATCATGGTCACAACGGGTACCGGAGAGCGTCTGCGTCTGAAGGTAAAGCCCGAGACGCAGCCCGGTACGAAGGTGCGTCTGCGTGGCAAGGGTAGGGGGGGGGACGACCTTATATTGACCTATAAGGTCAAATTACCTACAGGTCTCAATGATTATCAAAGGGAGTTGTTGCAGCAGATGCGTAACGGCTGATGTTTTAGAAACACTTGATGAATTCCTCTGCACGTTGCAGGTCTTCAGGGGTGTCTATGCCAACGGTTTCCACGTCGGTCAGACCTACACGGATGCGGTATCCGTTCTCTAGCCAACGTAACTGTTCCAGGCTCTCGGCCAGTTCCAAAGGCGACTGTGGCAGCTGGGTGACCTCTCGTAACACTTCGCGGCGATAGGCGTACAGCCCCAAGTGTTTGAGGTAGGGGAAGTGTTTTATCCATTCGTCTTGCTCGATGCCTCGGACGAAGGGAATGACGGAACGGCTGAAGTAGAGTGCGAAGCCTTGCAGGTCGGTGACGATTTTGGGTGAATTCGAACTCTTTGCAGCCTCCATACTTTCGAATTTCTTTCCAAGTGTACCTATCTGAGTATCAGTATTGTCAAATAGTTGCATTAGAGTTTTTATTTGAGAAGGCTGAATGAATGGCTCGTCACCCTGGATGTTGATGATGACATCGGCGTTGGTACCTATTTTTTCAGCAGCCTCCTCAATGCGGTCGGTACCGCTTTTGTGGTCGGAGCGGGTCATGACGGCACGACCTCCGAAAGCCTCGACAGCCTGGTAGATGCGATCGTCGTCAGTAGCCACCCATGCCTCGTCGAGTACCGAGGTGGCTTGTTCGTATACTCGCTGGATGACGGCTTTGCCGCCTAGGACGGCCAGGGGTTTGCCCGGAAAACGCGTAGAAGCGTAGCGCGCAGGAATAATGCCAATGAATTTCATATAATGTCTTAAAATCCTTCAATCTGCCTGCAAAGTTACTAAATAAATTCTAAAAACCTTGGCGGTCTCAATTTTTTTTTGTACCTTTGTGGGAGTTTTCAAAGATGAATCAAGTAATGAAATCAAGATATATACTATTCTCTATACTAGCAACAATGGTGCTGAGCGCCTCGGCACAAAAAATCACATTAGGTTCCACGACGTTGAAAGACGGTGGCGAATACAATGGTGAGATGCAGGCAGGAAAGCCTCATGGAAAGGGGAAAACCATGTGGAAGGACGGTGACGTCTTCGAGGGCGAATATGTGAAGGGGAAACGACAGGGTTTCGGTACCTACACCTTTGCCGATGGTGAGAAGTACGAAGGTCAATGGATGCAGGACCACCAGCACGGACAGGGCACATATTACTATTCGAACAATAATATCTATTCGGGCCTGTGGTATCGTGACGACCGTGAGGGACACGGTGTGATGGACTACTACAACGGTGACCGCTACGACGGTCAGTGGAAGGCAGACCTTAGGCATGGAAAGGGACGTTATACGTTCAAGAATGGTGCCTTCTATGACGGCGAGTGGAAGGAGGATAAAAAGAGTGGCCGCGGACGCTTTGACTGGGGCGACGGATCGTCTTACGACGGTCTGTGGCTGAACGACCATCAGAACGGTAAGGGCTCCTACCATTACGCCAACGGTGACACCTACGTAGGACAGTTCCAGAACGATCTGCAGCACGGCAGGGGTATCTATAAGTTCCAGAACGGCGACATCTACGAGGGCGACTACGTGAAAGGCCAGCGTACGGGTCAGGGCGTGTTCCGCTATGCCAACGGCGATAAGTATACAGGATCGTTTCTCGACGGGGATAAGTCGGGGCAGGGAATGCTTGTCTGGAAGGGTGGTGACACCTATCAGGGCGAGTGGAATCAGGACAAGCCGAACGGTCGCGGCAAGCTGACCAGCAAGAATGGCGATGTCTTCGAGGGGCAGTTTAAGGACGGCAAAATACACGGTGAGGGCATTGCCCACTATGCTGACGGTTCCAAGTTCAAAGGGCACTTCAGACAAGGTAAGCGTAATGGCCCTGCCATAGAGGAGGATAAACAAGGCAACCGCTTCGAGGGTACCTATGTGGACGACCGTCGCGACGGAGCTTTCCTCGAGAAAGACCGCAACGGTAACATCACCGCCCGGGGCAATTATGTCCGCGGGCAGCGCAGAGTGGACAGGAATTAATGTTTAACTACTAAAACATATAGAATTATGATTATCGACAAACTCGAGAACTTGAAAAACTACGCATCGGTGAACCCGCTGTTCCCGAAGGTAGTGGAATTCCTTCAGCAGAACGACCTCAATGCGCTGGAGACAGGTAAGCATGAGATTGTGGGCAAAGATCTCTTTGTGAACATCCAGATGGCTAAGGGGCGTACCCCTGCCGAGGCTACCATTGAGACCCACAACAACATGATTGACATCCAGATTCCGCTATCAGCCCCAGAGACCTTCGGTTTCACCCAGCGCGACCAGCTGCCTGCAGCTGAGTACAATGCAGAGAAGGACATCACGAAGATTCCCGGTCTGGCTTGCGACAGCTACATCACCTGTCAGCCTGGCATGATGGCCATCTTCTTCCCACAGGACGGACATGCTCCCTGCATTGCCGGCGTTTCTGAAATCAAAAAGGCAATATTCAAAGTAAAGGCATAGACATTATGGCAACGACAAAGAAGACTACGGAAAAGGCACCTGCCAAGAAGACAACAACGGCAAAGAAGGCAATTCCCAAGAAAGTGGTGAAGAAGGTGGAAGCACCCCACATAGGACTGGTGATGAACGATTCATGGCTGGAGCCTTTCGAACAAGCCATTCGCGGACGTCACGACCACGCGCTCTGGAAGATTGGTCAGCTGACCAAGAACGGCAAGCAGACTCTGTCGCAGTTTGCATCAGGACATCTCTACTTCGGACTCCATAAGCTGGCCAAGGGATGGGTGTTCCGCGAGTGGGCTCCCAATGCTACCGAGATCTATCTCATTGGCGACTTCAACAACTGGCAGGAGAACGAGAAATATAAGTGCAAGCGCATAGAAGGTACGGGCAACTGGGAGCTGAAGCTCTCTGAGAAAGCCATCAAGCACGGCGACCTGTATAAGATGAAGGTGAAGTGGAACGGTGGCGAGGGCGAGCGTATTCCTGCCTGGTGTCGTCGTGTCGTACAGGACGACCAGACGAAGATCTTCTCCGCTCAGGTGTGGAATCCCGAGAAACCCTATGTATTCAAAAAGAAGACCTTCAAGCCCGACAAGAGCCCGTTGCTTATCTATGAGTGCCATGTTGGTATGGGTCAGGATGCTGAGAAGGTAGGCTCGTACAAGGAGTTTACCGAGAATATTCTGCCACGTGTCAAGAAAGACGGCTACAACGCTATACAGGTGATGGCCATCCAGGAGCACCCCTATTACGGCTCCTTCGGTTATCACGTATCGTCGTTTTTCGCTCCCTCCAGCCGCTTCGGCACCCCCGAGGATCTGAAGGAGATGATTGATACCGCCCACAAGATGGGCATCGCTGTCATCATGGATATCGTCCACTCTCACGCCGTGAAGAACGAGGTCGAGGGCTTGGGCAATCTCGCTGGCGACCCCAACCAGTTCTTCTATGAGGGCGACCGCCACGAGCATCCAGCATGGGACTCGCTGTGCTTCGACTATGGTAAGGACGACGTGCTCCACTTCCTGCTCTCCAACTGTAAGTACTGGCTCGAGGAGTTCCACTTCGACGGTTTCCGCTTCGATGGCGTCACCTCGATGCTCTACTACTCTCATGGCTTGGGTGAGGCCTTCGGAGGCTACGGCGACTACTTCAACGGTCACGAGGACGACAATGCCATCTGCTACCTGACGCTGGCCAACTGCCTCATCCACGAGGTCAACCCGCAGGCTATCACCATTGCCGAAGAGGTCAGTGGTATGCCTGGACTCGCTGCTAAGTTCGAGGACGGTGGCTACGGCTTCGACTACCGCATGGCGATGAACATCCCCGACTATTGGATCAAGACCATCAAGGAGGTGCGCGACGAGGATATCAACGTATGCTCTATCTTCTGGGAAGTTAAAAACCGTCGTCCAGATGAGAAGACCATCTCATACTGCGAGAGTCACGACCAAGCGCTGGTGGGCGACAAGACCATCATCTTCCGTCTGATCGATGCAGACATGTACTGGCACTTCAAGAAGGGTGACGAGAATGATATGGTACATCGTGGCATTGCTCTGCACAAGATGATTCGTCTGGTGACAGCTGGTGCCATCAATGGCGGCTACCTGAACTTCATGGGTAATGAGTTCGGACACCCAGAGTGGATCGACTTCCCACGCGAAGGTAACGGTTGGTCGTACAAGTATGCCCGTCGTCAGTGGAATCTCGTGGATAACAAGGAATTATGCTATCATTGGCTCGGCGACTTCGACCAGAAGATGCTCGAGGTCATCAAGTCGCAGAAGAACTTCCAGGCTACTCCCGTACAGGAGATCTGGCACGACGATGGCGACCAAGTGCTCTGCTACATGCGTGGTGACCTCGTCTTTGTCTTCAACTTCTCGCCCACACGCAGCTATACTGATTACGGATTCCTCGTTCCTACAGGTTCATACGAGGTGGTACTTAACACCGATGCGAAGGAGTTTGGAGGCAATGGCTTTGCCGACGACAGCGTGACACACATCACCAATTATGACCCGCTCTACGTGCAAGACCATAAGGAGTGGCTCAAACTCTACATCCCTGCTCGTTCGGCTGTGGTGCTGAAAAAGCAGTAATAAGAGAGATAAATTATGGAAGACGGGATGCATCAGCGTCCCGTCTTCCTTTTACATTCGTCATTTTGTACTCGCAAAAGCGCATTTTTTTGCCAAAATGCTATCAGTTTCCAATTAAATTTAGTAATTTTGCACACAATAAGTAAGAATTCTTATATATATTTTATGGTACGTAATATCTTCAAAGGGCTGGGCATCGCACTTGTAACACCCTTCAAAGAGGACGGATCGGTGGATTACAAGGCGCTGATTCGTCTGGTGGAATATCAGCTTGACAATGATGCTGACTTCCTGTGTATCCTGGCCACAACAGGTGAAACTCCTACATTGACTGCCGAGGAAAAGCAGAAGATTAAGGAAACGATTGTAAGTCTCGTTAATGGCCGTGTGCCCATCTTGATGGGTTGTGGCGGCAATAATACTGCAGCCATCATCGAAGAACTGCAGACACGCGACTTTCAGGGTATCGATGGTATCTTAAGCGTATGCCCTTATTACAACAAACCTTCGCAGGAGGGACTCTATCAGCACTTCAAGGCCATTGCCAATGCCACCAGTTTGCCGGTAGTGCTCTACAATGTTCCCGGTCGTACGGGTGTCAACATGACGGCAGCCACTACCGTCCGTCTTGCTCACGACTGCGAGAACATCATCGCTATTAAGGAAGCTTCGGGCAATCTGGAGCAGGTGGACGAGATTATTAAGAACAAGCCTCGCAAGTTTGACGTTATCTCAGGTGACGACGCGCTGACCTTCCCCATGATTTCCTGTGGTGCAGTTGGTGTCATCAGTGTTATTGGCAATGCGCTACCTAAGGAGTTCTCAAAGATGATCAGGCTGCTGATGAAGGGCGAGTACGATCCTGCCCGCAAGATTCATCACCGCTTCATAGACCTGTTTTCGCTGCTCTTTGTCGACGGCAATCCTGCAGGCGTGAAGGCTATGCTGCACGAGATGGGATACATTGAGAATGTGCTCCGTCTGCCTCTGGTGCCTACCCGCATCTCGACGCTTCAGCGCATGAGCGAAATCATGAAGGAACTGAAGATTTAGTGCTGAGTTGAAAGTTTAGAGTAGAGAGATGGAAGAGTCAAGAGTCATACACGAGATAACCCCCTTGATGGGTAAGGACGCCCTCTATATTGCCGACCGCAGGAAGAAGGAGTTTACCTATCCCATCCACAACCACGAGGTGTTTGAGCTCAATTTCGTGGAACATGCCGCTGGGGTGCGTCGTATTGTGGGTGACTCCAACGAGGTGATAGGCGACTATGATCTGGTGCTCATTACGTCGCCTGACCTGGAACATGTCTGGGAGCAGAATACTTGTACCAACGAGGATATCCGCGAGGTAACCATCCAGTTCTATCTGGATATGAGCGACGACGGTTTTTTGTCGCGCAATCCCTTCTACTCTATGCGTAAGATGCTGTTGGAGGCCCGTAAGGGTCTGGCCTTCCCCGTAGAAGACATCATGAGGGTCTATCACTACATCGACACGCTGAGCTCCGTCAAGGACAGTTTCTATGCCGTCATGCAGTTCCTGACCCTGTTGCACGAGCTCTCCAAAAGCGCCAAGGCACGTCCGCTGGCAACATCCAGCTATGCAAAGGTAGAGGTGGAGAGCGACTCGCGAAGGGTGCTGAAGGTGAAGAACTTCATAGCCAAGAACTATATGGACGAGATACGCTTGGCGACGCTGGCAGAGATAGCGGGCATGAGCCCGTCGGCCTTCAGCCGTTTCTTCAAACTCCATACTGGGCGCAATCTCTCAGAATATATCATTGAACAACGTTTGGGCTACGCCAGTCGCATGCTGGTTGATACGACGAAGAGTGTTGCGGAAATAAGCTATCAGAGCGGATTCAACAATCTGAGTAACTTCAACCGTATCTTCAAGAAACGAAAAGGGTGCTCTCCCTCTGAGTTCCGCGAGAACTACCACAAGACGCGCATCATAGTCTGAGACCACAGAATAACAATAACTAAAATAATAGAACGATGTCAATACGAGCCATATTCCTTGTCCTTAGCCTGCAGGTTGCCCTCTGTGCAACGGTGCGGGCTGACGATTTGGACCATGTGAGGAAGGTCGTCCGCCAATATGAGGGGGCGGGCGACATCGATACGCTAGCTATGGCTCTGGCTGCTCGCGATGCAACGTTCTATAATTATGGCATGAGTGACTCCGTACTCCATTATACCTCCTTGGATATGGAGCGCTTGAAGGGTTTTAAGAAGTGGAAACAATATTTCGAGGTATGGATGTACCGCATCAATACCTATATTTATTATAACAACCAGAAATCTTTGGCGCTGCGCGAAGTGCAGGCCATGCGTGAGGAGTCTAAAGAGTTAGACTACAAATACGGTATGGGTATCGCCTACTATACAATGGGTAATGTCTACTACTGTATGGGCAGCCTCGATGAGAGTGCCGATGCCTATAAGAAGGGTCTGGACATCCTCTCGGAGATTACCCCCCTGCCTCCTGTCATTCCTGAGCTCTACTCCAGCTATGGCGATGTGCTCAATGAGCAGAAGAAATATGAGCAGCTGCGGGAACTGACCGTCAGATGGAAAACCTTTCTGGAAATTTTTATCCCCGCCAACGAGCTGACGGATTCCGAGAATGACATCTTCTGGTTCTACTACGACATAGCCTGTGCACAGGCAGCCTTGGGGCAGAACGATACGCGGCAGGCTGAGAAGATGCTGCAGGAGGCACACAAGCATATTCCTCTGAATATGGACTTTCTGGAGAGGTCGTGGCTGTCGCATATGGCTCAGCTGCGTATGAAGCAAGGCAGCTATCTGGAGGCCTTTCAACTGAACAACCGTCGCATGGATATGGTGGAGGCTGATGAGGACAAGTATAGCTATATTGGCGACCTGGTGCAGCGTGCAGAGATATTGT
This sequence comes from Prevotella sp., assembly GCA_017389705.1. GTDB lineage: Bacteria > Bacteroidota > Bacteroidia > Bacteroidales > Bacteroidaceae > Prevotella. The sequence continues at coordinate 14,718 of JAFPEE010000170.1, forward strand.
CGCACTTAGGACAACACCGGGAGTCAGCCTTGCTCTATCGCGACCTCTATCTCACCTTCGACTCCATCAATCGTGCCGACACCAAGAGTCAACTGGCGGAGATGAACACCATCTTCCAGGTGGACGAGCTGAAGATGCAACAAGAGCGCGAGTTGTATAAGCTGAATATGCAGCAGGAGCGAGAGCAGTTCCGCCTGATGATGGTCATCGTCGGCATTATTGTTCTGGCGCTGGTCATCTTTACCGTTTTCCGCATGATGGCTACGCGCCGTCTGAAGAAGGCCCACGACCAACTGCAGGAAACACATGAAGAGTTGCTGACAGCCTACGACCAGCTGGAGGAGACTACAGCGGCTAAGGAGCGCATCGAGAGCGACCTGCGTATTGCCCGCAACATCCAGATGGGTATGGTGCCTCGCAACTTCCCAGAGCGCGACGACCTTGACATCTATGGCTCTATGACGCCGGCTAAGGAGGTTGGTGGCGACCTGTACGGCTATCATCTCGTTCCTGAGAATGCTGACGAGAACAAGCCTGCCCGCCTGTACTTCTGTTTGGGCGATGTCAGCGGCAAGGGTGTTCCTGCCTCGCTCTTCATGGCTCAGGCCACCCGTCTGTTCCGTACGCTGGCAGCACAGGAGATGATGCCTTCGGAGATAGCGATACGCATCAACAACGCCCTCTCTGGTGAGGACAACGCGACGTGTATGTTTGTCACGATGTTCCTGGGACTGATAGACCTCTCTACAGGTCATCTCGACTTCTGCAATGCGGGTCATAATCCTCCCATACTGCTTAAGGATGGGAAGGCTGAGTTCATAAAGATGCTCCCTAATACTCCCATAGGACTGTTCCCTGGCCTGGAATACAAGGGCGAGGAGATTGCAGATATCTCCAATTGTCCTTTATTCGTCTATACTGACGGTCTGAACGAGGCAGAGAACCGACAGCATGAGCAGTTTACCGACGAGCGTCTGCTGGAGATTATGGAGACCAGACCCTTTGAGAGTTGTCAGCAGACAGTAGAGATGCTGCGTGATGAGGTAGAGCGTCATCGCGACGGTGCTGAGCCTAACGACGACCTTACCATGCTTTGTGTGAAAGTAATCAGACAAAATACTAAATAACTAAATCTATAAAAAGAGGTATGAAGAAAAAGCTAACATTAAAAAACCAGGTGGGTGAATTGGAGCGCGTCAACCAGTTCATCGAGGAAATCGGTGAGGAACTGGGCCTGGACATGGAGCTTCAGATGAACCTTAACCTGGTGATGGAGGAGATGGTGTCTAACGTCATCTTCTATGCGTATCCCGAAGGTAAGACGGCCGATATAGAGCTTCAGGCCGAGTCCAACGGGAAGGAACTGACCTTCGTGCTCAGCGACCAAGGCAAGGAGTTTGATCCCACAGCCAAGGAGGATGCTGACCCCGACGTCAACCCCATAGACCGCGAGATAGGAGGCATGGGCATCTATATTGTCAAGAACATCATGAACCAGGTGACCTATCAGCGCCTGGAGGGTAAGAACCTGCTGACAATGACAAAAAAGATATAAGAAAACAAAACGTTAAACATAAAAATATTAAGCATTATGACACAGATTATCAAAGAAGGTGGTAAGACCATCATTAAGACCGGCGAGCGTATTGACACAATGAATGCCGCTCAGTTCGAACAAGACATCCAGCCTGCATTGGCTGACGGTGGTGTAGACCTCGAGATGGACTGCACAGATCTTAACTACATGGCTTCTTCAGGCCTGCGTATCATCCAGAAGACCATGCGTACTGTCATGCAGCAGCGCGGTCAGTTCAAGATAACCAACGTGAGCCCAGAAATCTACAAGGTGCTGGCTATGACCGGTTTCACCAAGTTTATGAAGGTAGAGAAGAAGGCTTAATAAAAACACCGTAGCATTATGACATACGTAGTAATAGTATTAGTCGTTCTGGTAGTAGCCTTGAGCTATGCCCTCTACACCAATACCCAGAAGGACAAGGAGAAGGCTGAGGAGCAGCAGCGTCTGCTCGACGACTATCAGCGTCGCGTCAACGAACAGCAGAAGCTGCTTGAGGACTATCGTTCGCTGGAGAAGAATTTCAACAACGTCGGTGAGGGCTACGAGCAAGCGCTGATGGCTTTCGATAAGATGAACGAGGACCAGGAGAAGTCCAAGAAGGCCAACGAAAACCTGCAGAAGACTATAGCCTCGCTGCAGGAAACCAATGCCCGTCTGCAGGAGAGCGCTAAGAAAAAGGCTGAGGCTGTGGCACAGATCATCAGCGATCTGCAGCAGTTGGCTGGCACTCAGAGCGACGGCAAGCTGTCTGCCCTCGTCGGAAAGATAACCGACTTGGAGGACCTGTCTGCCGACCAGGCTCCCTTCGAGCGTGCCGACAACCCTGTAGTACCCCAGATTGCTGAGCAGGCCGTACAGCTCTCAGGCATCGACAAGGCTCAGTACATCAAGTTCGAGCAGGAGGTCGATCCTTCAGCAGCTGCTACCATGCTGCTCACCAATCAGCCTAAGGCTGTACGTGCGCTGACCCATCTGCTCGACAACGCACTCAAGTTCACCACCGATGGTGGCGTCAAGCTCATCGTTAGTGTCGACATGGACAAGATGCAGGCCGTCTATGCTGTCGAGGATACAGGCTCAGGCATTGAGGCTGCTGACGCAGAGCGCATCTTTGAGCCCTACGTCAAGCTGAACCAGTATTTCGACGGACAAGGCATCGGACTTACCGTAGCCCGCAACATTGCCCGTCGTCTGGGTGGCGACATCGTGCTCGAAAACGCCAAGGAAGGCACAGGCTCACGCTTCGTGCTCACCTTGCCCATCTGATTATGAACACGCCCCTTTGAGGGTGTACCCAGCCGAAGGCTGCTCAGTCGGTATGTGAGCAGCCTTCGTATTACGATTGAAGCCCCTTCAGTCGGCATACGATTTTAAAACTAAAAATTGCAATCATCATGAAAAGACGTTTACTTAACCAGTTAGCATCCAGCAGCCGAGCCCTCTCCCTGCTCATGGTTCTTATGCTGAACTCCATCACAGCATGGGCGGCAGGGTCGTCAATGCTGAATTTCGTTGTAGAGAGAGCAGACGCGGGAGTTTATGTGATCATCAACTGTTCGACAGCCGCCGCCGCTCCTACTATCAAGTATTCCATTTCTTACGTCGATGGAACTTCGGTGACCAATCAGACCTATGAAAAAGGCTTTCTAATCACAAGTCCTTGTACCATAACAGCGTATACGGAAATTGACGGTAAGAAAGGTGAAGAAGCTACAGCCAAGTATTTTGGACTGGCTTCTGAAGACATTACGGGTGTAGTGGGAGGAAGCGTGGAGTCACCTCAAATCGTGCCAGCTACAGATGGGGCTTATGTGTCCTATTTTCTGAATGATTCTCCTGAAGGTTTTGCATCTGTGGATGAGAGTACAGGCACTATCACACAAATGAGCCAGATTGGTATGGCGTATTTGGGATGTATTGTGTATGAAGGCCAGGAACCACTTTCATTTACGATATTGAATTCTTCCGATGAGTTTCTTTCTTACAGATTAACTGTCGTACCTCCAGCTCCGACTATTGACCCTGAGGGCGGTACTTTTGAGGAAAGTCAGCTCATTACCCTGTCTTCGACTATGAGTGGCGATGGTGTTAGTATTTATTATCAATGGGACAATGATAAGCCTCAGGAATATTCTGAGCCGTTCTCTGTTCAAAATGGGACGCTGACAGCATGGGTTGTGGCTCATGATGAAGCGGGTGAGTCTTACACTAGTGAGAGAGTGTCTGCCGACTTTGTGGTGATGCAACCCCTGAATCTTAAGTTCGTTGATCCCACCATTGCGACTCATATGGTGGAGGTTACGGAGGCAACGGCTACCTACAACGAGGGCTTTACCTCGCCCAGCCAGCAGCCAGAACTGTATAATCCTGAACGAGTGAGTGTAACTTATAGTAGCTCGGATGAGTCCGTTGCCACCATAGACCAAAATGGTAGTGTGACGATAGTCGGTGTAGGCAGTACCGTCATTTCTGCCTATAGTGCTGCCAGCAGCTATATGGAAGGTTCTGCCTCTTACCAGTTGACGGTAAGTCCGAGAGACATAGCAAATGCCACCATTACGATAGACGACGGTCAGTCCTATGTCTATACGGGTTCGGAAATAGAACCAAGTGTCACAGTAACTGATGGCAATATAACGCTAACCTTGGGAACGGACTATACCGTCAACTATTATAATAATGTAGATGTACCAGCAGCCGGCAGCAATAATCCGCCAACAATTGCGCTGACGGGAACAGGTAATTATACAGGTGAGAAAATGGAAAACTTCACCATTACCAAGGCGGAGGCAGGGTTGGCGTATAGTGCGGAGACTGCTTCTGTGGCGCTGGATGGTTCGACCACATCGCTGCCCACGCTCAGCAATCCCGCTCAGTTGCAGGTAATCTTTAGCAGCTCGGATACCAATGTGGCAACCGTTCATCAGCAGACGGGCGAGGTAGCGCTGGTGGGCCCAGGCACAACGACGATAACAGCCACTACCGAAGGTGACGGCAACTACAATGCCGGCACAGCCAGCTATACGTTGACGGTGATAGGCGAAGACTACGGCATCATCGTCTACACCGAACAGCAGCCTAACGGTGTTCGCATCACGGAAGAGAACAAAGACGCAGTCTTAGGCGAGGGGGATGCCAGCGTACGCTTTGACGGGCATAACCGCTTGGTACTCCAAGATGCCCAACTGAGCCTTATTAACGTCACCTCACCTAACAAGCTGCCAGCCGAGGGCCTGAATATCTATTTGGAGGGCGAAAGTACCATTGAGAACAACTCAGACTATGCCATCCAGTCAGTAGGTGTTGCGACAGCGTTGAAGCTGACCTTCAGCACGGGTAGCGACAAACCAGGCTCGCTGACCTACAAAGCAGGCTCAGCCATCGGCGATAATAATGTCTTCCAAGGCTACGACGTGACCTATAATGATAAGCTTACAAAGATGGTTGAGGGTTCCACCTTGACGGTGAAGATGCCTATGGGTATTGTCTTCGTGGATGTATCATCAACGGATCCAGAACTGCTGAAAGACATCAATTATGCTAATCTAGCGGATCCTGATACTCCTGTCGCTACTCAAAAACTCGTCAATACCACCATCAACCGTGTGCTTTATACGCTGGATGACGACGGGTTGCCGAGTGCTCCGGATGGTTATGATGCCTCGCGAGGTCGGGTGGTGTTGAACAGCATAATGACCGATACCCGTGTTGCTGAGATAAACGACAGGGTCGTCAGCGGTGAACTGGTTCCTACCTCCATTGCCTATGCTGAGATTTTCAAGGGCCTGACATTCCTCGTGCCTGCAGGACCAGGCGCCATTACTCTCACTACCAACACGGAGAGCGGCTTTGAGTTCCATTTGAAGGTAGGTTCACAGGAACCCAAGAAGGTCGAGAATGTTGTGGGCGGCTACGAGATGCCATATGCAGCCAGCAGCACTACTTACGTCTACGTATATCTGGTGGCAACATCTGCCTCTGCTCCAGCATACGATTCTCATCGTGCAGGTCCGAAGGCCACGGTATCGGGTGGTATAGGAGGCATTAAGATACGTACCAAGATCTCTGGAGCTCCTGATGCGGCACAGAACTACTGTCTGTTGGGCGATGGTGACTACTCTCGCACAGGCTCAGGCATTACCGTCAACAATGGTAACGTCACCGACCTGCCAGGCTCCAACATCTTTGGTGGAGGTGCACCAGCTCGTGCTGCCGCTGCTGACAATATCTCGTTCATCGACCTGTCTAGGACCAAGATTACCGGTAAGAGCTATTCCCGCGACGAGGGAGCCTTCGCCGGTCTGCCCGAAACCACGTATATCTACCTGCCTGCGGGCAATACCGCAAAGGGTAAGAACTTTGTCATTGGCGGCATCTGCGACGCTATGCAGCTCGACGAGTCTTCCGACAAGACCTTTGAGGTTGCCCAAGACTTCTTTGTGGCCAAGGGCACCTTCAACCGCTCCTTCGAGGCTGGCGACGACAAGTGCTATACCGTCTACCTGCCCTTTGCCGTCAACATCGCTGATGTGCAAGGCGACTTCTTTACCTACGACAGCTACGACAACGAGAAAGGCATTGTCAAGATGAGTATGTACTCAGGTGCTATGCTTAGTGCAAACACACCTTACATCTTCAGACCTACCGCAACGACCACCTTCCGGTCTCCGTCGTGTGCACCCGTGAGGAAGTTTATGGGCAACGTCTCTAATCCTGAGGCTGCTACTGAGCCGGCTGGTCTGCATGGACTCTACCAGTATTATAAGTGGACATCCGCATCCGCCAACATCTTTGGCTTCGCTGCCGATATGGCTGGTGGCGCTGGTACTGGAAACGCCGTCAAGGCAACAGCAGGTTCCGAGATGAAACCCTTCCGAGCCTATCTGCGCATCAATGCCACGCAGGCACCTACGACCCTCCTTATCGACTGGGGTGAGGGCACCAGTATCATTCCTCTGGACAAAGACCAGGTACGGCAGGATGCTGACGGCTGGTATACCATTACTGGTTTCCGTCTGCCCGCCAAGCCCACTCAGAAGGGTGTGTATATATATAAAGGTAAAAAGGTCGCAGTCAAGTAGACTCAGCTTAAATCCAACCTAAAAGGGGGCAGATTCAGACGGATTTGCCCCTTTTTTATTAAAAGTTGAGAAAAAAGTTGGGAAAAAGTTTGGCTGTTTCAAAAAAAGTCCTTACCTTTGCACCCGCAAATCAGAAAACGGAGGTTCCGTAGCTCAACTGAATAGAGCATCTGACTACGGATCAGAAGGTTGTGGGTTTGAATCCCGCCGGAATCACTAAGATAAGTCGCAAGTTGCTGGATATAAGCTTCTTGCGATTTTTTTATGGATTCCATCATAGATGGTGTTGGGCGGATGGAAGCAATTAGGAACGGATATTTAGAGGAAAACTTGCTTTTCTCAGAAGAAATATGTATCTTTGCAGTCTAAATCAATAACAGCGCCGATGAAGAGACTATGTCGTTCGACATTCCTAATGATACTGCTGTCAGTAGTAGCCGTAGTGGGCTGCACGAGGAATAAGCATGCGGAACCGGCTGTCATTTATGACTATCTTGAGGCTGGCGGTTTCAACCGTGCCGACTCTATTGTCAACACTATCAGCGATACGCGTGACTATGAATGGACGCTACGGACAATAGACAGTCTGAACGAGCTTGGCCAATTGTCGAAGCCCAAGTATCTTTTCTACCGCACCGTCACGCTGAACATGCTGAACCAGCAGAGCACATCGCTTAAGCTGTACTACCAGCTGGACACACTTGACATGAAGGAGCTGAAGACGGAGACCGATATCGAGTCGTATGTCTACACCTATAACAACTATATCCGCATGTTGTGTGACATGCGTCGCTACGACCGGGCATTGCGCGAGGCGAACAAAGCAGACAAGAGACTGAGGAGCATTGGCTATAGCACCTTTACCGAGCATCACGACATTGCACAGATAATGGGTGAGAGCCAGTTGTATCTGAACCAGGATGACGCAGCAGCCGTCAGTTTCCAGAACTCGGTGAAGGGCATACACGCCCGTCTGGCCAATCATCGGGCACCTTTGGACCTGCGTGAGTGTCAGAAAACCATGAACGCCATAGCCAAAGCTTACTTCCGGAAAAAGCAGTACGATAAGGCCAAGCCGTGGATAGCGATACAAGACTCGCTTTTTACTATTGCCGACAGGGATGAAGAACGCGACACGGTATTCCTGGACGAGATGAGTGCTGAGATAAACTACAGCAGAGCCATGCTTGCCCACGCCGAAGGCAAGGAGGAGGAAGCCAGGCGAGCCTATCACCTGTATCAGCAGACGAATACCGCCAAGCAGTTGGCCAGTATCATCAACAACAACGAATACCTGATGCAGACCGGGCAGTATGCCCAGGCAGCTAGAAACTTTGAACGGCTTGATGAATTCATGCTGACGAACGCCTATAAGTGTGACCTGGAGAACATAGGGTGTTATCTTCTGCCGAAATACAAGGCCAACCTGTTAGCCGGCCGTCTGGACTCAGCCATGCATGTGGCCTCGTTGGTAGCCGGGGCCTACAATCAGGCAATGACAGACCAGAAAGCCAGTGAAGCTGACTTGTTGGCTATGGTTTACGATACCGAGGGCAAAGAGCGCAAGATAGCTGAGCAACAGGCTAAGCTGTCGCGGCAGCAGCTGCTGACGGTCGTTGTCGGCGGAACCATCATGCTGCTGTTCTTGCTGGTCTATTCCGTGATGCGCTACCGTGCCTATAGGAAGCTGAATGAGACCAATAGGCGACTGGTGGCTGCCAATGAGCGTGCCGAGGAGGCAAGCCGCATGAAAACCCGATTCATACAGCAGATTTCGCACGAGGTACGTACGCCGCTGAACATCGTGTCAGGCTTCTCGCAGGTGCTGGCTACGCCCGATATGAAGATTGACAGCGAGGAGTTGCAATCCATTAGCCAGAAGATAGTTGACAACAGCGAGCGCATCACCAAGCTGATAGACAAGATGCTTGATTTGAGCCTTATCAACAGCAAGGCCGACATCGTTTGTGACGACCATGTGGATGCTGTGGAACTGGCAAGACAGGCCATTCGTCAGTCGGGCATCGACAAGGCCACTCACCTTGACTTCTCGCTGCACATCGATGACTCGGCCAAGGATGCCATCGTCACCGTCAATCAGAGGCAGGCCGTTAAGGCGTTGACGCTGCTGCTTGACAATGCCAAGAAGTTTACCCTGCCAGAGGCCTATAGAAACAGAGAGGCCCCCAAGGATAAACCTTGTGCGGGCCTCTGTGTGGAGGCTGGCCCAGCGGATGTCGTCTTTACGGTAGAAGATACCGGAATAGGCGTTCCGCCAGAGCAGGCAGAGAATATCTTTACGGAGTTCGTCCAGTTGGACGACTACACTCACGGCACAGGTTTAGGACTGTCCATAGCGCGTGCCCTGGTGCGGCACATGGGCGGCAATGTCGTTCTGGACACTACCTACACCCATGGTGCCCGGTTTGTGATGACCCTTCCGAGATAGACACTATTATTTGATCAGGTCGACGCTGCGCTTGAGGAACTTATCCAAGGCCTCTCCCTTGAGCATGCCGTTCTGGAGCAGGGCGAGGTCGATGAGCTGATGGACAATGTCGTTGCCCTTGGCGTAGTCGCTGAGCACACTCTTCTTCTTGTCCTTCTGTTCCTGTACGGCTTTCTCGCACTCGGCCTTCATGTCCTTGTCGTCCTGAGTCAGTTCGTCAGCCTTCTTCTTCTCCTGCTGTTGACTGATGGCGGCAAGACGGGCCTCTTGGCCTTTGAGCTCGCTCTCGATGGGCTTCAAGGCCTCTTCCGTATTGCTCTTGCAGTCGTCAAGGACACGCTTTACCAGCGGGTGGTCGCTGTTGAGTACCAGGTTCAGCGAGTCGGGCATCTGGGCATAGAAGTTCATGCCTTGCTGGAATCGGCTCATCTCCTTCATGCGTCGCATCCACTCGTTTTGCGTGATGACGACAGGGCGTTGGCTCTCGCCCAAAGACTGTACTTCGACCATGAACTCCGTCTTCTCCATCTTTGGCATCTGCGAGCGGAAGACCTGTGACAAATTGGCAGACTCGTCGTCCGTTAGGTTCGACTTTGGTGCGTCATCCTTGACGATGAGGCGGTCTATGATGTCAGAGTCGACACGTGTGAAGCGCGACTTCTCGAACTTCTGCTCCAGCATCTGGATGGCAGGCACGTCGAGCTGACCGTCCAGCAGCAGTACTGAGTAGCCTTTGTCCTTGGCAGCCTGGATGTACGAGTACTGCTCCTCCTTGTCCGTAGCGTAGAGGTAGATGAGGTTGCCGTCCTTGTCTTTCTGGGCGCTCTCGATGAGTGTCTTGTACTCGTCGAAGGTAAAGTACTTGTCCTCGGTGTCCTTGAAGAGTGCGAACTCCTTGGCGCGGTCGTAGAACGTCTCCTCTGACAGCATGCCGTAGTTGATGAAGAGCTTCAGGTCGTCCCACTTCTCTTCGTACTGCTTATGGTCTTCCTTGAAGATAGCCTGGAGTCGGTCGGCCACCTTTTTGGTGATGTAGGTTGAGATTTTCTTGACCTCGCGGTCGCTCTGCAGATAGCTGCGCGAGACGTTCAGCGGAATGTCTGGTGAGTCAATCACGCCATGCAGCAGCGTCAGGAACTCGGGCACGATGCCTTCTACCTGGTCGGTGACGAAGACCTGGTTGCAGTAGAGCTGTATCTTGTTGCGCTGCAGGTCGATGTTCGACTTGATGCGTGGGAAGTAGAGGATGCCCGTCAGGTTGAAGGGATAGTCTACGTTGAGGTGAATCCAGAACATCGGTTCGTCGGACATGGGGTAGAGCTCGCGGTAGAACTTCTGGTAGTCCTCGTCCTTCAGCGATGAGGGAGCCTTGGTCCACAGGGGTTCAACGTTGTTTATCAGGTTGTCCTCGGCGGTGTCCACCATCTTCTTCTCGTCGCTGGACCACTCCTGCTTCTTGCCGAAGGCAACGGGAACGGCCATGAACTTGCAGTACTTGGTCAGCAGCTGCTGGATGCGCTCTTTCTCGAGGAACTCCTTGCAGTCGTCGTCTATGTAGAGGATGATGTCTGAGCCGCGGTCCTCACGCTCGGCCTCGTCAATCTCGTAGGCTGGCGAGCCGTCGCACGACCATTTGACAGCCTTGGCACCGTCTTTATAGGAACGGGTGACAATCTCGACTTTCTTCGACACCATGAAGCTTGAGTAGAAGCCCAGTCCGAAGTGGCCGATGATGTTGTTGGCGTTGTCCTTGTACTTCTCCAGAAAGTCGTTGACGCCCGAGAAGGCTATCTGGTTGATGTACTTGTCGATTTCCTCCTCGGTCATGCCGATGCCGCGGTCGGAGATGGTAATGGTGCCCTTGTCGGCATCCAGGCTGATGTGCACGGTCAGGTCGCCCAAGTCGCCCTTGAACTCGCCCTGCTGGGCCAGTGTCTTCAGCTTCTGTGTGGCGTCGACGGCATTGCTGACCATCTCGCGCAGGAAAATCTCATGGTCTGAGTAGGGAAACTTTTTGATGACGGGGAAGATGTTCTCAGTAGTAACCCCGATGTTACCTTTTTGCATATACCTTATTATATTTATTATATTCCTTTGCCGAGTTATTTGCAAATATCGTGCCAAACCTGATGCTAATGCTGTTCATCTGGGATATGCGTATGAATCCAATGAAATTGGACCAGATTTAGTTGAAC
>JAFPEE010000171.1 GCA_017389705.1 Prevotella sp.
AAAAGCCTTTCTCATATCGACACAAAAGTAACTAAATTTAGTCACATAGCCAAATAAATAACCAGATTTTTCTCTCACAAGGACATAATTTCGGCAATAATTGTGGATTGTTGCCGATTTTATATTATCTTTGCATCGTAAAATCAGCAGGAATATGGAACAGATTGGTGATATGAAATTTGTGGATTTCGAAGAGATTCTTGAGCGCGACCTAGGAAAGGTTGGGACGCCCAAGCGTGATAAGTTTGAACGAAAGGTCAATGAGACGGTTAAAACTGAATTATCCGAAAGGTAACCCATGAATTCGTGAAATATGCTCGAAGGGGAAACGGATGATGACGGGGGTGTCGAAGCTTGCCCGATACGCAATGTATTAAGTCGCTTTGGCGACAAGTGGTCGATGTTGGTGCTCTATCAGCTTCACGTCAGTGAGACGGGCATTCTTCGCTCACCATCCAGCAGGTCTGTTACAAATGCGGATTCAACGATGTGCCCCATTTCTGCCGTATATTCAAGCGCATGTTTCAAATAACTCCAAAAGAATTTAGAAAACGAGAATGATATGATAGAAAAAGAAAAGATGTTGGCGGGCGAGATTTATTCCGCCGTTGACCCGCAGCTGATTGAAGAGTTGACGGAAGTGAAGGAGATAATCCACGACTATAACCTGTTGCGCCCGTCGGAGAAGCAGAAGGCAAGGGAGATCCTGAAAGGTCTCTTGGGACACATCGCCGACGATGAGATATTGATTATCCAGCCCTTCTACTGCGACTACGGTAAGCAGATTAGTGTGGGCAAGCGGTTCTTTGCCAACTTCAATTTTACTGTGCTCGACGAAGCCCCAGTCACCATTGGTGACGACTGCTTTATCGGCCCGAATGTCTGCATATACACAGCCTGTCATAGTACTGACCCCGTAGAGCGCAACAGCCGTAGGGAGTGGGCAGAATCAGTCATCATCGGCGATAATGTGTGGATTGGCGGCAGTGTGACCATCCTGCCAGGTGTAACCATCGGTGATAACGTAACCATCGGTGCTGGTAGCGTCGTGACGAAAGATATTCCTTCGAACTCTATTGCAGTAGGCAACCCCTGCAAAGTTATAAAGACTCTATGACACTACGTTTATGGAAGATTGTAACGACATTGTAATACCAGTCATTCTTATTTCTAAGCAATTATCACTATATTTGCACCCCAAAAAGGTACTTGATTTATGAGAATTCTTGTTGTCGATGATGAACAGGACATCTGCGAGATACTGCAATACAACCTCGAAACAGAGGGGTATGAGGTAGTGACCGCCAATTCGGCAGAAGAAGCACTCGGACTACCCCTACAGGAGTTTGGGCTGATTCTGCTGGATGTGATGATGGGCGAGATGTCAGGTTTCCAGATGGCTCGGCGATTGAAGGACAATACGGCGACAGCGCAGATTCCCATCATCTTCATCACGGCACTCGACAGCGAGGACAATCTGGTAAAGGGGCTGAACATTGGGGCTGATGACTACATCGCCAAGCCGTTGAGTATGAAAGAGGTGAAAGCCAGAGTGAGAGCGGTGCTCAGGCGATCGTCTCAGCCGCAACTCCAGCAAACCATCATTACCACTGATAACAAAATATGCTACGAAGGCATTACACTTGACCATAATGCAAAGATGGCCACACTTGATGGCCAGAATCTTTCGCTCACCAAGTTGGAATATGAACTGCTGTCACTCTTGTTACAACACCCTGGGAAGGTTTTTTCGCGCGAAGATCTGCTGAAATACTGCTGGCCGCAGGACGTGCTGGTGCTTGACCGTACGGTGGACGTGAACATCACCCGACTGCGCAAGAAAATTGGCCGCTATGGTAAACATATTAAAACACGTGTAGGCTATGGCTACTGCTTTGAAAGATGAGATTAAGCGAGAGCAGAACCAAACTCGTTTGAGCTCTGCCGAGCGTGAGCATTTTGCGCCGGAGGCGAAAAGTAAATCGTTCCAGCGCAATCTATTGCTCAGCATTGGCGGTATTTTCCTGCTCTTCGCCGTCTGCTTCAGTGTATATCAGTATCAGCGCGAGAAGGAGTACAAGATTGACATCCTTCACTCGCGACTGCAGATGTACAACTACGAGATGGTACAGACGTTGGGCGAGGACAGCCTCACAAGCATCCGTTTGTTTCGCGACTATGTAGCGCGGCACAGCATGGAAGGCCTTCGCGTTTCTATTATAGACAAGAACGGGCGAGTTGTCCTTGACAGCTACGAGCCACAAGTGGATTCGCTAGGCAATCATCTTCAGCGAACCGAAATCCAGCAGGCCCTGCATGATGGCAATGGTTACGACATCAAGCGTTTGTCTCAATCCACCCACGAGACCTACTTCTATTCTGCCACCCGCTTTGGCAACGTCATCGTGCGTACTGCCGTACCCTATTCTGCTGAGTTGACGCAATCGCTGCAGGCCGATAACACCTACATTTACTTTGCCGTTGCCCTTACCCTGTTGCTTGGCATCGTCCTCTACCTGAGTACCCGTCGTATCAGCCGCCATATCGGCTATCTGCGCGAGTTTGCCGTCAAGGCCGAAGAGGGCGAAGAACTTGACCACGAACTGGAGCGACGTCTGCCCGACGATGAGTTGGGTGACATCAGTCACACCATTATTATGCTCTACTGGAAGCTTCGTCATTCTGAAGAAGAAAAAATACGTATCAAACGCCAACTCACGCAAAATGCCGCTCACGAACTAAAGACCCCTGCTGCCAGTATCCACGGCTACTTGGAGAGCATCCTCGACCATCCAGACATGCCAGAGGACAAGAAAAAACATTTCCTTGAGCGCTGCTATGCCCAAAGCGAACGTATGAACAAACTGCTACTCGACATGAGTGCCCTCACCAGGTTGGACGATATGGACGACAATAAATCCAGTGCCCGTCGTGAATACCGTCAGGTCAATGTGCTGGAGATTATTAAGAATGCCCTCGATGATACTGCTCTCTATCTCCAGGACAAAGGCATCATCCCGTCACTCCGTGTGCCAGAGCATATCGAGGTTCTGGGCGATCATAGTCTCATATACAGTATCTTTCGCAATCTCATCGACAATACAATAGCTTACGCCACTGGGGCATCGCGCTTGGATATCAACTGCACTGAGGTGGAAGGCGATGGTGAGCACCAATCGACTGAAGGCCGTCATTTCTACCAGTTCACCGTCAGCGACAACGGCCCTGGGGTTGAATCAGTGCACTTGGATCATATCTTCGAACGTTTCTACCGCATCGACAAGGGCCGCTCACGCAAACTTGGCGGCACAGGTCTCGGCCTTGCCATTGTTAAAAATGCAGTTGCTGCCCACGGCGGAACCACAACTGCACTTCTAACACCAGGCGGCGGACTCACCATCCGCTTCACCCTCGCACGTTTTTAACTACCCCTGCCCATTTCGCGGGCGGTCCTCGAAGTCGTTGCTCAGACCCTTTCCTGCTTGTACCACGTTCATCACGTAGTCGGCCAGGCGTTCACACTCAGAAATGAAATCGACGTAGAAAACACCGAGCTGGTAACTATAGAGACCGGCATTCACATCGTGCAGGTTCTGGTTGCGCAGCTGCTTGCGGTAGTTGTTGATCTCATGCTCTATATTGATAGATTTTGTGATGTTGGTTCTTGGTGCGGTCAGGTCTATGCGCTTCATCATTTCATCCAGTGAGCCCTCTACGAGTTGTAGCATCGTCTGCATGTGCTGCGTCTGCTCTGGCGTAAAGTCATCCTGACAGTGCATGCGGTGGCGGTTCAGCGTGCGACCGAGATTATATACCGAGTCGCCAATGGACTCCAACTCCGTTATCTGGCGAAGCATCTTCTGTATCTGACTCTTCGAGGCATCCGACAGGCGGCCTTCGCTCACCTTGTTCAGATAGGCAGCAATCTCCATCTCCATCGAGTCGGTGATATTCTCATACTTCCCAATGCGTGAAAAAAGTTTATTGAACTCCGTCTCGTCCTGTATCTGCATTAACTCTGGTACGAATGTAAACATCCTTTGGCAACGC
Organism: Prevotella sp.; assembly: GCA_017389705.1. Classification (GTDB taxonomy): domain Bacteria; phylum Bacteroidota; class Bacteroidia; order Bacteroidales; family Bacteroidaceae; genus Prevotella. The sequence continues at coordinate 4,051 of JAFPEE010000171.1, forward strand.
TCGGCAAAATGGTGAATCTCCTTCTGGGCCTCCATGATGCTGAGTTCGGCCGTTGATAGCAGACCGCCGCTGATGAAGCGCAGACGGTAGTCCTCCTCCTGGGCCTTCATCGGCAGCACACGGCATACGAGCATCTCTATCTGGCGGACAAAACCAATGAGCAGCAGCGTGTTGATGATGTTGAAGGCAGTGTGGAAGGCCGAGAGTTTGAAGAGGTCGTTACCACCGCCCATAATGCTATCCACAAACCAACTGACAGCATCGCAGGCGGGATAGAACACTATGAGGAACGCCACGACACCAAACACATTGAAGAACATGTGGGCGAGAGCTGCACGGCGAGCCTGTGTGTTGGCAGTGAGCGAGGCCATAAATGCCGTGATAGTCGTTCCGATGTTTTGACCCATAGCCAATGCCGCTGCCTGTTCGAATCCGAAGCCGGGGATGTTCATGCCAAAGAGCATCAGCGTGATGGCCATTGTGGCTGCCGAAGCTTGAACGATCATGGTGACCAGTGCACCAACGATGACGAACAGCAGTATGGTAAGGAACGAATCCTGCGGCACATGGGACAGCATGCTAGCTACCATATCGCCAATGTTCATCGCTGTGGCCGCTTCCTGCAGGAATGCCAGACCCATGAACAGAAAAGAGAAGCCGAATACAAACTCTCCAATACTCTTTCTATTACCTTTATTGCTGAATATCAATGGCATTCCTATGGCCAGCAGGGGAATGGCAAATGCCGCAATATTTACTTTGAATCCTACGGCTGAGATTATCCACGCTGTCACTGTTGTACCAATGTTGGCACCCATGATGACACCAATCGACTGGCCGAGTGTCATCAGTCCGGCATTCACAAAACTAACCACCATCACCGTCGTGGCACTCGATGACTGGATAAGTGCTGTGATGAGAATACCCGTCAACACACCCATCACGCGGTTCTTAGTCATCGCCGCCAGAATACTGCGCAGGCGGTCGCCCGCAAACTTCTCCAGACCTTCCGACATCGTCTTCATGCCAAAAAGGAACAGAGCCAGCGAACCGACGAGCGAGAAAATGTTGATGATTAATTCCATTTCTTTGTATTTTTGTGCAAAGGTAATGGAATCTTGTTACGCTCGCGTTACGCTAATGTTACAATGCTGTTACAAGCAACCTCGTAATTAGGATGTCTTACATTTGAAACTTTTTTGTAATATCATGATAGTACCTTTGCCTGCACAAAATTAATTTGTTTATGGAAAGAGAAAAGGCTGAAAAAATCATTTGGATGATTGATTGGTTAAGATTCATCATCCTTGCATTGCTCCTCACATTAATCTTCGTGGGGCTTGGAAAGGCATAATCAGAATAATGATGCTACCAATGTTCACCTTCTTGAAGCATTATCACCCATCAAGTATCATTTATATGCTTTTTGTGATACGACAAATACAGAAATTAGTTTTTGGGGGTATTTTTGGGGGTAAATTTGGGAGTATCTGAGCATAAAAATAACGTAACTATCTAAAAATCAGAATAGTTACGTTTTCTAAGCGGAGAGAGAGGGATTCGAACCCCCGGTACCTCTCGGTACGGTAGTTTTCAAGACTACTGTAATCGACCACTCTACCATCTCTCCAGTGCTTCGATTTCTTGAAAGCGGGTGCAAAGGTAATGGTTTTTCTCGAATTGAACAAATTTTTGGGCATTTTTTTGCACATAAGAATGAAAAATAGTACCTTTGCACCGTGATTTACCCAAACAACTTCGAACAAAAGATCGGTTTTGACGAGATTCGCGAGCTGTTGAAGGCACGTTGCCTGAGCACGCTGGGCAAGGAAAAGGCCGACGAAATGGCCTTCTCCACCGATGCGGCTGTGGTGAACGAATGGCTCTCACAGGTGCGCGAGTTCCGCAGGCTGCAAGAGGAGAAGGATGAATTCCCCATGCAGTACTTCTTCGACGTGCGTGAGAGCGTCAAGCGCATCCGTCTGGAGAACACCCATCTGGAGGAAAACGAGGTATGGGACCTGCGTCGCTCACTAGACACTATCGTGAACATCGTGAAGTTTCTGGAGCGAGGAGCCGAGGAGTCAGCCAGCGGTGAGATGACCTAT
>JAFPEE010000172.1 GCA_017389705.1 Prevotella sp.
CAGTTCGAACACGCTGTGGTTGTTGATCTTGGTCGTGCCGGGGTGGATGATATATCTTCCCTTACGGCCGATGATTGCACAGTAGGAGTTGGGGAAGGGCTTCGCGTCTTTGACAATCCCCGAGAACCATTTGAGTGAGACATCCAGTCCCAGCACGCCCACTATATTCTGCTTGGCATCGCGGACGAGCAGGCTGAAAGTGGTGGGCTTTACATCGTATTCGCCTTGTTCATAAGGTCTCACCCAACTGTCCTCATGGTCTTCCATGGCGTGAGTGTACCAGTTCTGCTCAAGATAGGAGTTTTCGTCGTAGTGGTCGCTCTCGAGGACTCTCGAGTGCCGTGCAGCCTTCTCGTTGCTGGTGTCTTCCCGATAGGTGTAGATGATGAACTCCCGATGGAAGAAGGCTGTGTCCATGGCGATGGCACAGCCGATGAGCATGGGGTTGTCCTCGATCATCTTGCGGCAGTCGCGGCTCAGGGCTTTGGGGTCGTTGAGGTGTCGCTCCATGTTCCTGCGCATCATGCGGCCAGCCACCTCTACCTTGACGAGTACATTGTCGATGGCTAGCACCGTACGGTCGAGTGTCAGCATGGCCTTCGCCACCGCCTCCTCCTTCACTGCCTGGTAGGAGAAGTGGTACATGACCGTCAGTGTCGCCACCAGCAGTACGGCCACAAACGTGACGACCCACAGGCTGAGGCGGACAGACATTCTGTCGCGTAGTATTTTTAGTAGGTTAGGCATTCTCTTGTCTTATTTTACCTTTGGCAGTTCGATGATGTTCTTGTTCAGGGCTGTACTGTCGGAATGTACGATGATTGTACCGTCGCTTTTTAGCAGCGAACAGAATGAATTGGGCGATGGCTTGGCTTCGAGCAGAAGCTTCGAGACCAGTGTCAGCGATACGTTGACATCCATCACGCCCACTTTCTTCCGTCCGTCGAAGAGGGGCAACTCGAAGGTAGTGATGGCGTTGGCCTTGTTCTTGGGATTGATCCATCCTGTGAAGATGGAGTCTGTGGTGTTGGAGTCGGTATCCCAGGTGAAGGTGCAGTCCGTGATGTAGGGGGTCGTCTCCACGAGTTTGTCGGTATAGAGCTTCAGCATCTCCGGCTGGTGGCTATAAGGCAGCATTTTCCAGTAGATGTTGCCTGACGACTGCTCCACTTTCAGCAGGATGTTGTCGATGCGCTGCATCGTGGCTTCCAGGGTCTGGCTGGCATTCAAGAGGGCTTCTTCCTTCACAGTCTTGCGCGAATAATAGAAGATAATCAACAGTGACACCAGCAGCAATGTCGCTAATGCTGCAATGACCCTTAGGCTGAGCCTGAAGGACAATGTCCTGCTGATTAATTTAGGAAGTTTAGCCATAACTGCGGCAAATATACGAAAAAACTTTGAATATCAGGTTATATTTTTGAAAAAATTTGCTTCTGCATATAAAAAAGTTCAAAGTTCAAAGTCCAAAGTTCAGAATTTTTTGTATATTTGCACCCGTCAAACCATTACTTAAGCAAAAATGACCCTATTTCCCATTATAGATGCGCACAGTCATCTGTGGCTCCATCAGGACACCCAGTGGGACGGAAAAACCATCCGTACCCTCACCAACGGGCGTTCCATCTTCCTCGACGAAGAGGTGCAGATGCTGCCTCCGTTCATGATTGACGGACGGAATACGGCAGAGGTGTTTCTCTCGAACATGAACTATGCCCAGGTGTCGGCAGCCGTTGTCGTACAGGAGTTCATAGACGGTCTCCAGAACGACTACCTCGCGGAGATCATGCAGAATTATCCAGACCGTTTCTTCGTCTTCGGCATGGCCGACTATTTGAAGGATGGTTTCTTAGCCCAGGCCCAACAGTTGTTAGGTCAGGGGTTCCAGGGGCTCGCTATTCCAGGCCATAGGCTCTTGGGAAGGTCACTTGCCAGTGATGAGATGCTGCGCATGTTCCGTCTGATGGAGTCGCGTGGTGCCCTGCTCTCCATCACCCTCGCCGATGGCGACCGTCAGGTGGAGGAATTGCAGGAGGTCATCACCCAGTGTCCTCAGTTGAAGATTGCCATCGGCCATTTGGGCATGGCCAATCCGCCTGTCACACCACCTTGGGAGAACGAGAGCTGGCGACGTCAGATTCTTTTAGCGCGTCATGAGAATGTCTATGTGGAGACGGGTGGCATCACGTGGCTCTACAACTCGGAGTTCTATCCATTCCCCTCCGCTGTGAGGGCCATCCGTGAGGCGGTAGACCTCGTGGGTATGGAGAAACTGATGTGGGGAAGCGACTACCCCCGTACCATCACGGCCATCACCTATCGCATGTCGTACGACTTCCTTGTGAAGACCAGTGAACTCTCAGATGCCGAGAAAGGTCTTCTCTTAGGCCAGAACGCCCAGCGCTTCTACGGCTTCGGCCCCTTCGAGCCCCTGCCGTATATCAAAAACATGAGTGAGTAATAAATCAATATAGAAGTGAAAGCAATTCAGATTTTAGAGCCGTCGGTGATGAAGGTCATCGACCTGGCAGCGCCCCAGGCGGGCGACGATGAGGTACTCCTGAAGATGGAGTACGTAGGATTTTGTGGCAGTGACCTGAGCACCTTCCGTGGTGGTAATCCGATGGTGCACATGCCAGTGGTGCCTGGCCACGAGGTGGGTGCCACGATTGTCAGTATCGGCAAGAATGTGCCTGATGGCCTGAAGCCTGGCATGACCGTGACCGTCAATCCCTATACGAACTGTGGCAAGTGTGCTTCCTGCCGTAATGGCCGTGTGAACGCCTGTCAGCATAACGAGACCCTTGGTGTGCAGCGCTGGGGAGCCATGAGCGAGTATTTCGTCCTGCCCTGGCAGAAGGTCATTCCTGCAGAATCGCTCAGTCCACGCACCTGTGCCCTCATCGAACCTATGAGTGTGGGTTTCCACGCCGTCAGCCGTGCACAAGTGACGGACATCGACGTGGTGATGGTCATCGGCTGTGGGATGGTGGGTATGGGTGCTATCGTGCGCGCTGCCCAGCGTGGTGCTACAGTCATTGCTGCCGACATCGACGACGAGAAACTCGCCATTGCCCGCGAGATGGGTGCCGCTTATGCCATCAATACGAAGACTGACGATGTGCATGCCCGTCTGATGGAGATGACGTCTGGCTTCGGCCCTGACGTGGTCATCGAGGCCGTGGGCAGTCCTATGACCTATCAGATGGCTGTTGACGAGGTGGCCTTCACAGGCCGTGTCATCTGCATCGGCTATGCGAAGACGGAGGTGTCGTTCCAGACGAAGCTTTTCGTCCAGAAGGAACTCGATATCCGTGGCTCGCGCAACGCCCAGCCCTCCGACTTCCGTGCCGTCATCCGTTACCTCGAGCGTGGCACCTGCCCCGTCGATCGTCTCATCACCCGTGAAGTCAGTCCAGAGGAGGCACCAGAGACTATGCAGTGGTGGCATGAGAACCCAGGCAAGGTGTTCCGCATCTTAGTCAATTTCAAATAACTAAACTGATATGAAGAGGTTTCTGTTCCTATTCGCCGCCTGCCTCACGACCATTGCAGTGCTGGCACAGCCAGACGTGAAGATAGAGTTCTTCACGCCGAGTATCGTACACATCGTGAAGGGCCAGCCTACGAAGAGTCTGGTGATTACTTCCAAGCCTGAGCAGGTGGAGGTCACTCATCAGGGCAACACTTGGAAGAGCAGTGAACTCATCGTCAAGTATGATCCTACGATGATGAGTTTCTCATTCTACACAGCCAAAGGCCGTTTGCTGCTGCGTGAACAGGGGTGGAGCACCATCAGGCAGAACCTGAATGACTTCCAGGTGAGCCAGACCTTCCTCCTCGACAAGGATGAGGCCATCTATGGCCTTGGCACCATTCAGAACGGCAAGATGAACCGTCGTGGGGAGCACAAGCGCATGGAACAGTCGAACCTCGAGGACTTCCAGAACGTCCTCCAGAGTATCAAGGGCTGGGGCCTCTATTGGGAGAACTATTCGCCCACGCAGTTTGATGACGATGCCAACGGCATGACCTTCACTTCTGAGGCTGGCAGTGGCATCGACTATTATTTCATGTACGGCGGCTCTGCTGATGGCGTCATCGCACAGATGCGCCACCTCTCTGGCGACGTGCCCATGTTCCCCCTTTGGACCTATGGCTTCTGGCAGTCGAAGGAACGCTACAAGACCGCTGCTGAGACGGAAAGCATCGTCGATCAGTACCGTGCCTTGCAGGTGCCCCTCGACGGCATCATCCAGGACTGGCAGTACTGGGGCTCCAATTACCTGTGGAACGCGATGGATTTCCTCTCCGAGGACTTCACCACAGGCCCGCAGTTGATTCAGAATGTCCACAAAAAGCACGCCCATTTCATGATCTCCATCTGGGCGAGTTTCGGCCCGCAGACTCAGCAGTTCCGCGAACTCAACGAGAAAGGCCTCCTGCTGCCCATCGAGACCTGGCCGCAGAGTGGTCTCTCCCATATCTGGCCCCCACGCATGGACTACCCCTCAGGGGTGAAGGTCTATGATGCCTTCAGTCCTGTGGCCCGCGATATCTATTGGAAACATCTGAAGCGTCTCTACGACTACGGCACTGATGCCTGGTGGATGGACTCTACGGATCCTGACTTCTTCAACCCCCGTGAGTCCGACTACGAGCACCCTGTCACTGGTGGCACGTGGCGCTCCCTCCGCAATGCCTTCCCCCTGGAGACGGTGCGTGGCGTCTATGAGTCACAGCGCAAAGAGTATTCTCTCACCTCACCTCTCACCTCTAAGCGCGTCTTCATCATGACGCGTTCGGCCTTCGCAGGCCAGCAGCACTATGGCTCAAACATGTGGAGTGGCGATGTGAATTCCTCTTGGGACATGTTGCGCAAACAGGTGCCAGCAGGACTGAGTTTCTCGCTGACGGGCAATCCTAACTTCAATACTGACATCGGCGGATTTTTCTGCAATGCCTACAACACCCGTGGCCCTGGCTCTGCCCCTCGTAACCCACAGTTCCAGGAACTCTACGTGCGCTGGATGCAGTACGGCCTCTTCTGTCCAGTCTTCCGCAGCCATGGTGCAGACGCCCCTCGTGAGATATGGCAGTTCGGCCAAAAGGGCGAACCCGTCTATGATGCGATAGAGAAGCAGATCCGCCTGCGTTACAGACTGATACCTTATTTATATAGTACAGCCTGGCAGGTGACCTCCAACAACGAGAGTTACCTCCGTCCGCTGTTCAGCGACTTCGCCCAAGACCGTCGTGTGTGGGACATCGCTGATGAGTTCATGTTTGGCCGCAGCATCCTCGCTTGTCCCATCCTCGACCCCCAATACACAGAGGAGAAGATTGTCCGCACGGATGCGATGACAGGCTGGGATCGTAAAAACGAGGAAGGAGGAAAGAGGAAAGAGGAAGCAGAAATGATTGAGTGGACTGCCAGTAAGACTGCCACGAAATACCTGCCGAAGGGTACCCTGTGGTATGACTTCTGGACGAACCAGACTTATAAAGGCGGCCAGACTCTGACGTTGCAGACCACCCTCGACCGTGTGCCGATGTTCGTCCGTGCGGGCAGCATCCTGCCACTCGGCCCTGAGATGCAGTATGTGGGCGAGAAGCCTTGGAATAACCTCGAGATACGTGTCTATCCAGGAGCCAACGGCTCGTTTACGCTCTACGAGGACGAAGGCGACAGTTACAACTATGAGAAGGGTGCCTACAGCACCATCACCTTCGACTGGAACGACAAGAGCCGCACCCTCACCATCGGTGAGCGGAAAGGCAGTTTCCCGGGCATGCTCACCTCGAGACAGTTTACGGTGGTATGGCCTGACGGCACCACGAAACAGACAGACTACCAAGGACAGACAATCAAAATCAATAAATAAATATAAAAAAACGATTCATCACATTCGTCGTCTGTCTGACAGCGTTGTCAGCAACGGCACAGCAGCACAAACTATGGTATGGCAAGCCTGCCAGTCAGTGGTTGGAGGCCTTGCCCATAGGTAACTCCACCTTGGGAGCAATGGTCTATGGCGGGACGGACACTGAAGAGATCCAACTCAATGAAGAGACCTTCTGGAGTGGTTCGCCCCACAACAACAACAGTCCTGAGGCAAAGGCACAACTGCCTTATGTGCGTCAGTTAATCTACGACGGCAAGGAAGACCAGGCACATGCCATCATCGACAAGACCTTCTTCAAGGGTCCTCATGGCATGAAATACCTGCCTTTGGGCTCCTTGAAACTGAAACTGGAACACAAGGATGTCAGCGACTATCATCGTGAACTGGATTTAAGCACTGCTCTTGTCACCACCTCCTATAAGTATAATGGTGTAAAGTACGAACGTACTGTCTTCGCTTCACAAGCCGACAAAGTCATTGTTGTACAGTTGAAAGCCGGTAAGAAGAAAGCCCTTTCGTTCGACCTCAGTTTTGATAGTCCATTGCCTTCGAAAGTCGTTCCTGTCATTGCCAAGGGTGACAGACAGGTTAATATGATGACGGCTATCGTGGATGGTGCAGACCATGAAGGTATCAAGGCCGGTTTGAAAGCACAGTGCAAGGTGCTGATAGAGGCCGATGGCGAGGTAGAACTCGAAGGGGAGGCCATCAGTGTGGAGGATGCCACGACAGCCACTCTCTACATTACCGCTGCCACCAACTTTGTCAACTACAACGATATCAGCGGTAACCCTGTCGAGAAGATCAACCATGCCTTTGCTGGGATTCAGGGTAAGAGTTACAAGCAACTGTTGAAGTCACATATCCGGAAATATCAGGAGCAGTACAATCGTGTGTCGCTGATGTTGCCAAAGTCGGAAAACTCTGGATTGGAAACCGACAAGCGTCTCGCCGCCTTCGCTGATGGTAAGGATATGGATATGGTGTCGCTCATGATGCAGTATGGCCGCTATCTGCTCATCTCCTCGTCGCAGCCCAGCGGACAGCCCGCCAATTTGCAAGGCGTGTGGAATGCACAGGTGAATGCGCCTTGGGATTCAAAGTACACCATCAACATCAATGCCGAGATGAACTACTGGCCAGCCCTCGTGGGGAATATCGCCGAGACCCAGCAGCCCCTTTTCTCGATGATACGCGACCTGAGCGAGACGGGTGCCGTGACAGCCAAGGAGATGTATGGCTGCAAGGGATGGGTGGCCCATCACAATACCGACCTCTGGCGCGTGTCAGGTCCCATCGACGGTACGACATGGGGTATGTTCCCAACGGGCGGTGCCTGGCTGACGACCCATCTCTGGCAGCACTACCTCTATACAGGCGACAAACAGTTCTTGGAGGAGTACTATCCTGTGATGAAGGGAGCCGCCGACTTCTTGGTGGACTATATGCAGACCTATCCCGCTAATGGCGAGGTGAAGAATGCCGCCGGTTGGCTGGTGTCAGTGCCTACCGTCTCGCCAGAGCACGGTCCGATGGGTAAGCGCACCACGGTGACTGCCGGTTCGACGATGGATAACCAGATCATCTTCGATGTCCTCACTCAGACCATTGCTGCCGCCAAAGTCCTCGGCAAAGATGATGCTACACTCTCCACGTTAAATGCTGCACTCAAGCGCCTGCCTCCCATGCAGATAGGCCGCTATGGACAGTTGCAGGAGTGGATGATCGATGGCGACGACCCCAAGGACGAGCACCGTCATATCTCTCACCTCTATGGTCTCTACCCCTCCAACCAGATCTCGCCCTATAGTCATCCTGACCTCTTTACGGCGGCTGCCAACACGCTGAACCAGCGTAACACAGCGGGGTCAGGAACCTCTGTGCTAAGTTCTGTGAGCGTGTACCTGCGTATGACGGACTCTGTCATACATACATGAAGGTCAGCCAAGCCCAGATAGTCATTCCCCAATAGTCGCTGGGACAGGTACTTGGGTATGACGGCTGCTATGACTCAGGTGCCCCCGGCTATGCCAAGCTGCCCTGTGGCCAGCAACAGCTTGACGAGCAGTTGGTTCAGTTTCTCAGCCGTGTTGAAATCATAGACGTTGCCCGTCTTTTCTGCCGTGTATGATATGTTCTCCGTTGCCAGCTCCTCTATGCCACGCAGCACCGTGTCGGCACTTGGAACGCGGGTATGCGGACGCTCGGCAAGCACGTCCTTCAGATACAGGTTGAGGTCTTCCATGCAGGTGCCGCCACAGCAGAAAACGGAGAAGACGGCCCGTGTTATCTCGCTGTACTGATAGCCTGTCTGTGTGCTACGAAGTCCTAAGTGTGAGTCTATAACAGAGGACAGAATACGGTCAAATTTGTCCAAAACGAAAAATATTCCGCCAAAAGCGCTGATTTTCTCAGATTTTTGTTGTATCTTTGCCATGTCATTGATGATTTTGCTTGTCTTGATTTGCAGCACTAAGGTAAGTGAAATTTCTGACATGACCAAATCCTGAGCAACAAAAAGTTGCTCAGGTACTTATAAAGAAAGTTAAACTAAAATGCTGCGGAATTAAGGTTCGTAACAATATGAAAAGAATCATGAAATGGGTGCTCGCCGCCACCC
>JAFPEE010000173.1 GCA_017389705.1 Prevotella sp.
CCGCTTCAGCAATCGACCCGGGAGCAAGTGTTCGGCACTTGGGCGCTTCCTCGTCACGAAGGAACATGGCAGACGCAACAAGCGTGGATTTCGCCTGAAGGGCATGGACATAGACAATCAGACGGCTTATGGCCGAGCACTGATGATTCATCAATCGGGGTGGGTGGACCTCAACTGCTGGCGCAAGTATATACCCTTGAACGGCAGATGCTGTGCGGGCTGTGTCACCGTCTCCTCCCGCGGAATGAACTATCTCTATCCAATCATCTAGCGCGAGACGAAGCCATTGCTGTTGTGGAGCTTTGTGAGTGGGTAGGGTGTGCCTGCTCTGAGATATCATGGTTTTTTATTTTGGTGTTTGGAAAATTATTATTATCTTTGCGCTCAAAGAGCATGAAGGAACCATGTCTAGGCAATTATAATAAAAAGAAGAGAACAATAAAACCATGGAGTGGCTGAAGATATCGACATCGACGGAACTGGTGCGGGTGGCAACGAACGAGATAGTGTATGTTCGGGCCGACGGCAACTATTCTGACTTGGTGCTGACGAACGGAAAGAAGCGGAAGATGACCTTCCAGCTGCACTTCTTCGACGAGGTGTTCCAACTGCTGCGTAACAATGTGTTCGTGCGCGTGGGACGCAGTCTGATTGTGAACAAACGCTACATACACGTGGTGAACCTCACCGACCAGATGCTGGTGTTCGGTGGTCAGACGATTACGGGTGAGATAGCACCGGTGCAGGTGTCGCGTGACTCGTTGAAAAAACTGAAAGAGCTTCTTGAAGAAGAGAAAGGAGACAATTATGAGTAGCATAGAGAATAGCAATATGGATTTGCAGAAGCCCGAAACGCCTATCATTATCATAGAGCGTGACGACGATGAAACCGTTGTGCCCACTGGCTCGGTGAAGGTGGAAAGGCCTCGGCTCCGCCCGTGGCTACGGTGGTTGCTGATGGCCGTTGCTGCGTTGTTGCTGGCAGCCGGTCTGCTGGCGGGCTACCACTACTGGCGTTACTACTACCACATTGGCGTTCCCGTGTCGACGACTCCGGCTGAGAACATTGCCAAGCTGAAGCTGCCTGTCGTGAAGGAGACGCCTGAGGTGGTGATGACGAGCGACAGCGTTCTCGGCGTGGCGCTCGACTTCTATGCCATTCATGGCCTGCAGGCAAGCATAGAATTCCAGGAGCCCGACACCGCTGACCAGTCGGTGTTCCTCTATTGCCGTTCTGCCGACCACAAGGCCTACGATAAATACACCGGGTCGCAGATAGAATACGATAGATACAATGGGGAGCAGATGGCTGGCGGCAGATACATCGGGTCGTTGGTGGCCGAGGGCAAGGAGTTGCGAAGCGACCGCTCGCGCCTGGGCTATATGGCGATGGCCGACGGGCGGATGGTGATCGGCATCGGCCGCAGCGACAAGGTGAAGGACTACGTGGTAGAGCGTGGAGGCTCGTTCTTCCGGCAGTTCATCCTCGTGAGCGATGGCGAGATGCCCTCCGTGTTCCACCTGCATGGCAAGGTGGAGCGTCGTGCCATTGGTAGAATGGGGGACACCTTATATTATATAGCAACCCACAACAAGGAGACGCTCTATGACTTTTCCGATGCCTTGCGCGAATATGGCTTTACGGATGCCATCTACATTACCGGTGGCACCGATTACTGCTTCTATCGCTCGGCCGACGGACAGCGCCACGACATCGGAAATCCCGACGACTACCCACATAAGAAATGGAAGGGCATCATCCCATGGTTGGTGTTCAGACAAGGAAAGTAAAACTACAAGAAAGTTTAGTTATGAAGAAGATTATCATTGCTTTATCGCTGCTCGGCTGTGTCATGACGACCTGCTGGGCACAGACCGAGGACATGGCTACATTCCGCACATGGGCCATGACACCGCCCATGGGTTGGAACTCGTGGGACTGCTACTACTCCAGCGTAACGGAGAAAGAAGTGCTGCAGAACGCACAGTATCTGGTGGACAACGACCTGGTGCGCCACGGATGGGAATACGTGGTCATCGACATACGCTGGTATTGTAACCACCCCTCGCTCGGTGGTGGCAACTACAACCAGCGCGGCACGCAGGACTATGTGCTCGACGAGTACGGCCGCTACCTGCCCTCGCCGTCGCGATTCCCTTCGTGCATGGAGGACGGCGTGAACGTGGGCTTCCGTCCGTTGGCAGAGAAGCTACACCGGATGGGACTGAAGTTGGGCATTCACATCATGCGAGGTGTGCCAAAGGCTGTCGTGGGCAGCAACTACAAGCTGATGGGCAGCGAGCAGACATCGTGGGCACAAGTGTACAACGGCACCACGTCGCCCTGCACGTGGCTGAAGGACAACCTGCTGGTGCGCAACAACCAGTATGGGCAGCTATACTACAATTCCATCATGGATCTCTATGCCTCGTGGGGCGTCGACTTCTTGAAGATTGACGACCTGTCGCGGCCGTTCTATTCGGATGAACTCCACATGATACGCCGCGCCATCGACCAGACGGGGCGTCCCATCGTGTTATCGCTTTCGCCGGGTAAGACACAGCTCACCTATGCTGACGACTGTCTGGCAAATGCCAATATGTGGCGAATGATGGACGACCTTTGGGACACGTGGAGCCAGGTGGACGCGGTCTTTGCAGAGGCTGACGCCTGGAGCCGCTATGCACGGCCGGGCAACTACGCCGACTGCGACATGTTGCCGTTAGGACAAATCGCGATGACCATTGGCGATGCGGGTTATACGGCTGCCGACAAGGGTCGCTGGACACGCCTCACGCAGAACGAACAGCTCACGATGATGACGCTTTGGGGCATCTGCCACTCGCCATTGTTCTTCGGAGGCGAGATGACGAAAAACGATGCTTTCACGCTCTCGCTGCTGAACAACGAGGAGTATCACCAGATGCATAAATACGGCGAGAATGCTCATCAGGTGATGAACGATGAGGACCTCGGACGGGTGGCATGGACTAGCACTGATCCTGCCACGGGCAACCGCTATCTGGCATTGTTCCAGCGCGACAACACCCGCTGGGTAGTAGGTCAGAAGGCGCTGTATCGTTCAGAGACGATTGCCTATACCACCGACGGCCATGCCGTTGACGTCGACATAGAGTGGCCTGAAGGCGAGAAGACGCTCGTGCTGGTGATTGACGATGGCGGCGACAACTTCAACTACGACCACGGCGACTGGATCAACCCCACACTCGTGCTGCGCGATGGCACGGAGGTGGCGCTGACGGGCGATTACAAAACCCGCCAGTTCACCAACAGCTACTTCAACCGCGTGTATGAGAATCGTAACGTGGACAACGGTGGAAAGATGAAAGTGATGGGCGTCAGCTACGACCGCGGATTCTCTGCCGATGCCAATGCCGCCATCTTCTTCCAGATTCCTGAAACGATGGATGTGGCACGCTTCCGCGCCATGGCTGCGGCCGACGACTCAGGTATCGGCCAGGCGGGTGCAACGACCTCGATTCGCTTCATGGTGTTCGCACAGAATCC
>JAFPEE010000002.1 GCA_017389705.1 Prevotella sp.
AAGCAGGAATATATAAAGCCCCAGATGAAGGTAGTGAAGATTCAGCATTCGAAGGTGCTCTCCGGAAGTTATGGTGCAAAAAGTCTGAGGCTTCCAGGCAGCGAAGGCCTAAAAATGCCTGATAACGGCATTCTAGACGAAGACGACGAAGACGTATAAGTCGATAAAGGGTTCCCTATCCTCACGGACGGGGAACCCCCACAAACAATTTCGTTGAAAAACCCCATAACCAATAAAACACTTTCATTCTGTTCTAGACTTCGTCTCTGATGCTGGGGGCGTGCGGGTATTTTGTCTATACACTGCTTCGCTATCGGAAATAACATTAGGCGACAGATATAACAGATGACACGGATGACGACCATAGTACAGAAACAAAAATCCCCCGCACTGCTGCGAGGGACGTTGTCGTGGTCTGTGTCTAAGGAGTCCATGAAGGAAGAAGCACTAACCGCGCTCCACCCAGTTCTCCACTTTTACCCCAGGCATCTGTTCAAAGTGCTTCACGTTGTCAGTCACCACCGTCAGACCATAGTGCAATGCAGTAGCACCAATCAGTATGTCGAAGTTGCCAATGTCCCTATCCATGGTCTTTTTAACCTTCCTCAAAGCACAACGTATCTGGGCGTACTCATTAAACACATCACTTATGGGAAGAACGGTTGCAGTCTTCCTAAGAATTTCAGGTTCTTGAATATGCCGTTCGTAGTCATCGCTATTATAAGCACCAAAGGTCAACTCAGCCAACGTTACCTCCGAAACATACAACCGTTGCCGACCTACAGCACGTACATGCTCAGGCACACCATTGCGACGTTGAAACCATTCAATCCATGTACAGGTATCAAGAATGTACTTCTCCATAACTGTCAATCTTCAAAATTCACTTCTCGTAGCACATCATTTTCGCGACACTCCTTGATAGCGGCCTCCATTCGTGCAGCATCCTCAGGATTATCAGACCAGCAACCGCAAAGACTTTCAAAGAGTCGATCTTTTTCAGTTTCCGTAAGTTCGGTCACTTCGTCTGGAGATGCCATGTTAGCCCTGTCTTCCATTGACTCGCTCAACAGCACGACAAGTTCCAGCTTTAATGGAATACTCAATCCACGCAGCATACCCCAGTATGGAGCCGCTTTCGCTGACGGTTTTCTCAATACATTTGTATTCATAATCCTAACTTTTTTATATGTTTCTGGCTGCAAAATTAAGAAATAAATTTGAAAATTCAAAATATAATATATAAATATGGGTAACATCAAAAACGAAACAAGTATGGAAAGACAACGACATTCTTTTCTGGCGAGGGCAACGATGACGCTGCTCTTGGCCTTGTTTACGGCCATTGGGGCGTGGGCAGACGTAGATCCCTCGACCTACGTCGTCATCAACGAGAAACCCATCGTGACCGGTGGACAAGTAAGCAACTGGGCGACAACAGAGAACTACCAGATGCTGGTGGACGGAAAAACCAGCACTAAGTACGGCATCTCCGACCACCAACCATATGTCGAATTCAACTATGCCACGCCCATTACCCCAAAGGGTTATGCCCTCTGGACGGCCAACGATACAGAAGGTAACCGAAATCCCATGAACTGGACCATCAAGGCAAAGAACGAGAGCGATACCGGCTGGACTACCCTCGTCATTGTGGATAACAGCAGCAAGGACAAGCTGCCTATGGCCAACGACACCGAGACTCGCTTCGCACTCAACAATACGGCAGCTTACCAGTATTTCCGTTTCGAGGCCGCAATAGCAGACGATGCAGACGGATTCCAGCTGGCCGAGCTACAGTTCCTGACAACGGCTGACGACCTGGCTGCTACTGTTGTCAGCGGTATCGACAAGCACTACAGCCACACAGTCTCGGCGATTAGCATCACACCCATAGTTACCAAGCAAGACAATACCACGCTCACCCTTGGCACGCACTTCACTGCCACGCTCAACGGCAGCACCATCAGCAGCTTCCCCCTCAGTGTTACCGACATTGGCACCTATACTCTGGTACTCACCGGAACAGGCGACTACACCGGCACAAAGACCGTCACCTTCAGTGTGCTGGCCAACGAAGAACTGACGCTGTCCGAAGATGATGAACTCGATGCCAGTGACGATGGGCACTACTATGTAAATATGCGTGCCGTAGGGCCAGCCACGCTGACGCTCCTCGATGCCGCCATCACCACCTTCAAGGTCTATGACGACGGAGGCAGGGCGAATTCTTACAGTAACAACTGTAACGGCACCCTCACCATCACCGCTCCTGAAGGCTATGCGATCCAGTTGTTTGGCTCTGTGCAAGTGGAGTCGGGCAAAGACTCTAATTTGGAAGCTCCACGCCGTAGAGCAACGGTAGAAGATGAAACAGTTGGTAACGACTATCTCACCATCTATGACGGTACCACCACCAGCGCCCCCCGTCTTGGCAAGGAGAAATACGGTAACGAGTCTATTCAGTATGTTTACAGCACCGGCCGGAGCATGACGCTCCACTTCCAGTCGGACGACGCCAATAGCATGGAAGGTCTCAACCTAACCGTGAAACTCGTCAGTACCACGGCAGAATACGACATCACTATTCCCGACAATGAATTCGGCACCATCACTGCCTCAATAGGCGGCGAGCCTGTCACCAAGGCCAAGTTGAACGACAAGGTGACGCTGACCATCACCCCCAATGACGGCTACAGGCTGAGCAGGTTCAATGTCGATGATCAGACGAACCAATGGCCTGTGACCGTTGCCGACGACAACACTTTCCTTATGCCTGCCGGCAATATTACGATTCTTGCCAGCTTCCTGCCTGCTGTTTCGACGACCTATATCGACGAGAGGGGTGTCAGTCAGACCGTTCTTGCAACGCCGATAGAAAGCTCAGAAAACTACTACGAAATAAAAGCCCCCGGGTTCTATACCATCAGCAATACTAAAACCTTCTCGGGTACTATATATATTGATGCTGAGGAAAATGTCAGTCTGATACTTCAGGATGACGTCACATTGACCTGCTCCACCATTTTAGCCAATCAATGTCCTCTCCTCACCATCTACGGTCAGTCGAAAGGCAACGGTAAGCTCATCATCAACAAGGAAGGAAATGCCTCACTGGCTGTAAAGAACTACAGGCAGTATGGCGGCGATGTCAGTCTCAACAACACCAACTCCTATGCACCAGCACTCGATGTAAATAATGAGACACTCATTGCCGGAGGTACGCTGACAGCCACCTCCACAGGCGACAATGCAACAGCCATCTATTCCAAGGACATCATCATCCGTGGCGGACAGGTGACAGCCACCGTTAACAGCAACAACGACAGAATCGCTATCAACGCCTGGAACAGCTTTACCCTGGGCTGCAGCAGGAGCACCGACTTTATTCAGATCAACGGAAGAGTCGAAAAGCATGACGGACAGACTGTCTCCATAGCCATCGGACAGACGCTGACCGACGAAACCAACAACTATACCGGCGTACTCACCGGCGAACAGATTGACAATCTAAAAGGAAAGACGCTGACACCCGTCGTGGCTAACATCACCCTTGCTAACGATGACGCCAATGCCGATGCAGAGTCGAAGAATGCAGCCATCATCACTGCCAAAAAAGGTGCATTGGCCAACGTTACCCTGACTGACCGCACGCTGACGAAGGACGGCAACTGGAACACGCTGTGCCTGCCGTTCGCAGTGACTGCCGAACAGTTGGCAGAAACCACACATCCGCTGTATGGAGCCACCATCAAGGAGTTGGATGCCACAACGAGCCTTGAAAATGGCGTGCTGACGCTGAAGTTCAATACCGCCACCAGCATCGAGGCTGGCAAGCCCTACATCGTGAAGTGGACGGGCGGCGAGAGCATCAGCAATCCCGTATCCTCTGGCGTCACCATCGACAACAGCGATGAGGCTCAGGCCCGCATGACCGTCATCTCCACCGACGGCAAGGTGAAGTTCGTGGGCCAGTATTCGCCGTTCAGCATCACCGCCGACAACATCAACGAGATCCTCTACATCGCCTCCGGCAACAGGATTGGCTACTCGTCGAAGGCCCGCGAGCTGAAATGCTTCTGTGCCCACTTCTGGGTTCAGCCTAACGGCATGCAGCAGGCCGCGAGCATGATTAGCATCGACTTCGGCGACAGCGAAACCACAGAGATTAAGACCACGAATTTCACGAATGACACGAATTCTGATGGTGCGATGTACGACCTGCAGGGCCGTCAGGTGACCAAGCCTCAGAAAGGGCTCTA
>JAFPEE010000174.1 GCA_017389705.1 Prevotella sp.
CAAACAGTTGAATAGTGACATTCACTACATTAAGACAGGCAGCACCCGTCAACATGCTGTCGGCGACTTCTTCTTCGGCTCTACGGAGTATTGGGTGACTCTGGCTGTGCTGTTCCTGGGTTTTGTCTCCCTGTTTGTAATCTTCCGTCAGCGTGCTATAGAACGTGCCGATGTGGTGAAACAGCGTGCTGGCAAGGCTAACAAGGTTGCTGCCAAACGTCTCAAGAAGGCAGCAAAGCTGATGAAAGCTGATCGTCAGGGCGAGTTCTACGACGAGGTGCTTCGTGCCTTGTGGGGCTATTTGGGCGACAAGCTTAACATGCCTGTAGAACAGCTTTCTCGTGAGAATATCAGTCAGCAATTGGCTGAGCGTAACGTCTCTGAGGAGACCATCCAACAGTTCCTGGGTGCATTGGACGAGTGCGAATATGCCCGCTATGCTCCTGGTGATGCTAAAGGAAACATGAATAAAGTTTACGATATGGCAATGACTGCCATCACGCAGATTGCCACGACGATGAAGAAGAGCCGTCCTGCCAAGCAGAGTGCAGTCTTGATGTTACTTCTGCTCTTGCCTTTGGGTGCTGGTGCTGTTACCAAAGCTGAGGCTGACAGTTCTTATGTCCATGAGCACTATCAGCAGGCTGCCAAGCAGTATGAGGCTTTGCTGAAACAAGGTGTCTCGGCTGACATCTACTACAACCTGGGAAACTGCTATTACCGCATGGACAATATGACGCTAGCTGTGCTGAACTACGAGCGTGCCCTGCTGTTGTCGCCCGGCGACAAGGACATCCGCTTCAACCTGCAGATGGCTCGCTCAAAAACCATTGACAAGATTACCCCAGAGTCGGAGATGTTCTTTGTCACATGGTATCGCTCACTTGTCAATCTGCAGAGTGTCGATGCCTGGGCTCGCCTGGCTCTTGTCGCCTTGGCAGTAGCCATCGTGTTGGCTTTGGCCTATCTCTTTGCAGACCGCATCTGGTTGCGTAAAGTAGGCTTCTTCGGAGCTGCAGGCCTGTTGTTCATATTCCTTATCAGTAACCTCTTTGCCTGGCAGCAGAAGCGTGGATTGGACCATCGTACAGGAGCTGTCATCATCCGTTCTGCCGTCAATGTCAAGAGCACGCCATCGAAGAACGGTACAGACCTCTTTATACTGCATGAAGGCACTCGTGTCACCATTACTGACGACACGATGAAGGGTTGGAAGGAGATTCGCGTGGCCGATGGCAAGCAGGGCTGGCTGGAAACCAAGGAGATAGAAGTGATTTAGTAAAAATAGTGTGGAGAGAATAAAGTATGGAAGAAATCATTCATTTTGACAAACAATTGTTGCTGATGCTCAATGGCAGTGACTCGCTGTTCCTTGACAATCTCATTATGATATTGACCAATGCCAAGACGTGGATACCCCTCTACGTAGGCTTATTCTATGTGGTTTGGCAGGCTAATAAGCCCAATGTTCGTCAGATACTGCTCATCGTTGCGGCTGCTGCCATGTGTGTCGTGGCCGCCGGAGCCTTTGACGACGGGATAGTAAAACCCCTCGTAGCCCGCTGGCGTCCTACACACGACCCAGAGATAGGCTCTTTGGTCGATACTGTCAATGGCTATCGTGGAGGAAACTATGGCTTCTTCTCAGCACATGCTGCAAATACCTTCTCCATCGCCATCTTCTTCTCGCTGCTTTTGAGACAGCGCCTGGCCACTATTTTCCTTGTCTGCTGGTCGCTAACAAACTGCTATACACGCCTTTATTTGGGCGTACACTATCCTGGCGACATCACCGTGGGTCTCCTTTGGGGCGGCTTCGTAGGCTGGGTCGTCTATCGCATCTATACGCGATTAACCGTCCCCGCCAACTATCCCATGAAACTCTGCTACGTACCCATTGTTATCCTTCTGCTGACGCTATTAGTAGCCGTCGTACTTGCTTTTTTCTTCTCCGATTATCTTTGGTGGTAACTAACTCATAGTTTCCTACCGACAAACCATGAGTTTCTCGGTAGGAAACTACCCGTTTCTCGGCATGTAACTAAATAGGCGGCACAGGGTCCTGAGAATGTGGGGCTTGTGCTGTTTGGTTAGATGTCGATGTCATCATCATCGTCAAGGGTATCGTCGTTGTCGGGCTTTTCTGCTTCTTCAAGGCGTTCGCGGAGCATTTCCTTGTCGAAGGTGAAGACATGGCCCAGCAGGCCAACTGACATGAGCTGGTCTTTGCCATCAATGCGCATGGAGGTGGTATTGAAAAGATAGTAGTTGTGCAGCTTGAGCTTAACGCTAAGGACGGCCTTGATGGAGTTATTGGCAAAAACCTTGCTGAGGTCGGCCAGGATGTTGTCACCAAGACGGTTCTTGGCTTCTTCGTCGACGTAGTCTTTGACAGCTTCCATCATGGCTGCCTTGTGAGCTTTCTTGTCGGGCAAGGTCTGGGTCATCAGCACAGCTACCAGCAGAAAGATAATGATGGTTAACAGTTTTTTCATACAAGCTCTACTTTGTTGATGTCCTGTTCCTTCTCGCAATAGTGGCAGGTCAGGATGCCGTCTTGCACATGGAAATAGGTCTGCATGGGTTCGTTGTTGGTAATGCAGACAGGATTGTTGCACTTCACGATGCCTCGTATCTCCTCGGGGGTGGTGACGGTCTTTTTCTCGACGACTTCATAGTCGCGGATGATGTTTAGTACAATGTTGGGTGCCACTACGCTAAGTCGTGATATTTCCTCGTCGGTGAAGAACTTGTCCTCGATTTTTATGATGCCCTTTCGGCCTAACTTCTTAGAGCGGAAGTTGTAGCCAATGGTGACAGGTGTCTCCAATTCGGCAAGCTTCAGCAGTTGGGCTACCTGATAGGCTTTTTCGGAGGGTATGTGGTCTATAACGGTGCCGTTCTTGATGGCGGCAACAAGCATTTCGTTTTTGTTCATGGGATCATGGTTTTGTCGTTTCGTACTTCGTCTAAGCTGATACCTAATACATCGCAGAAAATAGCTTCACGAGCAAAGAGTCCGTTGCCTGCCTGCTGGATGTAATAGGCGTGGGGGTTCTCGTCAACGTCGTAGGCTATCTCGTTGACTCGGGGTAGGGGGTGGAGAATGCGCATGTTGGGCTTGGCCAGACGGAGCATCTCATTATTTAGTATATAGACGTTCTTGACGCGCTCATACTCCATAAGGTCGCTGAAACGTTCTTTCTGAACACGGGTCATGTAGAGAATGTCCGCATCAGCAATAATTTTCTCGTTGAAAGCTGTATGTTCCTGGAACTCAATGCCGTGCTCCTTACAATAGAGTTTATACTCGTTGGGCATGGCGAGCTCTTTGGGGGCAACGAAATGGAAGGTAGGCTTAAAATGGCGCATGGCCATGATGAGCGAGTGGACGGTGCGTCCGTATTTGAGGTCGCCCACCAGGTAGATGTTCAGATTCTCAAGCGTGCCCTGTGTCTTGTAAATGGAATACAAATCGAGCATGCACTGAGAGGGGTGCTGGTGGGCTCCGTCGCCTGCATTGACGATGGGTACGTTAGTTACCTCTGACGCATACTGGGCTGCTCCTTCAATATAGTGGCGCATTACAATGACGTCGGCATAGTTGGCTACCATCGAGATAGTGTCCTTCAGGGTCTCGCCCTTGGTGCCGCTAGTTACCTTGGGGTCTGCAAATCCTATGACGCGTGCTCCCAAACGGTTGGCTGCTGTCTCAAACGATAGACGGGTACGGGTGGAAGGCTCAAAGAAAAGTGTGGCCACTACCTTTCCTTTCAGCAGTTCGCGGTTAGGGTGGTGCTCGAACTCCTGTGCCATCTCAATCATGTAGAGTATTTTCTCACGAGTGAGGTCGGCAATTGTTACAAAATCATGCTTTTCCATTCGCTTTTGTTTTTTTGATGGCACAAAATTACACATTATTTCTGAAATTCCGCACGTTTATTAGAAAGAATTTTGTAATTTTGCACTCAAAACTAAGAAGAACGGTCAGTCATGAGAAAATTCATAGTACGCTTTTTATGGTCACTTCTGGTAGCTTCAGTACTTACTGCAGGGTTAGCTTTCTATGCCATCAATGAGGGCTGGATAGGCTATATGCCACCTATTGAGGACCTTCAGAATCCTATTAACCGTTTTGCCACTCAGGTTGTTTCGGCCGATGGTAAGATAATGGGAACGTGGAACTACAATCGCGAGAATCGCATCCTGGTAGACTATACACAACTGTCACCTTCGCTGGTGCAGGCGTTGGTCGCTACTGAGGATGTCCGTTTTTACGACCATTCCGGCATAGACTTCTTCGCTTTGGGGCGTGCTGTCGTCAAGAGAGGCTTGCTGGGGCAGAAGTCAGCGGGTGGTGGTTCGACTATTACGCAGCAACTGGCCAAGCAGCTTTATTCCGAAACAGCGCATAGCGTGATGGAGCGTGTTCTGCAAAAACCGATAGAATGGGTAATTGCTGTCCGACTGGAGCGTAACTATACTAAAGACGAGATCATTTCGATGTACTTGAACTACTTCGATTTCCTGCATAATGCTGTGGGTATTAAGACAGCGTCAAATACCTATTTCAGTAAGGAACCTAAGGACCTCTCTGTAACTGAGGCTGCTGTTCTGATAGGCTTGTGTAAGAATCCGTCTTATTATAATCCCGTGCGCCATCCAGATCGTTCTTTGGAGCGTCGTAACGTGGTGCTCCATCAGATGGTAAAAGCTGGCTATTTGTCAGAGGATGACTATCAGAAATATTCAGCAGAGCCCTTGAATTTGAAATTCCACGTGGCTGACCATAAGGATGGTATCGCTGTCTATTTCCGCGATTTCCTGCGTCGTTACATTATGGCTAAGCAGCCTGACCGGAAGGATTATCCATCATGGAATATGGTGAAGTTCCATATAGACTCTATTAATTGGGAAACAGATCCCCTTTATGGATGGTGTAATAAGAATTTTAAGAAGAATGGCGACCCCTACAGTGTCTATACGGATGGTCTGAAGGTTTATACTACGATAGACTCTCGTATGCAAGAATATGCCGAGCAGGCCGTACGGGAACATGTGGTTAAATATCTGCAGCCAGCATTTACAAAAGAGAAGCAGGGGCGACAGACAGCTCCCTTCTCAGGTAGTTTGACGGTAGATCAAGTCAATAAGATATTGATGCGCTCCATTCGTCAGTGTGAGCGTTATCGGGTGATGAAGAATGCAGGTGTCTCGGAAGATGAGATAATGAAGGCTTTCCGTACCAAGACGGAAATGAGCATCTTTACCTATCATGGCGAGAAAGATACCATTATGACACCTCTTGACTCCATTCGCTATTACAAGACATTCTTGCGTTGCGGCTTTATGAGTATCTGTCCGCAGAATGGACAGGTGAAAGCCTATGTCGGAGGAACGGACTTTATGCACTTTGCATACGACATGGTGATGGATGGGCGCCGTCAGGTAGGGTCTACCATTAAGCCCTTCCTATATTCATTGGCTATGGAAAATGGCTTCTCTCCCTGTGATGTCGCTCCCAATGTCCAGCAAACTTATATGGTGGCAGGTCGTCCTTGGACACCCCGTAACTCCAGTCGAGCCCGTTATGGTGACATGGTAACCCTAAAATGGGGACTACAGCAGTCTAACAACTGGATTTCTGCATACTTGATGAGTAAGCTGAATCCTCAGGCTTTTGTTACTTTGCTGCATGAGTATGGCATTCGGAATCCAGAGATACATCCTTCTATGGCTCTCTGTCTTGGTCCTTGTGAGATTACGGTGGGTGAGATGGTAAGTGCTTATACGGCATTCGTCAATCATGGTATTCGTGCAGCCCATATGTTCGTAACGAAGATAGAAGACAACGAGGGCAATGTGCTAGCTCAGTTCCAACCTCGTATGAATGAAGTAATCAGCGACGAAAGCGCCAATAAGATGCTATACATGCTTAAAGCTGTCGTTGATGGTGGTACTGCCGGACGTCTGCGCTTCAAATATGGTCTGACAGGTGAATTGGCAGGTAAGACAGGTACTACTAATAATAATAGTGATGCTTGGTTCATGGGATTGACCCCTACATTGGTTAGCGGTGTGTGGGTCGGTGGCGATGATCGTGATATCCATTTTGACTCGATGGCAATGGGACAAGGTGCCACGATGGCTCTTCCTGTCTTCGCCCTATATATGCAACGTGTCTATAAGGACAAACGGCTCGGTTATAACGAAAAGGCCGTGTTTGATATGCCCCCAGGCTACAATCCGTGTCAGATGGATGAATCGGGTATTAGCGATGTTGAAGGAGAAGATATAGAAGACGTATTCGAGTAATACTCTTATATATATAATTAAGGTGTAAGGTTTTCGCATTGTCAATTAATGCGAAAACTTTTTGTTTTTCTGCAAAAAAGTGCTTTAAAAATTTGGAGGGTAGGAAAAAAGTGTGTACCTTTGCATCCGCTTTCGCTCAAAAACTTGGGCGCTGGCACACTGGAAACGAGTTCTTTGAAAGATTTACATAGACAGAGAAAGAAGTAGTACAAGAAGCGGCTTGTGTCTTGTTTTCGGTGAATGCTGATATACGGGTCACATGCTGGGTAAAGATAAGAAAAGTCTTGCCGTCAATAACCTTGA
>JAFPEE010000175.1 GCA_017389705.1 Prevotella sp.
GGGCACCAGTTGTGAGGATTATACAGAGGTAGCGTATCGGTAGTGCCGTCGGTATAGGTGACCACAATCTGACCATTGTCGATACGGCTCTGCATGTGGTTGGTTGAACCTGCCATCAGAAGATAGGCATGCGATGCCTTACCTTGCAAAGGGATAGTGACTGCATCGGGATAGTTGTCCCACAACGAGGTATAGGCAATGTTGCGTCCCTTGGCAGGAGTGCGGAAGGGAATGCCAAGCTCGGTAGTAAACACCTGATCCTTCACCTGACGACGCAGGGCGACATCGTTGATATTAGCCGTAAACTCAGGGTGACACCACTCGCCGATGCCGTGGGCAGGAATGGTCAACGTGGTCACTTTCGGACGAGGTGACAGATAGAAATTCTTGAAGATGTCGCCGACATTGCTGTTCCACTTCGCATCCATATTGACAGTCTCCAGACGGTCGGTCTTCACATCGTCGAAGTTGTTGCCCCACGCCTTGCCGTCGATGCGCTCAGCGGTAATCAGCGGACGGGGCAACGGCTGCTGCTTGGCTCGGGTTACGGTGATAGTCTGCTTCTTCTCCGTAGTACCTACGGTTTCCACATAGCCCACGCCCGTATTCTGGCGCAGTACGATCTGCAGCGGCTGGGCAAAGTTCTGCTCAATCTCGTAGATCTCCTTGTTACCCTCTCGACGGAAGGTGTACTTCATATAAGGTGTCTGTATGGAGGCATGCTTCCACTCGGCAGGGAAGCCTGGCCGGATGTAGCAGCGGCCATTAAGCGCATCGGGACGGATGCCGTAGAGTCCCTCGATGAAGGCGCGTGATGATATACCTGCGTTGTCAGAGAAGTCACGATACAGTTCACCGCGGGCACGGTCATAGTAGCTTATCTGTCCGAAGTTGCCAGGACTGCCGCCCAGGTATGCCTGGTCCATGATATTCGCCTTGATGAGTCGGAAGCCCTCTTCGTTGCGGCCAGCCTGGAAGTAAGCCAGTGCCATGTGCATGGTCTCTTCTGCTGCTACATTGTTGATACTCCAGTCGTAGGGCAGCCAGTCGGTAGTAGAAATCTGGTAGAGTGGCTTATCTTTCTTCGAAGTCTTTACGCCTTCGATGACGACGGGGATATGAGGAATGCACAAGTCCACATACTGGGTGGCACGGATGGCCTGCTCGGGTGTTGCCATACCACAGTCGATAGGTGTGTAGATGCTCCACAAGGCGGCATGATTATGGGTACGTTTCAGTCCCATCAGGTCCTGATACTCAGCCCAGTGACCACGGTCTTTCAACCACAGGCGTTCATTCATCGCCTTCAAGGTCTTGTCGGCCTCCTTTTTATAATAGGTGGGATCCTCACCAAGAATTTCACAGATACGCGCAGCCAGTCGGAGAGTTCGGTAGTTGTAAGCCGTAGAATGGCTCACGGCACCGCCGTTATAGTAGAGGGCATCGCTGGCCCAGATGCAGCAGTAAGCATCATACAGACCATCGTCATCGGGGTCGAAGTTGCGCTTCTCCCATGCGAGGTGCAGTTTGATGACAGGCCACATCTTACGCAGATAATCCTTATTGGCATCATACTCCAGATGCAACAGCAACTCGTCGATGTAGTTCAGGTTCATGTCGTAGTGGTGCATGATGTCCTTGCGGTTGGGATAGCGACAGATGTAGCCGTTCGAATACATCTGCGTGCCCCACGTCTTTGCCTCGCGGGTCAGCAGTTTCTCGGGGTCTGGCGTAGGATTAGGGATGATAGGCTCCACATCGGTTATCTGACTGTTGGCATAGGCATTGAAGTGGCTCACGGCGCGATCAGGCATGCCCAGCAGGTCGCCTAAGAAACCAGCACGCCAGCCGTTGAGTTGCATGCGCCACACAATGGCACCATGCAGCCATACCTCACCGTCCCAGGCACCGTCGGCGGCAGCCATCAGTGTACCACCCATGGTATTGAGATACGGGTCGGGAGTGTCAAAGACGATGTTGCCTGCCAACCACTCATGGTGCTGCCATGCCTTGGCATAGAGACGCTCAGCCTCAGCACCAGTCGGAGTAGATAGTGTATAGGTGCTGGCACCGCTGTCGAGAACGGTATAGGTTGCCTGCGGATTGGCATTACGATAGGCACCGCCCTTGCAGTCGAGCACGGCATATGTCGTTTCAGTGCCAAGCATCCACTGGATAGTCTGCTTGTTAGGCTCGCCGTCAGCAGGTTCAAAGCTGTCGGCGGGGTCGGAGTTCATATCACCGCTGCGGTTGAACTTCGGACGCTTGATATCGCATACCACCATCTCCACCTTGGCATTGGCGGGCATCGACTGCGGCTCGAACTTCCAGATAGCGGACTCAGCATCGGGCTGTAGCAAGACGGTGATGGTCAGCGAGCCCTTTCTCCATGAGGCGTCTGTCAACTTATAGACACGTTTGCCGGCATTGTAGCGGGCTTCAGCATGGGTGGTCTGCTCCAAAAGCGTGGTCTTACCGTTGGCCGTCAGTCGGAAACGGATATTCTTATGTGCCTTGGAGCGATAGACAGCGAAGATAGGACGGTCGCTGGTCTCCAGGCGATACTCGGTATAACTGCCGTAGAGGGCGCGGTTATAACGTTTGTCACCATCCTGACACACGATGTCACGTCCGTCAGGA
>JAFPEE010000176.1 GCA_017389705.1 Prevotella sp.
ATAAGTCGCTAAAAATCAGATAAATAATTGATTTTATTTGTATAATAGTCCATAATCACGAAAGCTGAAGGATGTAAAATGTGCATATGGCATATCAGCAATAGGCTTGAAGCATAAATACCACACTAGAACTCAGTTATTTAGGTTGCAAAAGATCAAGAAAGCCTTTGTAATGGTTTAGTTCTTGAAATTTAGGTTTATAATCATAAAGTGCGAATTTGGCGTTTTGTTTGTTTAGGATTTAGAATTTAAAACTTAAAATCTAAAGTTTAAGAATTAAAATTTTCTTTAGATTTCTTGCAGGAGTCAAAAATTTGTTTTACCTTTGTAAAATCAAACCAAAATGGGCTTTTTGCCCCTATTTTCGACTTAGATGG
The DNA here is from genome assembly GCA_017389705.1 of Prevotella sp. Taxonomy (GTDB): domain Bacteria; phylum Bacteroidota; class Bacteroidia; order Bacteroidales; family Bacteroidaceae; genus Prevotella. The sequence continues at coordinate 378 of JAFPEE010000176.1, forward strand.
AAACAAAAGACAGAATTCGTAAGATTATGGAAGATCAGCACATGACTCAACAAGTATTTGCTGACTTCCTCCAGCAGTCTCCTGCTACCCTGAGCAGCATCTTTAATGGACGTACTCGTCCTACTTTAAACATTGTAGATGCTATAAAAATGAAAATTCCTAACATCAGTACAGAATGGCTTCTTTATGGTACTGGTGACATGTATATCTCCCACCCCAATAATCAGGAAGCATCAGCTTCTGTCGAATCGGGAGGTCCTGTTGAGCCAATGCTTAATTTCGATTCACCAGTTTCACCTCGTCCTGCGATGAGTGTTCCTTCATCAGTTTCCCAGCAGAATATGAGGGGTACTCATCAGGAATTTGCTCATGAGGAAGTCCGGATTATAGAAAAGGAGCCTCGAAAGGTAACAGAAATCCGGGTCTATTATGACGACCAGACCTATGAGACCTTTGTACCAGCCAAGAAATAGCATGGTATAATAAAGAGGTAATAGCATACTTGTCTTAAAAAGTAGTCTTAGATTTTGGCTGTTTTGTGAAAAACAGCTAACTTTGCAGACGTTATGAAGAAATATATCCTTGACTTGACGGTTCGGGCTGTCGAACAGCTTAGTCCGAAACATGTGCTTATCAGGCTGACGGATGATAAGCCATTGCCTGAGATGTTTCCTGGCCAGTTTGTGGAGGTACGTGTCGACGGTTCGCCATCTACATTCCTGCGCAGGCCTATTTCCATCAACTTCGTTGACAAGGCTCAGAACGAGCTATGGCTGATGGTGGCCATGGTTGGCGATGGTACACGCCAGTTGGGACGTTTGAAAGCTGGAGACATGCTGAATTGCGTACTGCCTTTGGGCAATACGTTTACGATGTCTGTTTCCCCAGCTGAGAAAGTATTGTTAGTAGGTGGTGGCGTAGGTGTTGCTCCTATGCTCAACCTGGGCGCAGCATTGAAAGAAATGGGATGCGAACCTACCTTCTTGTTAGGTGGTCGATCAGCAAAAGACGTGCTGGAGCTGGATATATTCAAAAGGTACGGGCGAGTTTGTCTGACGACAGAGGATGGCTCTATGGGTGAGAAAGGCTTTGTGACCAATCACTCCGTATTGCAGGAGCATTTCGACCGTATTGCCACTTGTGGTCCAACACCCATGATGAAAGCTGTGGCCCGTTATGCCACGGAGAAGGGTATTGAGTGTGAGGCTTCTTTGGAGAACATGATGGCCTGTGGCCTGGGGGCCTGTCTGTGTTGTGTGGAAAAAACCACCGAAGGCAATCTGTGTGTTTGTAAGGACGGACCTGTATTTAACGTAAAGCGTTTGTTATGGCAGATTTAAGAGTTAATATAGGCGCTCTGGCGCTAAAGAATCCGGTGATGACGGCTAGCGGTACCTTTGGGTATGGTCTTGAGTTTCAGGATTTTATCCCCCTCGACGGATTGGGAGGAATTATCGTAAAGGGCACAACACTTAAGCCCCGTCAAGGCAATGACTATCCTCGCATGGCCGAAACCCCTCAAGGCATGCTGAATTGCGTAGGACTGCAAAACAAGGGTGTCGATTATTTTTGTGAGCACATCTATCCCCAGATAAAGGACATCGACACCAACATGATTGTCAACGTCAGTGGTTCCTCTCCTGAGGACTATGCCGAATGTGCTGCACGGATTGACGCTTTGGACAACATCCCTGCTATTGAGCTGAATATATCGTGTCCTAATGTCAAGGATGGTGGTATGGCCTTTGGTGTAACCTGTGCAGGAGCCTCTAGCGTAGTTAAGGCTGTTCGTGAGCGTTATCATAAGACGCTGATAGTCAAGCTCTCTCCTAATGTGACGGACATTACGGAGATAGCCCGTGCAGTAGAGGCAGAAGGTGCAGATAGTGTCTCTCTCATCAATACGCTGATGGGTATGGCCATTGATGTTGAGCGTCGTAAGACCGTGTTGAGCATCAATACCGGCGGCTTGAGTGGCCCAGCTGTCAAGCCTGTAGCCCTTCGTATGGTCTGGCAAGTTGCCAAGGCTGTGAAGATTCCTGTGGTTGGCTTAGGAGGCATCAGTACTGCCAAGGATGCCATCGAGTTCTTTATGGCAGGTGCCACGGCTATAGAAATCGGGACAGCTAATTTCCTCGATCCTGCAATTACCATTAAGGTACGTGACGGCATCAGCCAGTGGCTTGATAGCCATGGATGTCAGTCAGTACAGGAAATCGTTGGATGTCTGGAATAATAGACAACTCTTTGCGATAGTTTTTTAAGAAATGAGAGCGACTCCTTTGAAGTCGCTCTCAACCAACACAAAAACTAAACTAGACTTAACTAAACTTATCTCAGATTTTCACAAACCCTTTGATAAGCTGTTGCAAAGATAGTATAAAAGTTTTAAACTACCATGTTTTTTTCGGTTTTTTTAGTATTTTCGTCTGAAAATGTTATATTTTCGTAGAGTTATTCAACAAATAGTGGTCTAGAATGACACATGCCGCCATTGCTTCCACCACAGGAACAGCTCTGGGCAGAACGCATGGGTCATGGCGTCCTTTAGCTGTCAAAGTCGTTTCTTGCCCATGGATATCTACGGTCTGTTGTTCGCGGAGTAGGGTAGCAACCGGTTTGAAGGCTACCCGGAAATAGATGTCTTGTCCATTGGAGATGCCCCCTTGGATGCCCCCGCTATGGTTGGTTGTGGTCGTTATCTGGCCCTTAACAACGTGAAATTCATCGTTTTGCTCAGAACCTCGTTGTGTTACGCCACCGAATCCTTCGCCATATTCAAAGCCTTTGACTGCATTGATACTTAGCATAGCAGCCCCCAGCTCAGCATGTAGTTTCCCGAACTCAGGTGCTCCCAAACCGGCAGGACAACCTTTGATGATGCCCGTAATCACTCCACCAATGGTATCCCCCTCGGCTTTGACGGTTTCAATGAGGCGTATCATCTCCTCTGCCTTCTCCGGATCGGGACAGCGCACGATGTTACCCTCCGTCTTGCTCAGGTCATATTTCTTGTAGTCATGCTCTAAAGCGATATCGCCCACTTGCGATGTATAGGCCTGAATCGTGATGCCCAGCTGTTTCAGTACCAACTTGGCCAAAGCCCCGGCTACACAACGGCTGATGGTGATACGGGCAGAGGAACGACCACCTCCTCTATGGTCGCGCGTACCATATTTATAATAGTAAGTGTAGTCAGCATGCGATGGTCGGAACAAGTCTTTCATGTTGTCGTAGTCGCCAGAATGTTGATTCTGGTTCCTGACCATAAAGCCGATAGGACAGCCTGTCGACTTTCCTTCAAACACTCCACTAAGCACCTCCACCTGGTCATGTTCCTGACGGCTTGTTGTGATATTACTCTGTCCAGGACGACGACGGTTCAATTCCTGTTGGATGAAGTCCATGTCTATAGGAATCCCGGAAGGCATGCCGTCAACTATGCCCCCTATGGCCTCGCCATGACTCTCACCGAAAGTCGTCAGCCTAAAAAGATGTCCAAACGTATTCATCTTAATTGCAGTTACCACAGTCGCAGCCTCCACCACAGCCTTGGTCTCCGTGGCAACCTCCGCCACAGCCACCGCAACCTCCGGTCAGGTGAGCCACCAGCTGTTCTATCTCTTTGGTCGTTGCCGGGCGGCTTTCCAGTACAGAGCCCTTGAAGTGCAGGGTCTCGCCAGCCAGCGGATGGTTCAAGTCAACCTTGACCTTTTCAGCTCCTACTTCTACCACACGACCGTAGAAGCGCTGTCCTTCCTCGTTCTGCAGGGGGATAATAGCATCCTCGTAGATGTGCTCATGGTCAAACTGGCCATTGACGCAGAACATCTCATGCTCCAAGTCCAGCACATGCTCCTCCAGATATTCGCCATAAGCCTGTTCCTTGGGAATTGAGAAGTCAAACGTAGCCCCTTTCTCAAGGTCTGCCAATTCCTTCTCAAAGGCATCCAGTGCCACACCGAAACCAGTAATCAACTGAAAAGGACGCTCCTTTGTGGCTTCTTCCATCATCTCCAGGCCGTCCTCGCCGTCCACAAACAGCTGGTAGGCCACTTCCATGTATTGATTCTTTTTCTCCATAAATGCTTGTTAAGTTTCGTTTTGGCTACAAAAGTAATAATAATATGTCTAAAAGCCAAATTTATGGACTAAAAATGCATCAGATTGACGAAGGTCAACCATTTTCGTGTTTTGTTGACCTCAGTCAAGAAAAGGGGCTGTGTTCGCAAACAATTCCTTAAAAAGTTTGGTTGGTAACTAAAAACGCCGTACCTTTGCATCGTCAATCAGCAAGAGTGCTGATGATCCAACACAGGATAACAATAGTATTAATTAAAGAAAGAAAGGGTAACAAAAATGAAAAGATTGTTTATGGTAGTCGTAGCCATGCTGAGCATGACAATGACATTTGCAGAGAATGAGAATGCAGCCAACGTCAACAACACTGAGGCTTACAACATGACAGTCAATATGAAAAAGCTTGGCCAGGCACTGAACCTGTCTAAGGATCAGGTAGAGAGCTTTGCTGAGATTCATAAGACTTTCAGCGCTGAGATGCAGTTTGCTGCACAGGCTTCAGGTGAGGAGCGTGAGAAGATGGTCAACAAGGCCATTGGTAAGGATTTGGCTTACATGGACTACATCCTGAACCGCGACCAGTATCGTCGTTACGTGATGCTGCTGAACATGACTCTCCACAATCGTGGACTGAAGTAAGAAAGTTTATTTTGTTTCATCATTTATCAAACCGTTGTTCCTAAAAGGGGCAACGGTTTCTTTATTTGATAAAATCAGGCAAAAAGTTTGGCCATGTCAACATTTAATTGTAATTTTGCAAACGCAATGTGCCTTTAGGGCATCTATACGTATAGAGAAACAATGAGTCAAGTGGAGGGAACGCCCAAATGGTTGGTGCTTCGCACCTTTAATCGTAAAGAGATGGAGGTCAGCTCGTTCTTAAAGCAGAATGGTCTCCACCATTTCATTCCGATGACCTACAAGGAGCGTCTTACCAGCAGTCAGGAGAAGCCCCGTCGTGTGTTGGTGCCAGTCATCCACAACTATGTCTTTCTCGAGAAGTCTGGCGATGAGGCCGATATGCGTACCATGCTGGCTAATTGCCGGGTTCCGGTGCAGTTTCTGACTCAACGCGAATCAGGTCATCTCTGTGAGATTCCAGACCGCGACATGGTCGAGTTCCGCCTGCTTTGCGACCCGGATTATTGCAAGACGCCCACCGAGTTTCTTGATGCCGGTGAGACCGAAGTCCTTCCAGGGCGTGAGGTGGAGGTCATCCATGGCCCCTTTGCCGGGATTCATGGCAAGCTTCATAAGAAGAACCAGAAATATTGGTTCATCAAGACCGTAGGGGGTGTCAGTGTCATGATGCGTATCTCCCGCTGGTACTGCAAACCTATTGATAGTTAGTAAGCTAGTAATATAATTTAAGGTATATAATGTTGAGACGTATTATTTTAACAGCCGTATTAGTTGTTGTGACTGCTGTCTGCGCTTTCGCTCAGATGTCTGACTCTCAAGTTTTAGAGTTCTATGCCCGTGAAATCAAGGCGGGTACCAGCCAGTCGCAGATTGTGACGAAACTCATACAGCGTGGTGTCAAGGTTGACCAGATCCGTCGACTCCGCAATCAGTACGGAGCCCAGATGAATGGTCAGAGCCAGACAAAGAAAAATATAGGTACAGGTAATAATGTTTCAACCCTGCGTAGAAATAATGAGCCTGCGCCATCTTCTTCACAACAGTATGTGACAGGCAAGCAGACCGAAACAGGAATCCATCCAACAAATAGGCAATATACACAAGGTGACATATGGATAGATGATAATATGCAGCCGAATATGCAGTCGAATATGCAGTCGAATATGCAGTCGGATATACAGTCGAATATGCAGTCGAATATGCAACCGAATATGCAGTATAACATGTCGCCAAATATGCAGTATAACATGCAGCCCAACATGCAGCCAGATGTCAATCAGAGTTACTATCCATATTTTCAAGATGTAGATTTGGACAATGCGAAGAGGGTCTTTGGACGTGATATATTTAATCAGCATGCCTTGAGCTTCGAGCCAAACATGAATATAGCAACCCCCGAGAATTATGTGCTTGGCCCTGGTGACCAGGTCATTATTGATATTTATGGTGCATCTCAGAAGAACCTTCAGTTGGAAGTTTCTCCTGAGGGTACTGTTACGGTTCCAGATTATGGCCCCGTACAGATTGGCGGAATGAGTGTTGCTGCAGCCAATGCTAAAATTCGTCGTAGTCTTGGTTCTCGCTATAGCAGTTCCGAAATTAGGCTTACTGTTGGCCAGACCCGTACTATCCTCGTCAATGTCATGGGTGAAGTTCGTCTCCCTGGTACCTATACGCTTAGTGCCTTTGCAACAGTTTTTCATGCACTCTATATGGCAGGAGGTATCAATGACTTGGGTACGCTTCGTAACATTAAGGTTTACCGTGGTGGACGTCTTATCACGGTTGTGGATATTTATGAATATATACTTAATGGTCGTTTAGCGGGCAATATTCGTTTACAGGAGAATGACGTCATTCAGGTGGGTGTCTACGATTGTCTAGTGGACATCGCTGGTAATGTCAAACGCCCGATGTCATACGAGATGCGTCGAAGTGAAAGTGTCGGTACACTCATTAAGTATTCTGGTGGTTTTTCGGGTGATGCTTACAAGAAAGCAGTCCGTCTGATTCGTAAGACAGGTGAGAAATATGCCGTCTACACTGTCGACGAGTTTGATATGAATTCCTTTAGAGTTGATGATGGAGACTCAATTACTGTTGATGGAATACTTGACCGTTACGACAATATGGTTGAAATCAAGGGAGCTGTATTCCGTCCGGGAAAGTATCAGTTAGGGAAAGGAATCACTTCTGTTCGTTCCCTTATCCAGCAGGCCGAAGGAGTCACGGAAGAAGCTTTTACTGCCCATGCTATTCTCCATCGTATGAAGTCTGATCGTACTCTCGAGGTCATACCTATCGATGTACAGGGCATAATGCAAGGTACAGTGGCGGACCAGCCTTTGCGCAATGAAGATGTACTTTTTATCCCCACAAAGTCTGACCGTATCAGCGACCGTACACTGACCATCGGTGGTGAAGTGTTCTCGCCAGGCATCTACCAATATGCTGAAAATACCACAATCGAAGACCTTATCATGCAAGCAGGCGGCTTGACAGATGCTGCATCAACAGCTAAAGTCGATGTCTCGCGTCGTATTGTAGATCCTAAGGCAACCACATCATCCAAGGAGATTTCTAAGACCTTTACGTTCTCTGTCAAGGATGGGTTCGTAGTCGATGGTTCAGACAGGTTCACGTTGGAGCCCTACGATGTCGTCCAGGTTCGTCGAAGTCCCGGTTTCCAGACCCCTCGTATGATTACGGTTTCCGGTGAGGTCATGTTTGAAGGTTCTTACACCTTGATTACTAAAAACCAACGTCTTTCTGATGCAGTCAATGCTGCGGGTGGCGTGACAGATCAGGCATATGTTCGAGGGGCTCGTTTGGAGCGTCAGATGGATGATGACGAAAAAGCTCGTCGCGACTTCTTGCTCCACCAGCTGCGTATGCAGAGCGACGACAAGGATACTATTAATATCAATCAGCTCCAGTTAGGTGACACCTATTCTGTGGGTATTCATCTTGACGAGGCATTGGCTCACCCTGGATCTGATGCAGACATTCAAATTCGAGAAGGTGACCGTTTAGTAGTTCCGGAATATAATGGCGTTGTCAAGATTTCTGGTGATGTAATGTTCCCCAATACGGTGGCTTATCAGGCAGGTAAAGATTACAAGTGGTATGTCAATCAGGCAGGCGGCTTCGGTAACCGAGCCAGAAAGAGTAGGACATGGATTGTCTACCAGAATGGCACCATGTCAAAAGTCGGCCGTGGCGTCAAGGTTGAGCCTGGTTGTGAGATTGTCGTTCCGAGTAAGCCCAAGCGTGATGGCTCGCGACTGACACAGTGGTTGACTTTAGGTACAAGCGTGACTTCTATGGCCGCTATGATTGCCACTCTTGCTAATGCATTGAAGTAATAGGTTGGTGTATAATAAATTCAATATTCAAGAATCATGAATAGTGAAAATCAACAAATCAAGTCACGAAGGCAGAAAGGCATCGATTTTATGTTGCTCTTTCATATTCTGCTAAATTATAAAAAATTATTTGCTAAAGTGTTAGGCATTGCCTTTGTGTTGGGCTGTGTCTATGTATTCTCATTGCCTAAATATTATGAGTGTGAAGTCAAGTTGGCTCCAGAACTTTCCGGCAGTCGTAGCTCGTCCTCACTGACGTCTATTGCCCGTTCCTTTGGCATGAAGTTAGGAAGTTCTTCGTTGGGCAATGCCAGCGAGGCTCTATTCCCCACATTGTATCCTGATCTCATGAACTCCGTCGACTTCAAGACCAGCTTGTTCCCCATTCTGGTTCGCCAAGAAGACAGTCTCGCCACCAAGACCTATTACGACTATCTGCTCAACGATCAGAAGCAGCCTTGGTGGAGTGCTGCCATTGGTGGAGTATTGGAAGCTATTGCTGATATGTTTGCCTCCGAGGACTCTTTGGAGCAGAAGACAGAAGTCAATCCTTTCCGCCTAACCAAGAAACAGACAGCCATTGTCAAAATTATAAATAAGAAGGTTGTCTGCGATGTCGACAAGAAGACCATGGTCATCACCATCGATGTCACCGATCAGGACCCCTTGGTCTGTGCTACTGTGGCTGATTCCGTCAAGCAGCGATTGCAGGACTTTATTACTGATTATCGTACCAACAAGGCCCGTGTTGACTTAGAGTACAATAAAAAACTTTGTGCCGAGGCAAAACAGCGTTATGAGAAAGCCCGTTCACTCTATGCCAATTTTGTTGATTCCAATCAGGACGTGTTGTTGCAGAGTGTTCGCAGTCAGGAAACATATCTGGAAAACGAAGTTCAAATACAATATAATGCATATTCTTCTTATGCAGCGCAATTACTTAGTGCCGAGGCTCAGGTGCAGCAGGAAACGCCAGCCTTTACAACCCTTCAGAGTGCCACCGTACCTTTGAAACCAGAAGGTCCTAAAAAGAAACGAATTCTATTAGTTTTCCTGTTCTTAGCATTCCTTGGCACTTCTGTGTGGGTATTGCATAAGGAAGGGCAGCTCAAATCGCTATTAGGATTTAGTTGAATCCCCAATTGATTCATTTGTTCCGAAAGACCAAGAAAAAATATTTTTCTTGGTCTTTCGCTCGATTTGCCTCTACTAATTTTCCATCTTCCTCGACACACTATATATTGTTAAGCAGGTCCTAATCGCTTCCTATGTGAGCAAAGAGCCCATGTCTGTCACAGTTTGGCTCCGCTAAGAAACAAGTTCCCAGCGTGGGAACACCTTGTTCCCACGCTGGGAACGTCTGGTTTGCTACGGGCAAAGTCATGCTCATCGAGTAGCCATGTTTCAATTTGCAATAACAAATTGAAGTTTGGTAGAGGTTATGTAGAGGTTATGTAGAGGTATAGTAGAGGAAAAGTAGAGGGAAAGTAGAGGGAAAGTAGAGATAGAAAACTTTGCAAAGCACTTATTAATAAGTAGTTAGATTGGTTTTAGTAGAAGGAAACTAAATCTTTATGATTTTATCGCACATACTTTACGTTAATAAATACTTGTTCCCACGGGAAAACGACAGAAGATCATTCTGCTCTTTGACACCAAGTCCATCCTTGACAAGACAATCCATTATATAAACATGCGCACGCAAGAACAGAATGACGCATCGCCGAAGTCAGGAACTCAAATCGCTATTAGGATTTAGTTTAACCCCCAATTGATTCAGATGTTCCGAAAATCCAAGAAAATATATTTTTTTTCTTGGTTTTTCGCTCGATTTGCACTACCTTTGTAGCGTTATAGTGCACTAAACCTATTGAATCTACGGGCTTCGAGCCCTTGTGTAGAGGTGGTAATTGGTTGAACTATACCCTTTTAGCTTATTTGCTCCTCCCTTTTTTCTTACGAAGAATAGGGAAAGGGTATTAGTATATAATGGCTATGTCCATCCATATTCCATCTCTATCTTTCAGACAAAGGACTTTATATACGACTGCCCCCCAGATAGTTGGTAGTGTACACTTTTATGGATCCCATTGTCGGGAAGTTATTGGAACAAAACATATAGTCAGGATTACTTCAATATTGCTGAAAATTTGCTCAATACATGAGTATAACAAAGGCGCTTCAAAACATAGGCCACTATGATAGAAGATGTGGAAACCCTCTTGATTTATCAAAATTTTGAAAACAATGAACGACGCAAAAGAACGTACTAAAAAGGTACGATTGAACATTATCGGTTCGACACTCCTAAAAGGAGTTAATATCCTTGTTAGTCTTTTGTTGATTCCTTTGACTATTAAATTTGTGAATTCTACCCAATATGGTATTTGGTTGACAATAAGTTCTATTGTGGCATGGATAGGCTATTTTGATTTAGGGCTGTCTTTGGGATTTAAAAACAAGTTTGCAGAGGCAAGGGCATTAAACAAAGTTAGTTTAGCAAAACAGTATGTCAGCACAACTTATGCCGTGATTTTTTTGCTGTTTTCTTCTTTGGCATTGATTGGATTGGTCTTGAATTCATTTATTGATTGGGCATCTTTTTTGAATTTAGAATTAAGCTATACTTCAGAGCTTCAGATGGTATTTGGTATACTGATAGTCTATTTTAGCTCAAATATGATTCTGAGAATTGTATGTACCATGTTAGATGCTTGCCAAAGGAATGTTATATCCGATTTTATTCTGACTATAGGGCAAATACTTATGCTGGCTGTTATCTATATTATGATGCATGTTATTCCGAAAGGCAGTTTAATTATCTTGTCTTTGGTGTATTCATGTACTCCGCTTATAGTTTTAATCATAGCGACGCTCATTGTGTTCAGACTTCCAGAGTTTAGGAGTTTTGCACCCACATTCTCTACTATACACTTTAAGCTTACTGGTTCAATCTTGTCATTGGGCGTTCAATTTTTTTTTATTATGGTCTCTATGTTGATGATATATCAAATAGTCAATGTCATCATAGCAAGAAACCTAGGACCGGAAGTTGTTACACAATACAATGTAGCCTATAAATATTTTAGTATATTGCTGATGGGCATGATCGTTATATTGAATCCTCTGTGGGCTGCTTTCACTGAGGCATATACTAAAAATGACAAAGTTTGGATGAAGAATGTGTTACGCAATATGGAGAAGATGATACCAGTCATCGTACTAGCTATGTCAGTCATGTTTTTATGTTCAGACTTATTTTTTAAGTTATGGGTTGGTGATGACGTTGACATACCTCTTATTACTTCAGGCTCAATAGCATGCTATGCCTTGATGCAAGTGATAGCTAACATTTACATGTATTTGATAAATGGAATAGGAAAGGTGAGACTGCAAACCACCATATATGCAACATTCGCACTCTTGGCTATTCCTGTTATGGATTATTTCTGTAAATTGTTCGGAGTGCCAGGTTTACTTTTTATACCGACATTAGTTTATTTGCTTCAAGCTATTATGGGCAGGATTCAGATTAGAATGCTAATTAGTGATACGGCGAAAGGAATATGGAACAAGTAATTGCAAAAATTTAGGAGATTATGAATGGTTATTTAGTTGCTTTTGTCATAGCTTTCTTGGTGCTTTTGTTCAGGAATGTCTCATTTGTTATAGCGTATATTCCGATAGTGAAATTGTTTTTTCTATTAAAAGAGAAGAAAGATAAAAATGGAGGTAGCTCTTCTGAAATCCCTGTTGCTGAGAAAGCTTCATCGTTAAAGGTTTATTTCCATGAACTTTATTCTGGTTTTGTTGCCTACTATCTTTTTCGTTTGTCTTATACCCCTTTTCATGGTCTTCGCAATTTTGTTTATAGGTATGTATGTGGAATGAAACTGGGGCTCAACGCTGTCATTTACTATGGTGCAGAAGTGCGTAATCCTTCTAAGATAGTAATAGGCAGGGGTTCCATAATAGGAGACCATTCCATATTGGATGGAAGGAATGGTATTGTTATTGGCGAAGATGTGGTGTTTGCCAGTGATGTTAAGATTTGGACAGAACAGCACGACCATCGAGATCCCTATTTCCGATGTGATACACAAGATCATAAACCTGTAATTGTAGACAATCGTTCATGGATAGGTTCACATACGGTTATTCTTCATAGCGTTCATATTGGAGAGGGTGCTGTTGTGGCTGCTGGTGCAGTTGTGACTCACGACGTACCTCCATATACGATAGTGGCTGGTGTACCAGCCCAAAAAATAGGTGAGCGTAATCAGGATTTGAGATATTCTTTTAATGGTAGCCATAGACGCTTCATATAATCAGGGTATTATGAAAATAACAGTAGTTACGGTATGTTATAATGCTGTTAACCTGATAGAACAGACCATTCGCTCTGTCTTAGAGCAGACGTATACAGATATTGAATATGTTGTTATTGATGGAGGCAGTGTTGACGGTACAAACGATGTCATTGGGAAATATAAGGAAAGCATTTCCTATGTTGTGTCTGAGCCAGACAATGGCATTTATGACGCCATGAATAAAGGCATTAATGTATCTACTGGCGATTTTATAAATTTCTTAAACGCAGGGGATGTCTTCTGTAATTCACGTGTCGTAGAAGATGTGGTGCATGGTATAAAAAAAACGTGTAAGCCTTGTGAAGTCGTTTATGGAGATGTTATGTATAAGTATGCTTTTGGTAAAAAGTACGTTCCTTCAAAGCTGCTTACAAAGATCAGGTATGATATGGTTTTTTCCCACCAAAGTGTTTTTGTGCAATCGGAAATACTTAAGAATCGTCCCTTTAGCCTAAATTACAGGTTGGCTGCTGATTACGATTTTTTGCTTTGGGCATATTTGAATGGTTGTTCTTTTGTACAGTTGTCTATGCCAGTATCAATTGTCGATGTAACAGGTGGCGCAACAAATAGTAATTTTGTGAAATCCCGGAAAGAATCTTTTGAGATTCAGCTTTCTTATGGGGGGAATCGATTATTATGTTATAGTTGGTTTCTTTGGACTGTTATATATTTCAAGGTAGTAACTGTCATAAAACGGTATTTACCAAAGAGTATTTTAAAGAAGCTAATTTCTAATTATAATGGGTGAGAATAGTAATCTAAAGACTTTCCTGTTGCTATTGTTAATAGCATTTCCTCTTCGTGAATCCATCGTATTGATGATTGGAGAAAGTACCCCAATGAGAATTGGGGAACTGCTGATGGGGGTATGTCCTTTTATTTATGTCATCTGCAAGGAAGAATATGAAAATAGGATAACTACAACAAGTAAAGTCTTATTGATCTTTTTAGCCTATTCTTTTATCTTTGGAGTATTGCTTGCCGATCATTTTCAATCAATGTTTGCCGTCAAATACTTCCTTAGAGGTGTTCTTTTCTTCTTCTTGGTTAAGATTGCTGAGACTAAGGTCGTAAATGTTTCTGAGAACTATGTAGAGAAGCTTTTTAAATACACAATAGTCATAGAGTTGGTCTTCTGTTTGATGCAAATGTTAGGTGTGACCATCTTATTTGGTGAATTTGAGTCATACAATGCTTCTGAGACATTTGGCTTCAAAAGAGTATCTGGTACAGCTTCAGAACCAGGTTATTTAATACCACTATTAACTCCATGCATATATTATTTCCTGTCAGATTATAAAAAATATAAGGTTTGGGTATACCTTTCTTTTGCACTTGTCATATTGTCTTTATCATCATTTGGCTATGTCGCCGTTTTGGTTGTCATCTTAATGAAGTTAATTATATCTGACAGGAGTGGCGCTATAAAAAAGATAGTGCTATCAGGTATAGGAATCTTATTAGCTTTGTATACTGCGTCTATCGTCTTTCCTCAATTGAGTGATGCTTATGAGGGGGTATCTACTAAGATACTAGCCTTTGCTTCATCCAATGAAGAAGATATGGACTATTCAGGAGCAGAGCGAACTGAGAACATTTTTGTTGCCACAGAAGCTTTGATAAATGGCAGCATAGGCGATATAATTTTTGGACAAGGAATAGGTGCAACAGCATATTATACCGAAGCTAATGTAATATTGTATAAACCAGCTGAGGAAGCAAACAACTTGTACTTGTCTGTCGCGCTAAACCAAGGCATTATTGGCTTGTTGCTGTTGCTCTTGATATTTAGGTCTGTGTTTAGGCAAACCAACAAGGATGTTGCATCTTTGTCTTTTTTTGCAGGTATGATTACCCAGTTGTTGCAATACTTTATAGTTGGCAATTTGTGGCTCTATTTTCTTTGGTATTATATATTCTTTATTATTGCCCTCAATCGGCAAAAGGTTGAAACTGGGGTGGCGACCGATAATGATAATGTGGATAATATCGTTGAAGAATGATTCATCTAATTTGCAATAATGCGAACTCAAAAAAGGATGGTATAGGAGATTATTCCTACCATCTATACAAAGCCTTACAACAGGAATTTGCTGGTGATGTATTTATTCATTCTGCAAGTTCAGGGATTAAAGGAAGATTGGAAAAAGTGTTGTCTTTTAAAATGTCTCAAGTGCTGGCAAAAGTAAGTTGTAAGTTAAAAACAAATGATATTGTCATATTAGAGTACCCTTTTGTTGAGTGCAATATATTAATATTGTTGTTTCTTTGGGTATTAAGAGCTGTGCTTTTGCATCGGAATGGAGTTTTTGTGCTATCGCTACATGAGTATGAAAGGGTTAATTTCTTGCGCAAGTTTATAACAAGACATTTTATCTCCTCAGCCGATTTGGTTTTAGTAACTGACCAGCAGACTAAGTCTTGGATTTCAAGCAAGTATCACAAACCGGTTTTTATTAGGACAATACCTAGTAACATATTTGAAAAGCCAGAAGCTGAGATAAATAAGAATAGGAAAGCATTTATCTATTTTGGCCTTATTACAAAAGCCAAGGCCATTGATGAAATGCTTCAGGCATGGAAGAAATTTAATTCTAATCAGGAATACATACTATACTTTTTAACCAGTTCTCAGTTTACAAATGATTATGAAAAATATGGTGTGAAGTATTTGCCTAATTTGAATAATACTGACGTTGTTCGTTATTTCTGTAAAGCTGCTTTCTGCATCTTGCCAATCATACCATCTGTTTCAGTTATTAATGCATCTTATAAAACCTCTTTGCTATATCATTGTATTCCGATAGGCCATTTTGACGAAGAAATATCAGCGGGTCAATTTTGTATAAACGTGAATGGAAATAGTGTTGATGACTTGTTGCAAGGGCTGAAAGAGTCTCAAGAGTTGGGGGAGTCAGAATATGCTCACAAAATATCAATCATTAAGAAACTCCCTCAAGCAACTTTTGAAAAGACCGCTTCAGAATATATAGAGGCCATAGAATGTTATTATGGCAACTTCAAAAAATGAAGTGATCTTCCTTTAGAGGATGGTAGAATTGAGATGTGGCATGCCCCGCATGATGAATGATAATGATGACTATAGGTTATGATTCTATGCAATTATATTCCTGGCAAGAAGCAGGAAAAAGGTCGGTCGCTTGATACTGTCAAGTGGCGCAAAGTACAATTAGATAATTTTCAAAAAGCACGTTAACGGTAATGCCCATAAAATAGGGGAACGTTCATGTGTTTGATTTCAAATTTTGTTATGAAAGTTGCAATAATACAAGAATGGTTAGTTACGGTTGGTGGTTCTGATAAAGTTACCAAGGCTATATTGGATGTATTTCCAGATGCGGATATCTATACACTGGTAGCCAAAAAAGAAATATGCGATGAATTGGGAATTCCATGGAATAAAGTGCATACGTCCTTTATCCAGAAAATGCCTTTGGGAACAAAAAAGCATAGGGCTTATCTTCCGCTGTTTCCTTTTGCTGTAGAACAATTTGATTTGCGAGGTTATGACGTGATTATTTCTTCCTCTCATTGTGTAGCAAAAGGAGTGCTGACCAAGGAAGATCAGTTGCATATCAGTTACTGTCACTCTCCAATACGATATGTATGGGATATGTATAATGAGTATTTGGAAGAGTCCAATCTCACAAAGGGAATTAAAAGCTGGTTGGTACGATACTTGTTGCATCGTATCAGGAAGTGGGATATGCTGAGTAGTTTCAGGGTTGATCATTTTATTAGTAATTCTGACTATGTAGGAAGAAGAATCAAAGAAACATATCGTCGTGAGTCAACTACGATTCATCCCAATATTGATATTTCCAACTTTGAACTATGCGAAGATAAACAGGATTATTATCTAACGAGTAGTCGATTGGTTGCATATAAGAAGATTGATACGGTCATAGAGGCATTTAATCAAATGCCCGACAAAAATCTCATTGTAATTGGCGGTGGACCAAACTTGGAGGCATATCGAAAATTAGCAGGGTCCAATGTTAGCGTCATGGGTTATCAGCCTTTTGATGTGCTGAAGGAAAAGATGCAACATGCAAAAGCGTTTGTCTTTGCAGCGGATGAAGACTTTGGTATGATACCGATTGAGGCACAGTCGTGTGGTACTCCTGTGATAGCCTATGGTCATGGAGGTTCTCTTGAAACTGTATGTGCTGGAAAAACGGGACTCTTCTTTAAAGAGCAAACCCCCCAAGCCATTATTGAGTCAGTTAAAGAATTTGAAGCTATGGAGCAGCAACCGTTTTCTCCAATTGAGTGTCGTAAATGGGCTGAGGGCTTTTCAGAAGAACGATTTAAGAAAGAAATCAAGGAGTTTGTGGAACAGAAATATAAGGAATTCAAGTCATGAACTATATTATAACAGGTGGTACAGGGTTTATAGGTACACATCTGACGAATTTGATATTAGAACAGCATCCTGATGCCAAGGTGTGGAATCTGGATATTGTAAAGCCAGGGACTCCCAATCCCGTGGTGAAGAACTATAAGCCTGCAGTTCGTGAGGGTGAAACACTGGGGTCTACTTATGTTGAGTGTGATGTGAGGGAGCCTATAGGCGATTTGCCATTCACCCCGACATCTGGTGATATTATCTTCAACTTAGCTGCAGTCCACCGTACGCCAGGACATGAGGACATCGAGTATTTCGAGACGAATATTCGTGGGGCAGAGCATGTGTGTGAGTTTGCAGAAAAGCATGGCATCAAGAAAATGGTGTTTACTTCTTCCATTGCACCGTATGGCGCATCGGAACAGCTGAAAACTGAGGATACATTGCCAACACCAAATACGGCCTACGGTATTTCAAAACTGGTAGCAGAGAAGATACACTTGGCTTGGCAAAAGGCTGGTGCTGACCGCCAGCTGACTATCGTTCGTCCTGGAGTAGTGTTTGGACGAGGTGAGAATGGTAATTTCAGTCGTTTGTATTGGGGTATCCGCAAGCATACCTTTGCTTATCCTGGCCGTAAGGATACGATTAAAGCTTGTGTATATGTTAAGGAACTGGTACGATTTATTCTCTGGAATGTGGAGCAGCGTGAAACGCCATTCGATATTTATAATTGTACTTTTGAACCGGCCTATACTATCGAACAGATTGTTAAAACCATGAAAAAGGTTGCAGGATTAACACAGGCGGTTCCATATATTCCTAACACCTTAATAACGCCTGCGGCATTCTGTGCTAAGTTGCTGGGGAGCCCGATGGGTATATGCCCGGCACGCGTCAAGAAACTGCAGATTTCCACTAATATTTGTGGTAAGAAGATGGCTAGGAGTGGATATCAGTTCAAATATACATTTGATGAGGCAATAGCCGATTGGTTTGCTGATAACGGACAGACTTGCCTAGAATAGTTATATTAGCATTTTGTAATTCAAGAATACATAAGTTTATTTTACAACTGGCATTCTCGGGATTATGGCTTGAAGTTTCTCGGCATGAAAAGGGTAGTTTCCTACCGACAAACCGGCCTTCATGTGGCACATGACTGCCCTTTTGCTGCCGATAAACCCGAGGCTTTTCAACTCGTTGTGAGTCAACAGGTTATAAAAACACTTGAATTTATGAAATGTATTAACAAAATACATAGGGTTAATACGAACAAGGGTAGAATAGAGTTTTAAGATAGAACAACATAGATAAGATAATTATGAATATAGGACTAATTATTGCTGGTGGAGCGGGAAACCGCATGGGACAGGATATTCCCAAACAGTTTATCAACGTGTATGACAAGCCTGTCATTATCTATACCTTGGAAGGCTTCCAGCGGCATCCGCAGATTGATGCCATTGAGGTGGTATGTATTGATGGATGGCATGAGGTGCTGTGGGCATATGCCCACCAGTTTAACATTACAAAGCTGAAATGGGTGGTAGGTGGTGGAAAAACCGGTCAGGAGAGCATCCGTAATGGGGTGTTTAACCTGGAAGGAAAGGTCGGTGATAGTGATATCGTCATCATCCATGATGGTATTCGTCCGTTGGTGGACGAGTCGGTGTTGACTGACGTAATCATGAAAGCCCAGAAGTACGGGAATGCCGTGACCTCTCTGCCTTACAACGAACAGATTTTTGTGGTCAATCCCGAGGATGAGACGACAACAAAGGAGTATATTCCCCGTGAGACCTTGCGTCGAGTGTCAACCCCTCAGGCCTATAAGTTTGACAAGTTAGTATG
The DNA here is from genome assembly GCA_017389705.1 of Prevotella sp. GTDB lineage: Bacteria > Bacteroidota > Bacteroidia > Bacteroidales > Bacteroidaceae > Prevotella. The sequence continues at coordinate 19,061 of JAFPEE010000176.1, forward strand.
GGCTTATCATGAGGCTTTTGAGAAAGAAATAGGTATCTACGGTTCGGCCTATACCAATACGATGATGGTTGAGCTGGGTGAGACGTTGCATTTTGCAGCAGGATCGGATAAGAACATCAAGCTCACGACAAAGGATGATCTGGAGATGTTCAAGGGATATTTGAAAAAGGATAAGGATAATTGGCTGAAGTAGTATGAATCTGATAGAGAATGCATTATACCAGGAAGACATCAGGAAAGTTGTTGAACAACCTCTGCCGTGGGAAGAGCTGAAACATAAGTCTGTGCTCATCTCTGGCGCGACAGGACTTATAGGCAGCTTCTTGATAGATGTCATCATGTATCTGAATCAAACACAGGAATTGAAATGTAAGGTCTATGCCCTTGGCAGGAGCGAGGAAAAGGCCAAGGCACGATTTGGCTATTGTTATGACACGGAATGGTTCCAGTTCATACCTTATGATATTAACCTGCCGTTTGTAAGAGACGATATTGGTACCATAGACTACGTGCTGCATCTGGCCAGCAATACGCATCCTGTAGCCTATGCCACTGATCCAATAGGTACAATTACCACAAACATCATTGGTACCCAGCATATGTTGGAGTTTGCTTACGCCCATCATGCTAAACGTTGCGCTTTTGCGTCATCGAATGAGGTGTATGGCGAGAACCGCGGCGATGTGGAGAAGTTTGATGAGCAGTATTGTGGCTATATCGATTGTAATACCATGCGTGCTGGCTACCCGGAGAGTAAACGGTGTGGTGAGGCATTGTGCCAGGCATATATCAAACAACGTGGTATGGATATCGTTATTCCCCGTCTGACTCGTTCCTATGGTCCCACCATGCTGATGAGTGATACAAAGGCCATTTCGCAGTTCATTCGCAAGGCTATTGCAGGCGAGGATATTGTTCTGAAAAGCGAGGGTACGCAATATTATTCCTATACCTATATGGCTGATGCTGTCAGTGGCTTGCTTTATGTCTTGTTGTCAGGCGAGAATGGCGAGGCATACAATATTGCGGACGATGCCTCAGACGTGATGTTAAAGGACCTGGCAGCCACCATTGCTGGTACCGTAGGACGAAAGGTTGTCTTTGAGATTCCAGATGCCGTGGAGAGTGCTGGCTACAGCAAAGCCACCAAGGCCAGGCTTGAAAGCAAGAAACTCCAAACCTTAGGATGGAGAGCACAGTATAACATCAAGGAAGGAATCGGTAGAACGATAGAGATTTTGAGAAGTTAAAATAAATCCCCTTTTGTTTCGCAAAGTCGAAAAAATGCAGTATCTTTGCAAAGTTGTATAAGACTTAAGTAATAAATGCAGATTTCTACGATATTCGACTTCATCCGATTCTCCATGGATGATACTATGAAACAGTTCCATCCTGCTGAAGAGTTGGATTGGGAACAGTTGTACGACTTTGCAGTGAAGCAAGCCATAGTGGGTATCATGTACCATGGGGTAGAGAAGATGGCAGGAGAACAAAAGCCACCGAAAAAGCTGCTGATGAAGTGGTATATGAGGACGGAGAAGTTGAAGAAGAGAAATCAGCTACAGAATTCCAAAGCTGTAGAGATAGCGGCGCAATTTCAAAAGGATGGTTTCCGTTGCTGCATATTAAAGGGGCAGGGTAATGCACAGATGTATCCTGTTCCGTCATTGCGAACGCCGGGAGATATAGATATATGGATGAAGCCTCAGAAGGGAGAGGCGACTATGAAAGCGATTAGACAAGCCGTGAATGACTATGTGAGGAAAATCTCCAAATCGTCTAACATCCGCTATTATCATGCAGAGTTCCGCATGGACACGACTCCTGTCGAGGCTCATTATATGCCTGGCATTATGAATAATCCGATGTATAACAGAAGATTGCAACGGTTTTATTCAGAGCGGCAAGATGAACAATGTGCCCACCAGATAGAGTTACCTGACGGTGTAGGTAAAATACCTGTTCCTACGTTAGGGTTCAATGTGGTTTTCCAGCTGAGCCATATGATGCACCACTTCTTTGATGAGGGCATCGGACTCAGGCAGATGATGGACTATTACTATGTACTGAAAGCTCTGAAGGCTGATGACAGACAAGGTATGGAAAATCAGCTAGCCTATCTTGGATTGAAGAAATTTGCCGGAGCTGTGATGTATATACAGCAACAGGTATTTGGGCTGGAAGATGACTGCCTGATAGTTCCTGTTGACGAAAAGCGTGGTAAAACTCTGATGTATGAGATTCTGAAAGGCGGTAATTTCGGTCAGCATTCAGGATTGACGGATCATAGTACTGCAACCAAATATATGCTAAAAAACTGGCGGAGTTTACAGCTGGTGAAGGAATATCCTGCTGAGGCTTTGTCAGAACCACTCTTTAGAACGTATCATTTTATCTGGAGATTGTGTAATTCCTAAGATATAATTATTATGCGTAATAATACACGAACAAATAGTATTATCATGTATATGATCATAGTGATTGATATTATCATACTCAATACACTATTGTTTTTATTGACAGAATTCCATTCCTGGTTTCAGTATTGGACTCCGAGTAAGGTTCGTACATTACTGTTGCTAAGCAATATAGCTCTGATAATAGCCGAATATTTCTTTTCGCCTATCATCCAGAAACGTGTTATCTCTGTTGGAGATATTCTTAAACGTGTTATACGCCTAGCTCTAACACAGTCATTTTTCGCTTTCTTTTTTATGAAATCCTTAAGTTTGGATTTTATTGGGGGAAGGTTCCAGTCTCTTTTTTGTCTTTTGTTCTTCTTTTGCGTTTTAATATCAAGGGCTATTGAGAGGTATACCATTAAATCATTTCGTCAAGCAGGTGGAAACATTCGATATGTGACATTTGTTGGCTCCGATCCAGAATTATTAAATATATATCATCGTCTATATGATGATGCCTCAAAAGGTTATGAGATCCTAGGCTATTATGCAGATGAAGAAATGGATAACATGCCTATAAATATTAAGCTTATACGACTTGGTTCTATGCAAGAGCTTTTGAGTGGAATAGAGAAGATGGAAAAGCCTAAGAATTTGAGTATAGGTGATGAACTCTATGTGTGTATTTCACGTAGAGAACATGATATTGTTCGAAAGATATCAAGTTTCTGTAATCGTAACGTGGTACGCTTCTATTTTGTACCGATGTCCGTAGAGGTGCTAGGTATTGATCTAAAGCGTGAGTTGTTAGACGATATGGAAGTGTTTACAACTTATGAGAGTCCTCTGGATAGTCCATTGAATATGCTAATTAAACGATTGTTTGATATCGTATTGGCTATATTGGCTCTACTGCTGATATTACCATTCCTGCCAATTATTTGGCTGATTATCAAGATACAGAGCCCTGGACCGCTGTTTTTCAAGCAGGTACGTACGGGACTGGACGGCAAGGACTTCAACATGCTGAAGTTCCGTTCGATGCACGTGAATGCCGATGCGGACCGTCTGCAGGCAACGAAAGACGACCCGCGGAAGTATCCGTTCGGCAACTTTATGCGCAAGGCGAACATCGACGAGCTGCCCCAGTTCTGGAATGTGCTGATGGGTGACATGTCCATCGTAGGCCCACGACCGCACATGCTGGCTCATACGGAGCAGTACTCCCAGCTGATAGACAAATACATGGTGCGCCACTTTGTGAAGCCTGGTGTCACAGGCTGGGCCCAGGTGACGGGATTCCGTGGTGAGACAAAGGAGCTGTGGCAGATGGAGGGACGTGTGAAGCGCGACATCTGGTACATTGAGCACTGGAGCATCTGGCTGGACATCCGCATCATCTGGATGACGGTGAAAAGTATGATTATTCCAGATAAAAACGCATATTAATAAAACGAGAATATATGAAGATTGCAATTGTTGGAACCGGTTATGTAGGTTTGGTTAGCGGAACGTGCTTTGCTGAAATGGGAAGCCATGTGACGTGTGTCGATGTGGACGCACAGAAAATAGACAAGCTGAAGCGTGGCGAGATGCCCATCTATGAGCCAGGCCTGGAGGAGTTGGTGCGTAGGAATGTGGAGTATGAGCGTCTGCACTTCACGACAGACCTTACCGAGGTGCTGGACGATGTGGAGGTGGTGTTCTCGGCCGTTGGTACGCCCCCGGATGAGGACGGCAGTGCCGACCTGAAATATGTATTGGCCGTGGCCCGTCAGTTTGGTCAGAACATCAAGAAGTACACCATTCTGGTAACTAAGTCGACGGTACCTGTGGGCACAGCCAAGAAGGTGAAGGCCGCCATTCAGGAGGAGCTGGGCAAGCGTGGTGTGGACATTCCCTTCGACGTGGCCAGCAACCCTGAGTTTCTGAAGGAGGGCGCTGCCATCAAGGACTTCATGTCGCCCGACCGTGTGGTGGTGGGTACGGAGTCGGAGCGTGCCCGTGAGGTGATGACGCGACTGTATAAGCCTTTCCTGATTAATAACTTCCGTGTCATCTTTATGGACATCCCCTCTGCCGAAATGACAAAATATGCGGCCAATGCCATGCTGGCTACCCGCATTTCGTTTATGAACGACATTGCCAACCTGTGCGAACGGGTTGGGGCTAACGTGGACAGCGTTCGCAAGGGTATAGGCACTGACAGCCGCATAGGCAGTAAGTTCCTTTATGCCGGCTGTGGCTATGGCGGTAGTTGTTTCCCAAAAGATGTGAAAGCCCTGCTGCATACGGGGTTGGACAATGCTTACCACATGGAAGTGATAGAGGCTGTGGAGCGTGTGAACGAGCGTCAGAAGTCGATAGTCTACGACAAGATTATCAAGGCTGTAGGCTCGGTGAATGGTAAGACCATTGCTCTGCTTGGACTGGCCTTCAAGCCTGAGACTGACGACATGCGTGAGGCACTAGCCTTGGTGGTCATCGACAAGCTGCTAAAGGAAGGTGCCAAGATACGTGTGTTTGACCCAGTAGCCATGGAAGAGTGTCGTCGTCGTATAGGCGATGCGGTGGTCTACTGTAAGAATATGTATGATGCTGCTGATGGTGCCGACGTCTTTGCGCTGATGACTGAGTGGCGCCAGTTCCGTATGCCTTCATGGAATGTCATCCGGAAGGTGATGACTGGCAATGTGGTGGTCGATGGGCGCAACATTTACGACCGCCAGGAGCTGGAAGAGATGGGATTCATCTATACCCGAATTGGAGAGAAATAATTAAAAAAGAATACAACCATGATGAGAGCTATTAAAGGATTATTGTTGTCGTTGTTGACTGCCGTGCTGGTAGGCTGCGGAACGACCAAGACGGTGCCTATTACGGGACGTCAGCAGAACCTGCTGGTAACCGACGGTGAGATGCTCAGCTTGTCGACCCAGCAGTATAGTGAGTATATGAAGACTGCCAAGCCTTCGACCAATGCAGCCAATACGGCTATGGTGAAGCGGGTAGGGCAGCGGTTGGCGACAGCTGTGGAGACCTACCTGAAGAACAATGGCATGGCCGAGGATGTGCAGAACTACAAGTGGCAGTTCAACCTGGTGCAGGACCAGAATGTCAATGCCTGGTGTATGCCCGGTGGACTGATCTGCGTCTACGAGGGCTTGCTCCCTGTCACGCAGGACGAGGCATCGCTGGCCATTGTGATGGGACATGAGATAGCCCATGCCGTGGCTCGTCACTCTGCTGAGCAGTACAGTACGCAGGTGAAGCAGCAGTATGGCATGCAGGCCGGTACGGTGCTGGCCAGTGTGTTGGGAGCTGGTGGCAATACCATTGCTGCAGGACAGACCATTCTGTCACAGGGCTTGGGCTTGCAGAACCTGCACTACTCTCGCAACCACGAGAGTGAGGCCGACCACCTGGGCATCATCTTTGCGGCAATGGCAGGCTATGATCCTCAGGTAGCTGTCAACTTCTGGCAGCGTATGTCGGCCCAGAGTTCAAACAAGACTGCAGAGTTTCTGAGCAGTCACCCCTCGGATGCCACCCGTATCAAGCAGATACAGGGCTGGATGCCTGAGGCACTGAAATACTATAAGGGCCAGTCCGCCTCTTCTAGTGCTTCTGGTAAGTCGAGTTCCTCTAGCATTCCCAAGACGACAAAGACCATTCACATATCAAGCAAGAAAAAGAAATGAAGAGAAACATATTGTTAGGTTTAGGTTTGGTGGCTACGCTGGCTGCGGGAGCCCAGACCAAGGAGGGAGGCATCTCAGCCGAGATGCTCAGTCAAATAGAGCAGCAGAATGCGCCTACAGCCTCTGACCGTGCCCTGCGTAATGCGCTGGCAGCCAATGCTATCGACCTGCTGGCCAAGAATCAGGCACATGCCGGAGAGCTGGATACCTACTTCAGCGTGGAAACCAAGAAACAGTCGATTACCGACCAGAAGTCGAGTGGCCGCTGTTGGATGTTCAGCGGACTGAATGTGCTACGCTCCAACTTTGCCCAGCGTACGGACTCGCTCTCCGTGGTGTTGTCGCAAGACTACCTGTTCTTCTGGGACCAGCTGGAGAAGGCGAACCTGATGCTGCAGGGTGTGATAGATACGGGCAAGAAACCCATTGACGACCAGCGTGTGCAGTTCTTCTTCCACTATCCGCTGAACGATGGCGGTACGTTCTGTGGTGTGGCCGACCTGGCCGAGAAATACGGTCTGGTACCTGCTGCCGTACGTCCGGAAACCTATTCGGCTGACAATACATCGAAGATGTCGAGCATCATCAAGTCGAAGCTGCGTGAGCAAGGGCTGGAGTTGCGCAAGATGGTGGCTGAAGGTAAGAAGACTAAGGATATTCAGCAGCGCAAGACACAGATGCTTAGCGAGGTATACCATATGCTGGTTATCACCTTGGGTGAGCCGGTGAAGGAGTTTACCTACGCCTTCAAGGACAAGAACGGCAAGGCTCTGACGACACCGAGGAAGTACACACCGAAGGAGTTCTATCAGGAGATTGTGGGTGGTCCGCTGAACGGCACCTTCATCATGGTGATGAACGACCCCCGCAGGGAGTACTACAAGACCTATGAGGTGGAGTACGACCGTCACACCTACGACGGACATAACTGGAAGTACCTGAACCTGCCAATGGAGGATATCGAGACGCTGGCCATCGCCTCGCTGAAGGATGGCCGTAAGCTGTACTCGAGCTACGATGTCGGAAAGCAGCTGGACCGCCAGCGTGGCTATTGCGACCTGGAGAATTTCGACTACGCGTCGCTGTTCAATACCACATTCACGATGAACAAGGCGGAACGTATTGCGACCTTTGACAGCGGTTCCACACATGCCATGACGCTGACGGCAGTAGACCTGGATAAGGATGGGAATGCGCTGAAGTGGAAGGTGGAGAACTCGTGGGGCAAGGACTGGGGACAGCAGGGCTGTCTCATCATGTCGGCACGCTGGTTCCGTGAGTATATGTTCCGCTTGGTAGTCAACAAGAAGTACGTCAGCGAGAAGCTGCTGAAAGACTACGAGCAGAAACCCATCATGGTGATGCCTGAGGATCCGTTGTTCCTACTTGACGAGTAGCTTCAGCCGGAGACTGTTGAGCACGACACTTACTGAGCTCATGGCCATCAGGGCCGAAGCCCACATGGGCGTAATCTGTAATGCGAGCCACCCCTCACCTTCAAGGTCGAAGAGGGTGGCTCCGCCTTTTAACAGGCCTGCTGCCAAGGGGATGCAGATGAGGTTATAGATGAAGGCCAAGAAGAGATTCTGGTGAATCATGCCTACTGTCTTCTTAGACAGGTCGATGGCCTCAGGGATACGACGCAGGTCGTTGCCCATGAGTGTCACCTGGGCTACATCCATGGCTACGTCAGTACCCTTGCCCATGGCAATACTGACATCGGCACAGGCCAGGGCCTGCGAGTCGTTGATGCCATCGCCCACCATCGCCACCCGGTGTCCCTGTGCCTGTAGCTCGCGAATCAGGTTCTCCTTGTCCTGTGGCAGCACCTGACTGCGGTAATGGCTGATATGAGCCTGCTGGGCGATGGGAGAAACACGTTCCTCTTTGTCGCCACTCATCATATAGACCTCGATGCCCAATTGGTGCAGCAGGTCGATGGCCTCAGTGGCATGAGGCTTTAGTTGTTCGTCAGTATCAGTGGGCTGAGTGAGGGTGCCCGTCTTGTCGACCACCATGGCATCGACCTTCCGCAGCTGTTCCAAGGCTGTGGCATCCTTGATGAGTATGTTCTTTTCGGCCGCCTTGCCGATGCCCACCATGAGGGCTGTCGGGGTGGCCAGTCCCATGGCACAGGGACAGGCGATGACCAGTACGCTGACAGCAGAGAGGATGGCCTGTGGCAGGTATTCGTGACCTCCGATGAGGTACCACGCCAGGAAGGTGAGCAGGGCAATGCCTCCTACGGCAGGAACGAAGATGAGGGCTATGCGGTCTACAATATGCTGAACGGGAGCCTTTGAGCCTTGGGCCTCCTGTACCATGCGGATCATGTTGGCAAGGACAGTCTTCTGACCTACTTCCTCAGCACGGAAGCGGAAAGTTCCTTCTCTGACAATGGTGCCTGTCAGTACTTTGTCGCCCCTATGTTTTTCTACGGCAATGGCTTCGCCAGTCATCATGCTCTCGTCAATGTAAGCGACAGAGTCGCCTACCAGCGAACCATCGACAGGAATCTTCTCGCCTGGTCGTACCTCAATGGTGTCACCTTTCTGGAGAGCAGAAAGAGGAACTTCAACCACCGTGCCGTTATCGACCAGGTGAGCAGTCTTAGGCTGAAGTCCCATCAGTGATCGGATAGCTGATGCAGTACCGTGCTTGGCACGTTCCTCTAACAGTCGGCCTGTCAGGACGAAGGTGATAATCATGACAGAAGCATCGAACCACGTGTGCCACTCGATGCCCTGACTGCCCCAATAGCTGTCGCCCCAGAAGGTGTTGAAGGTGCTGAACAGGAACGAGATGCCCGTAGAGAGAGCTACTAGCGTGTCCATATTGGCAGAGCCATGCAGTAGCTGACGGAAAGCATTGACATAGAACTGCCGTCCGCAGTACATCAGGTTGAGGAGTGAGAGGATGAGCATGACTTGGTTGGCCATATCTCGCGTACCTATATTAATATAGCCCATGGAGATGGCCATGACGAGGAGAGCAAAGAGCCACGACATGCATACCTTGGTACAGAGTGACTTGTAGGTCTGGCACTCGATGGCCTCGACATTGCGGTCTTCTTCGATGACCATGTCGTAACCTATCTTGCCGAGGTTCTCCTTCATCTGCTCAAGGGTGATAACCTGCGGGTCGTATTCCACCAAAGCAGTACGGGAGGGTAGGTTGACGGTTGCCGACTGGATGCCCTCAAGGGCGTTCAGCTTCTGCTCTACTCGTGCAGAACATCCTGCACACATCATGCCTAATATGGCTATCGTTTTCTTTTCCATGACGCGGCAAAGGTAGAAAATATTTATGAATTATACGTGATTAATTGCAAAATATTGCGTATATTTGCAACCGAATTGCAAAAAAGTCATCAGTATGAAGAAACCACATTGGCTTGAGAAAGAGCGACTCTATAGCATTATGTTCGAGTCGGAAAAACCCATAGGACGAATCTTCGATATGGCGGTCATGATAGCGATATCGCTGAGTATCATTATCTCCTTTATTGAGACTGTCCCCTCGCTGGCTCATACGTATAAGTTTATACTGGAGATACTGGAGTATCTGCTCACCTTTTTCTTTACCTTAGAGTACATAGGCCGTGTGTACTGCTCACCACGCAGAAAGGAATATGTGCTGAGCTTCTTTGGCATTATTGACTTGCTGTCCATCTTGCCGCCATACCTCTCTTACTTCCTGCCTAATGCGAGGTACATGATTTTGCTGCGTTCATTCCGCTTCATCCGTATTTTTCGTGTATTCAAGTTGTTCAGCTTCATCAATGAGGGCTACATACTGATGCACTCGCTTCAGAAGAGTCTTACCAAGATATCCGTCTACTTCTTGTTTGTGCTGATTCTGGTTACTTGCTTGGGAACGCTGATGTTTATGGTGGAAAGTGGTCAGCCCAACACGCAGTTCACCGACCTGGCGACATCGGTCTATTGGGCTATTGTCACGATGACCACCGTAGGATATGGCGACATTACCCCAGTGACACCTGTCGGGCGGCTGTTGTCGGCATTTGTCATGCTGCTGGGTTATACCATCATTGCCGTACCTACGGGTATCGTTACTGCAAATATTATCGACGAGACGAAGGAAAAGCCTAAGGATGGCCATTGTCCGCGTTGTGACGCTATGGTTCGCAAGCACGACCACTACTGTTCGCACTGCGGAGAAAAACTGTAATGGGAAGTGCATTTGAGGTGCATTACTGTTGCTTTCAAGGGACAAAATGAATAAAATGTAAGCAAAATCACAAAATTTCTTTCATTTTATTTGTGTGTTTCGCAAAAAAGCGTTATTTTTGCAGCCAGTTAGCAAAACTAAGAGAAATATGACAATGTTAAACGCTTACTTTTACGGCTATTATTTTTACTTTGCAGGCACCTGTGGAGCGGAAGACCGTATGTAAGAAATAAAGAGAAGAAATAAAAAAGAAAAATGAAATAAGGTCCCGCTTCACAACCCAGTGAAAGCGGGAATTTTTTTAAGAAGATATGAAGAGAATAGCAATACAAGGACTGATAGGGTCGTTCCACGATATTGCCGCCCACCTGTACTTCGAGGGTGAGCAGATACAGCTTATCTGCTGCTCGACGTTCGAGGATGTGTTCAGCAACATCAAGCAAGATCCCACGGCCATCGGCATGCTGGCCATAGAGAACACCATAGCAGGCTCGCTGCTACATAACTACGAGCTGTTGCGCGACTCCGGTACTACCATTGTGGGTGAGCACAAGCTGCACATCTCGCACTGCATCTGCTGTCTGCCAGATGACGACTGGGATACGATAACTGAGATTCATTCGCACCCTGTGGCCCTGATGCAATGTCGTCAGTTCCTGGCTCAGCATCCGCAGATGAAGCATGTAGAGGCTGAGGATACGGCAGGCAGTGCCAAGATGATTGCCGAAGGCCAGAAGAAAGGGTGGGCTGCCATCTGTCATGCCGAGGCAGCCAGACTCTACGGACTGAAAGTGCTGGAAGACCACATAGAGGACAACAAGCATAACTTCACACGTTTCCTGGTGGTGTCAAACCCTAACAAAGCCGACCTGCTTCGTCCGCTGACGGAGGCCAACAAGGCCAGCATCGTCTTCTCGCTGCCTCATGAGGAAGGCTCCCTGTCGCATGTGCTGGCTATCCTCTCGTTCTACAAAATCAACCTGACGAAGATTCAGTCGCTGCCCATTATCGGAAGGGAATGGGAATACCTGTTCTATGTTGATGTGATGTACGACGACCTGACACGCTACCGTCAGTCTATTGACGCGATAATCCCACTGACCAAAGACTTTAAAATATTAGGAGAATACAAAGATGGAAAACAAACCATGTAAGGTACAACCTGCAGAGAGACTTAACTTAGTAAGTGAATATTACTTCAGTCGTAAGCTGAAGGAGGTGGCCCAGCTGAATGCCGAGGGCAAGGACATTATCAGCCTGGCTATAGGCAGTCCTGACATGCCTCCCTCGGAAAAGACCGTTGAGAAGCTGTGTGAGGTGGCCCATCAGCCCAGTGCCCACGGCTATCAGCCTACGATGGGTACGCCAGAGCTTCGTGAGGCCATGGCAGGCTTCTATAAACGTTGGTATCATGTAGACCTGGATGCCAAGAGCGAACTCCTGCCGCTGATTGGTTCGAAGGAGGGTATTCTGCACGTCACGCTGGCCTTTGTCAATCCTGGCGACGAGGTGTTGGTGCCCAATCCGGGCTATCCCACGTACACGTCTTTAAGTAAGATTCTGGGTGCGAAGATTGTAAACTACGACCTGCGTGAAGACAATGGCTGGCAACCCGATTTCGACGAGTTGGAGAAGATGGATCTGAGTCGTGTAAAACTCATGTGGACGAATTATCCCAATATGCCGACTGGTGGACGAGCCCAGATGGAGACCTACGAACGTCTGGTGCAGTTTGCTAAGGAGCACGGCATCGTAGTGGTCAACGACAACCCCTACAGCTTCATTCTGAGCGAGGAGCACCTGAGTATCCTGCAGGTTCCTGGAGCCAAAGAATGCTGCATCGAGTTCAATTCGATGTCGAAGAGCCATAACATGCCTGGTTGGCGTGTCGGCCTGTGCGCCTCGAATGCTGAGTTCATTCAGTGGATTCTGAAGGTACAGTCGAACATCGAGAGCGGTACCTTCCGTGGCATCCAACTCGCTGCTGCTGAGGCTTATAAGAACGATGAGGCTTGGCACCATGAGTTTAATATCGAAACCTATGCGCGTCGTCGTCAGTGGGCCGAGAAGATTATGGATGTCTTGGGTTGTACGTATGACAGACAGCAGGTGGGTATGTTCCTGTGGGGCAAGATTCCTGCTGACATCAAGAACGTAGAAGACTTGACCGAGAAAGTCTTGCATGAGGCTCGTGTCTTCATCACCCCAGGCTTCATCTTTGGGAGCAATGGCGAACGCTACATCCGCATCTCCCTTTGTGCCAAGGAAGAGAAAATAAAAGAGGCTTTGGAAAGGATAAAGAAAACCCTCGAAATGTCGAAATAACGTCATGTCGTAATCTCGAAATAACGAAATAACGAAATAACGAAAATATTATGGAACTGGAACTTCAACCATTGAATTTACCGAGTGACAACGAACGCCCCTTCGTCATTGCAGGACCCTGCAGTGCCGAGACTGAGGAGCAAGTGATGAACACAGTCCGCCAGCTGGCCATGAAGGGTTGTCATAACTTCCGTGCAGGAGTGTGGAAACCGCGCACCAAGCCAGGTGGCTTCGAGGGTAATGGCGAGAAGGCGCTGCCCTGGATGAAACAGGTAAAAGAGGAGACACACATGCTCATCTCTACCGAGGTGGCCACCCCTGAGCATGTTGAGCTGGCTTTGAAATACGATATGGACATCCTGTGGATTGGTGCCCGTACTACTGCTAACCCCTTTGCCATGCAGGCTTTGGCTGATGCCTTGAAGGGTGTCGACATCCCTGTCTTTGTGAAGAATCCTGTGAACCCTGATTTGGAGCTATGGATTGGTGCTATGGAGCGACTCAACCAGGCAGGCATCAAGCGCTTGGGAGCCATCCATCGCGGCTTCTCCAGCTTCGAGCAGAAAATCTACCGTAATGCGCCTATGTGGCAGATACCCATCGAGTTGCATCGTCGTATACCTGATCTGCCTATCATCTGCGACCCCAGTCATATCGGAGGCCGTCGTGAGCTGATAGCCCCCCTGTGTCAGCAGGCTATGGACTTAGGTTTCGATGGTCTGATTGTCGAGAGCCACTGCGATCCTGACAAGGCTTGGAGCGATGCCCGTCAGCAGGTAACGCCAGAGGTGCTCGACTACATCCTGGGCTTGCTGATTATCCGCGATGAGCACGTCACTACTGAGAGCATCCAGCAACTGCGTAAGCAGATTGATTCCCTCGACAACCAGCTGATGGAGCTGCTGGCTAAGCGTATGGAGGTCTGTCGTGAGATTGGTCGCTACAAGAAGGAACATAATATGACTGTATTGCAGACGAGTCGTTACAACGAGATTCTGGAGAAGCGTGGTGTGCAGGGCTCGCTGACAGGCATGTCGCCCGACTTCGTAGCTAAGGTATTCGAGAATATCCACGAAGAGTCAGTAAGACAACAAATAGAAATCGTCAACCAATGAAAATTCTTGTTTTAGGTGCAGGCAAGATGGGAAGCTTCTTCATCGACCTGCTGAGTTTCGACCACGAGGTGGCTGTTTTTGAGCGCGACCCTAAGCGCATGCGGTTTACCTACAACTGTCAGCGTTTTACCAGCTATGACGAGATACGCGAGTTCAAGCCTGAGTTGCTGATCAATGCAGTGACGCTGAAGTATACCATCCCAGTGTTTGAAGAGGTGATGCCCTATCTGCCTCAGGATTGTATCATCAGCGACATTGCTTCGGTAAAGACCGATTTGAAGGATTTCTATGAGCAGACAGGGCGTAGCTACGTGTCTACACACCCCATGTTTGGTCCTACGTTCGCCAATCTGCAACAGCTCAGCGAGGAGAACGCCATCATCATCAGCGAGGGCGACTACATGGGTCGCATCTTCTTCAAGGACCTCTACCAGAAACTGGGACTGAACATCTACGAGTACACCTTCGAGGAGCACGACAAGACGGTGGCTTACTCTTTGAGTATCCCCTTCGTGTCGACCTTCGTCTTTGCTGCCGTCATGAAGCATCAGGACGCGCCAGGTACCACCTTTAAGCGCCATATGCGCATAGCCAAGGGGGTGCTGAACGAGGACGACTACCTGTTGCAGGAAATACTCTTCAACCCCTATACCCACGACCAGGTGTCGCAGATTCGTACGGAGCTGAAGGAACTCCTGGAAATCATCGACAATAAGGATGCCCAGGGTATGAAAGGTTATCTGACGAAGATTCGCAATAATGTGCGGCGCGACATCGAGATTAAGCGCTGAGACGTTTCAGCAGCTCGATCAGCACAGCCCAGATGTCATCAATGGTTTTGAGCTCCACTCTTTCGCTGGTAGAGTGGGGCTCTACTATTCTTGGGCCGATGCTGGCCATCTGGATGCCAGGATAGTGTTGCACAAAGTAGCCTGCTTCCAATACGAAGTGCATGGCCACCATTCGTGGACGCCAGCCCAGCACGTCTTGGAAGGTATTGCTGGTCAGCTGTAGGAAAGGCGACTCTTGATTCTCTTGCCAGGCAGGTGCCGACATGATGGTTTCGCTGCTAGCACCATGCTCCTTGAAGACCTTGGCTATCTCAAGGCTCAACGCCTCCATGTCTGCATCGATGAAGCTTCGTGTATGGGTAGAGATGAAAATGTGAGACTCCTCATTGCCTTCTTCAGTCTCTATACGTCCAACGTTGTTAGAGGTCTCTACCGTTCCCTTCATTGCTTCCGACATCTTGACCACCCCTTGCGGAATCTGTTCCAGGCACGACAGCAGGGCTTCGAAGGCTTTGG
Organism: Prevotella sp.; assembly: GCA_017389705.1. GTDB lineage: Bacteria > Bacteroidota > Bacteroidia > Bacteroidales > Bacteroidaceae > Prevotella. The sequence continues at coordinate 34,102 of JAFPEE010000176.1, forward strand.
TGTCGATAATGGTATCCTGTCGTTCACATTTCTCGATGGTGCAGGTCAACTTGGCATCGTTGGGGTATTCTTCGCTCAGCCACTGGTTCATCATCTCCTGTTGTTGTTTCAGAAACTCTGACGCTTCGCCGGAAGGAATACAAACAACGGCTTCGCTACTGGAGGCGATAGAGGCATTGGCTTCACCTATCTTGATAGATGCCACGTCGAAGTCGTACTCATTGTAGACAGCTGCCAGGATGGCCCACATGGGGATGACAGCCGAGCAGCGTCCCTTGTTGATGTCGACGCCTGAGTGACCACCCAGACCTCCCTCAATGCGGATGCGATACCAGCGGCGCTTGCCGCCTGGGGCAGGCTGACGTTCTATGGGGATGCGATGAAACTGCAATGTCGCACCAGCCGCACCAGTCGTGATGGTGTCGTAGTCCTCAGAGTCGAGGTTAATCACCTTGCGGCCCTTCAAGAAGTCCTTCGACAGATTGGCAGCACCCGACATGCCGTCTTCCTCGTTAGTGGTTGTCATCACCTCCAGTGCCGGATGCACGATGCTGTCGTCTTCCAGCACGGCCAGCGCCATCGACAGTCCTATGCCGTTGTCTGCGCCCAACGAAGTGCCGTGTGCCTTCATCCATCCGTTTTCGACGTAGGCGTCAATGGGGGCGGAGAGGGGATTCTTCATCCCCACGCACACCATGTCCATGTGGTTCAGCAGCACGATGGGCTCAGCCCCTTCATGACCTGGCGTAGCAGGCTTGCTAATCACCACACAGTTCTGCTTGTCGCGCTTGTAGTCGAGCTTCA
>JAFPEE010000177.1 GCA_017389705.1 Prevotella sp.
AAGGATGTCGTACGTACACTATAGCCTCTGGGAGCCCCTGGTGCCCAAGGAAGGCGACGGTGCCGACAAGTTCCTGACCTTTGTTTTGTCTAATGACAGGACAAGGTATCAGGGTGAGAAAGATATCGACTACCAGCGCCGCCAGGCCTACGTGGACGACTTGGAGCCTGACTCGACCATCTTCAACAACACACCAAGGGGTATGACCCGTGCATCAGGAGTGGAGAAGGCGCGTCTGGATCCGTTCCAGGCACATATTTGCATCGAGTTAGGATCGGTTACAGTTACGTTAGGCTGGGTAGACGACCTGCTGACTGACAAGGAGAAATCATACCTCACTTCGAAGAATAGCCCTGCCAGCCTTGGCTTCAATTACGACAACGGCAGCTATATCCGCAAAGTCCTCGACGGCATCAAGCTGTCCAGTTGCAACATGATGTTTGTCTATGGCATGCAGGACCCCTGGACTGGCAACCATATTCCTGACGACAAGTTAGGCAAGAACTGCCAGATTCTCTATATTGAGAACGGCACTCACAACGATGCCATCGACACATGGAACGCCTCTGAGCGTAACCAGCTCTTCCAGTGGCTCAAAGGCCTGGGCTTCGATCTGTAAGAAGTAAAACACAAAAATAGAACTAGAGAAAGGACATCCTTATGAAGCGTTTGGCCAGAACACTACTATCACTCCTTCTGTTGCCTGCATCCCTGACGATGCAGGCGCAGATAGACTTTAAGTTGTATTTCGCCAACAATGTGGACGAAATAACGAGTCTGCGAAACATCAAGGGGGCCAACTCTGGCCTGCACTGGGAAGAAGTAGGTAACGGCAGCGTCACCTACAGCAACGTCAATGACGTGAACTTGGTGAAGGCGATGTTCAGCAAGACCGACGAGAAGACACGTGCCGATCAGGAACTGTTCTGGAAGATGCGCGACAGAAACCTGCTGTGCTTCCGCATTGAGGACGGCAGCGGCAGACATGGCGAGTTCAAGGCCAGCGTACGGTCGTTCGGCACCAGTAATTCCTTTGTGAAGATGTATGGCAGCAAGGTGGTCTACAAAGAGATGATTGCGACGAACTACTTCTTCATCAACACCGACGACCAGTCCGACTCACTCATCATCAAGGTGAACCGCATAGGCTGCAACCCGGGCGACACGCTGCGCATCAAGTACAAAATCCTCGACTGGGACAACGACGATCTGGTGGTGTTCAAGCTCGACTCCCGCCGCCAGAAGACCGGACTCACCTATACGTTGGAGTGCGAGGCGGAGAACATCTCTGCCGAGAACCCGACCAAGACCACGACAACCCTGAAGCTGAGCGGCTCGCACTTCCAGAGCTACTACATGCCCAAGAACTGTAACGTGAACTTCTATTTGGTGAACGACGGCAAGCGACTGAAACTGAACAACGATCGCATCGTGGCGGGTGTCAACCTCAGCAGCAAGCTGAACCGCCTGTATATGAGTCCGAACTTCAATCTGGACAAGCACAAGAACCGCGAGCTGACCATCTTCAACATGCTGGGTTCCGGACTCTTCGAACAGTATGACACGCTTAATCTGACGATTATAGGCACGAAAGGTGTCATCAAGGCCAAGACCAACCCGGAGACCAAGCTGGCACAAGGCATTACCTTCAACATCGCGGATGTCGACGCCAACGGCGACTATGTGTCACGGGGCGAGGAGCTGAAGGCAAAGTATGTGCGCTACGATGAGAAAAACGGCACCCACAAAATCCTGACATACGGCAATCCCTGCTACATCGAGGTGTTTGCAGCAGGCTACTACCCTGCCCTCCTCAAGTATGCAGGAGCGGTAGACCCGAAAACCAAGATTCTCAACGAGAAATGTACGAAGCAGGAATTGCGACTGATTCCCGGCAGTGCCACCACCACAGACCCGGCCATCTCAAGGAGAATATTCTATACACTGAAAGACGAGGAAAAGGATCAAACATACAACGGCACAAAGCATAAGGTCTTCACCGCCGGGGCCAACGACCTGGCCACCAAGCCTTCATCTGATGTCATCCTCTTCACAGAAGACGGAGGCTATCAGAAGACCCCCAAACTGATGAACGGCAAACCCGTGGAGAAATATGCCGAGATAGGCGTGGAATACTCCATGCCCAAAGCGGGCAATGCCGCCAGCTATCAGGGTAAGTTGAAATTTGAGGAGGTGGAGGCTCCGGGCACATACATCAACCGCGAGCCGTCAAGCAGTTCCTATATAGACGGCAACAAATACCCCACACTGTCACGCAGCTGGTACACCATGCGCTGGGACATGGTGGGTGTGCTGCCCAAAACAGACCAGAACTACAAGCCCCGTCTGACCATCGGTGCCAAGGATTACGATGACATGCCGCTTATCCGTCGGCTCTACATCGATGAGGAGAAAAAGAAAGACGAAGCTATCAAGGAAACTCAGCAGTATGCCTTCAAGAAGAGCAACGGTATTGAGTTTAACGGCATGGGGTGCTTCTCGTTTCTGGGTAATCTCGGAAAGTGGGACATTCGCGCGGACAACTACCCTGGCATTAATATCAGTGTCACACCTTATCTGGAGTTAAGCAGGGGAATCTTTGAGATAGACGTCAACTTCTCGTGGGGCAAGGGTAGAAGCAATGCAGACAAGTGGGGAAGCAAGTTTCGCAACGGCATCAAGGAGAACGGACGGCTTAGTCGTACTAAGCTGAATGAGTTTGAAACAACGAATAAAGGCAAATGGAATCTCGGAGTTGACCCTCTTCAGCATGGCAGCACAACGACCGTGAATAAAGACCAATGGTTCCTGTCAGAGATGGATGACATCTTCAAGGTGGAATACAACAAGCTGGGCGGAGGTTGGACTCTTGACGTCCATGCTGGTTTTGGCTATAAAATGTTTAACAACATATTCAGCAATGAGAATGCAAAGAGTGAGGTGTATGTCAAAGCCCTTGAAGTTTATGTGGGCTATGGTCTTTTCGCTGCAGACGCCTGGGATCTGAAAAAACATTGGAAATATTTTTCGCTTAATTCCTTCTACAATTTTGTACTCCAGCTCAAATTCGGAGGAGGACTCCGAAGTTGGAACTACAAGCACAGTGATGGGTCATCCAACAGAATTTACGGTATCGGTATTGATGCACTTGCTGAGATTAAAGGCGGAGGGGGCATCGCGTTAGGCACTGATTTTGAAAAGAAACCTCAAGGCGGCCAGGGCGGTGACAACCAGGGAGGCGATAACCAGGGTGGCAACGAAGGCGGCAATGAAGGCGGCAATGAAGGCGGCAATGAAGGAGGTAATGATAGCGGCAGCGAAGGCGGTAATGATGGCGGCAGTATCATCGTCGATGACGGGAACGCCATCAATGCTCCGGCAGTCGTCCAGACTCCTGTCCAGCGCAGGGCATACGATGGCCATGGATTCAACAAGAACGGATGGGCGTCCTTTGCCATTATGTTCCGTGCTGGTTTTAAGGTAAAACTGAGTGGCGGCTATTATTACCTTTTTGATCTGAGCCGCCATGACATTGGATGGTCGTTCATGGCTGTCGCCGGTCTTGATATCCAGGCAGACCTGAAATTGTTCAGTTTTTTACGCATCAATCCACGCTTCAGTTTCAGAGGAGCCTATTACTATGCTAAACCTGACGACAAGACCAATCCGACGATACCCCTCTACCCCAACTACAAGAACGACTGGTCAGAGGAAAAGAAAGATCAGAAGAAAGCGCCCAGCCTGCAGACGCTGCGTGCTCCTGAAATGCCGATTTTCCCCATTGGCAAGTGCGTCATGGACGGACTGGGTTTCAAGGCTTATCCTTACTTTATGAGCTGGGACAACTTCGTGATGGTGAACAACGGCAACGCCAACGACCTGAACGACGACCGGATGACGGAGTATGACGCCCCTACGACGGACGACAAGATGGACAAGGACGACGGCATCCCCATGTCGACAGAAGGCCGCTACGTGCAGAACCATAGCGTGGCCAAAGAGGGTGCTTCGGAGCTGGTGGTCTACGAGGAGATGACGGAAGCCATGGACAACTCGCTCATCCTGGGCGACCCGGATCCAGACAAGGAATTAGAGGTGAGCCGCAAGATGCAGATTGCGGCCGACCTGCGCTCGGAGTTTACACCCGTCAGGAAGCACATGGTGATAGCCTACAACCCGGACCTGAACGACAACGGTCCCGTGGCAGCCATCAACACATGGACTGAAGATGGAGAAAGCACTGAGCTGGGCGAAGAGGACAATGCCGTCTGCGTCTGGAAGCGCGGCACCTACTCGCTGCCTCCCTACGAGGTGGAGGGTGCCACCGAGGAGGAGAACCTGCAGAACAAGGCCAACATGGTGGCCAGCGGCATACGTGCCTTTGAAGGCAACCTCGTGCTGTCGGTACTCGACGAAGGGAAGTGGAGCGAACCCGAGAGCATACTGGCGGTGAGCAAGGATGACGTGCTGACGGACTACCAGGTGCTGATGCGCAACGACACCGTGCTCGTTGCCCTCACCATGCTGCCCAGCGGGGAGGACAGCTTAGAACTGCGCTACTACTGCAAACCGGCATTCCAGCCTGTGCGCTATGTGGGCAAGGAGAAGCTGAACCCGGTACAGTTCTCGCTCGACCAGGTGGGGGCCATGCCCATGATAGCCATCCTCAACCAGGTGGACAGCGCCAACTGTGACATCTACGTCAAGCAGATTGACATGATGGGACGCTACAAGAACTACGGCACCGAGCTGGCCATTGCACGCTACAACCCCATGAGCGTCAAGATTGTCGCCGACAAGAACACCGAGCGGCCCGAGGACTTTGCGGTGGTTTGGAAGTGCAACGACCGCGTCGTCAGGCGCAAGGGCGACCCCATCGTCACCGACAGCACGCAGGTCATGCTGAACTGCTCGCGCATCTTCCTCCGCGAGAACATGACCGCTACGCCGTATATCACGCTGGGATGTACAGCCGACAGCACCTATATGTCAAACTATGACGTGCTGCTGGAAGACCAGAAGGTGACGGTGCTATATACGCTTACCGACGAGCGCGACTTCAGCACCTACCTGATGAGGGACCAGGTGGAGTTCTTCGATGAGTTCAGATACACCATCGACTACCCGGACGACCCCGTCATTGAAGACGGCATCATGCCCGTCAACCTGACGGTCTACAACACAGGCTTCACGCCCATCGACTTCCTTGCAGGACTCATCAACGACCAGGAGTTCATTTTCGAGAATGTCTTCATCGCCCCCTACACCTGCCAGACGCTGGTTGTGGACTATGTGCTGCCTGAGAACTTCAACGGACTGCTGCGGGCACACGACGTGTTGGCAAGCTTCACCGACTCGTATGCCATCGTCAAGGCCAGCCGGCGCGGTGCTCCCCTGCGCCGTGCCGTCAAGTCGGAGGAAGAGGTCAAAAAGTTTGCCGCAGGCTTCTCTGACGTTGAGGTGGAACTGCTGAGCCAGACCATAGAAGGCTCGGAGAACAAGCTATACCTGGAACTGACCGACAACAACGGACTGAGCGACAACGAGACGGTGCACGTAGGTCTCTACCCCAACTACATGAGCGACGTGCCCATCACCAGTACGGCTGAGGTACTGCTGAAAGCCGGCGACTTCGACCTGATTGGCGGCAAGCGCAAGGCATACGTGGAGCTGACGGTGGACGGGCTGGAGGAAGAGGCGGAAGTGGAACTCCGTGCCCGCGTCTACAACGACCGTGTGCTGGAGGCCCTGGGCGACGAGGACGACATCACCGACGCCGTGGTCGACAACCTGTCTTGGCACGACAACCTGCACATCATCCACCTGCTGCCCTCTGAGCTGGACAACGTGACACTGCTGCCCGTAGTCAAGAAAGACGAGAAACTACGCAAGGTCAACATTGAGCAGGCCGAAAAGGGTGTCTGGGTGAGCGGACTGGAGAGCAATGACTTCCTGCGCGTCTTCGATGCCGAGGGTGTGGCAGTCTACCTGAAGGAGCATCCTGACAGCCGTCTCTTCATTCCCATCAGCCGGCATGGCGTCTACATGCTCAGCACCGGTCAGGAAATCGTAAAGTTCATGTTTTAGAGTTCAGAAGTAAGATACAAGATGAATACATATATATAATAAGGTGAAAACAATGATGAAGTTAGGGCTGTGCCTGCTGGCACTGCTGCCCCTGCATGCTTATGCTGATTACGGTATCAGCGGTGACAACACTTGGCACCAGCAATATCTTGCCAAGATAGCGAATGGCGAACTTGCCCCCCGTGGCACTCTGGTGGAGAATGCTTTCAGTGGCGATGGCAACAAGACTAACCCTTATCTGATCAGTACGGTATGGGACCTGTGCCGACTGGCGGACATCGTCAACGGTGGTTTCGAGTGGGTAAACAACAAAGTCACCAACAATGGCTACGACCTTAGAGGCACATACTTCAAACTTGCCAATGACCTTGACTTGGACGGAGCCGTCTGGTATCCCATTGGTGTCAGGGAGAATGCCTGGTTTGCCGGCTGTTTCGACGGCGACGGGCATACCATCACCAAGATGGGAATGACCATTGGCGACATCACGGAACTGTACGGTGAAAAATACTGTTATGGTCTCTTCGGCTTTGTGAAAGGGGTTATCCACAACCTGAACATGACCGATGCCCAAGTGACAATCAGCCAGACAGAGTACAACTGCCACAGCCTTTTCCATATCGGACTGCTGTGCGGATCTATAGGCACCGACTGGTCAAAACTGATTGCCAGTTACCCTGGAGCCATCTGGAGCTGTGACATCGCAGGCTCGATAACAGGAATGGCGGAGAGCACTCTTCACTACCATTTCAACAACCACATCGGCGGTATAGTAGGAAACGTGGAGGCACCGGCAAGCATTTACCAGTGTCACGCCAAACCATATATCGATGTTAAGAATTGTGGATATGTGGGAGGCATCGCCGGATATATAGAGAACGGTTTTATTACCAATAACTATGACGGGAACACCAACACATCACCTAAGGTGTCGTACCTCTTCGACTGTACGGCTGACGTAACTATGTCACTGAGTTCCTTTGATGGTAACTCTGTGGTCTGCGGTGGCATCTGTGGCTATAATGACGGATGCAATATCGTTGCATGTGCCTCGTCGGGAAACATTGCTTGCACGGCACCTTCCAGCGATGGCACGCTGATTGGCGGTATCGCAGGTCACAACAAACAGACCATCATGGACTGTGTCAGTCTCGTCAGCATGAAGACCAGCTATACTGCTGGCGGCATCGTAGGCTGGAACAGTTTTACTTATAACTCTAAGCAGTCTTCGACGATAGCCAACTGCGTATATAGCGGTTATATATTTAGTGGTAAGGGATACGGCATCGTGGGGAAAATAGACGAATCAGGCTATCAGCCCGTCAACTGTCTGTTCTTAGGCACGCTGAGAACAAATGACGGCTATGCCACCAATGCGCCTTTGTGGCCGAACGATAATGATGACGCTGCAAGTTATTGCGACCAGAACCTTTATGACGACTGGAATGACCGCGATGTGTATCTCTCTTTCTCTGAGCTGACCTGCGGTGAAAATAGTAAAGCGCAGTTTAATTCCGATATCAACATCTATCTGGACTGGAAGGCAAGGCTGTATAGTACAGGACACCAGTTTTCCTACAATGGCGGCAGCGAGTGGAAGTATAACGAGGGGTTCTATCCATGCCTTCAGGTGAGCAGTTCGAACATCACCAACAGTTCGGCAGACAATTGGTCTATGAGCGACGAAGTCATCAAGCGCGCTGTTTCTATAGTGCATGAATATAATAAATTATCCGCACTGCAAACCCCGAAAATGTTTCCTGCCTATGCCTGGCTTGCCTCCGTGCCGGCAGGCATTCATAACGGTCTGGTGACACACCACCTGGATGCACCGCTGTCGCTGACCCCGAAGACACAGGACATGGAGACTGTTGGCAACGTGACTACGATGAAGAGGGCTACGTTCTCACTGCCATCCGACCAGAACTTGCTGACGGTTACTAATGAGACGGCTACTCCTAAGGAGGATACACAGGGAGGGGTGGTGCTGACCATCACGTCGTCCGACAAAATCAGCAAACAGTTCTTTCTGATGGTTAACACCATCAAGCAATGGGACAAGAAGATTGCAAAGACCCTTGATGCCGGCGATGGTACGAAAGAGAGTCCGTACATCGTCCATAACGCCCGCCAGCTGATAAAAGTATTCAACAGCAACAAAGCTGGCGAATACTACAAACTGAAGAACGACATCTGGTTCAACCAGAACCTGATAACTGAAAATGGTGCCATCAGTGATACAGGTGTGGCATGGGATGAGGCAAAAAATGCAAGCTGGAATGCTCACCTCGACGGTGACAGCCATGCCATACATGGGCTGTATGCCTCTCCCGCCAGTTCGCTGTTAGGCACGATTGAGAACAACGCTTCCATAGAGAATGTTGCTTTCACCAGCTGTGCCGTGAGGACCCTATATAAAATTGACGGGTTTGGCGGTTTCCTCGCTTGGTCGATTGAGGACGATGCTGTTATCCGTAACTGTCTGTTCGACGGACTGTACCAGTTAGACGAGGGATATGTTATGATGGGCAGTCTGGCCGAAAAGTGTGGAAATGCCACTGTCGAAGACTGCGTAGTGTCTGTCTATACAATTGGTTCCCCCACCATTTTCGGACTCTTTACTGCTGAGTCTGCTGAGTCAACTAATCCTACATTCAAGCATGTCCTGATGCTTAATAACAGCCAGGCGATACATTCGACTTATCTACATGAAAGCGACTATAAGGATATGGATTGCTACACTCCTGCCGGCTACATGTCATATGACAAGTGTGCCAAGCCGGTTGCCAAGATGACCGACGGCACCTTCTTCACGGGTGACGGCTACGAGAAGTGGACTTCCCAGAAAGGACGCTTCCCCATGCTGAAGAGTTTTGCAGGCACTGCCTTCGGCAGACTGATTTCCCTGCCCATCTATACCACTTCGGAGAACGGGTTGAACAATATGAGCCAGATTTTTGACTTCGTACCCAGTCGTGCCACGTGGACGACAACAACCAGTGACGTAGCTGTTGACCTGGACATCCGTGTGCTGGAACCAAAAACGGCAAGCAAGTCGCTGCTGCTGGTGCGCAGCATGGACGGTGCCCGCATGGTGACACCGCTCGCCACTGCGGAGTCCATTAAGACGGGCATCGTGTTTACGGACGAGGAGGCTAAGAACTTCTGCGTGGCTCACTACGATAACGACAGCGATGGAGAAGTGTCGCTCAGTGAGTTGAAGGGCGTGTCGCTGGATGACTTTCAGGCCGACATGAACAAGAACGACAATAACCCCAACGACAACGACGGAAACCTGATTAGCGCGTTCCCTGAGTTCCACTACTTCGCAGACATCAGCGACCTGGGAACCTCATTCCAAGACAAAGAAAAACTGCGGACGCTCGACTTCTCCAACAAGATTACCGAGCTGAGCGACGATGACTTCAAGGGCAACACCAGCATGGAGTCGTTCACCATTCCCGTCAGTGTCGGCACGGTGTCTGGACAGGCTTTCTACAACTCAGGACTTGAGAACTATTACGTCGAGACAGACCACCAGAAGTTTACCGCAACAGACGGCGTGCTCTATGACATGAGCCAGGAGACGCTGCTGAGCTACCCCAACGGCCGGAAGAACACCAGCATTGAAATTACGGACAACGTGAAGACTATAGGCAGCAAAGCCGTCTATAAGATGGCGGAGGTAGACACGGTCATCATCAATGCCGCCGACTACGACTACGAGACGGTGGTGGAGCTTGAAGAGAACGCCTTCACCGCCGCCGACGGCAAGCAACTGTTATTCCTGATTGAGGACGGCACCCAGGATTTGTCCGACGACGAACTGGAAGCCCGTGCCTACTCCGCCCGCCGTGCCGGCACGGTGGACCACAGGGGCAAGGGTACCCTGCTGAGCAAATACCTGGCATCGGAGTATTGGACCGGCAAGGAGTTGGAAAGCTTCATCTATCTGGACATCAGCAAGGACGCCAAGGACAGCGAGGGCAACTACTGGGCCACGCTGTACTGCGGATTCGACACGGAACTGCCCGACTACATGACCCCCTACATCGTGGATAAGGAAAAAACCTCGGAGACATCGGCAACGCTGGTGCTGCGCCGCATCAGCAACAAGGTGCGCATGCTGACGCCCGTGGTCATCAAGTCCACCAAGCCCGTCACCAAACACATCCTCTCTCCCTCCAAATCGTCCACCGTCTTCACCTCCATACCCATGTATGAGAACCTGCTGGACGGCATCGACAGGAATGGCATGCAGGTGTATCAGTCGGACGCCAACGACGGCGGCTGCCTGACATTAGGAAGGAACTCGAAAGGCGAGATAGGTTTCTTCATCTACAAGGGCAAGGACAAGATTCCACCCTACCGGGCATACATCTCTGTCAACAAGGTGGCTTATGCCCGTGAGCTGACGTTCACCATCGGCGACGACTATTCGACGGACATCCGCAGCGTACAGCGCAAGGCCGCCGAAGATGACGCGTACTACAACCTGAACGGACAACGTACTGAGCATCCCGACAAGGGCATTTACATTTACAAAGGCAAGAAAGTTATCAAATAACAAGAACATGAAGAAGAAAACGTACACAACACCCGCCGTCAAGGTGTTCAACATTCAGAACCGCGGCATTCTCTGCAGCTCTGAGACCAAACTCCGCTGGTCTGGAAACAAAGCAGGTACAGCCGGTCCCGATGAAATCGACGAGAATTCCACCTACGACGCTTTTTAGCAGGGCACACACTGCTAAATGATTCTGATTTTACAAGCGGTTCAACCTGTATAATTCACGCACAAAGCAGATTTTCAACAAAAAAAATCAAGCACACAGGGGGTTGCCTCCTGTGTGCTTGATTTTTCCCGTGTCGCTACAAGCATTATTAGCATTAAGGCAAGCCGCTTATTTGTGAATATCAGATTTGGCCGTTTCAAATAAAAGCATTACCTTTGCCACCCGTACAATATATATAAACTATTAAAAATTATTGGTGTCCGATAAAAAATTGAGCTGAGTCGACAGAAAAGGGGACAAACCTTTCGGCAAGTCCCCAAAGATTTGTAATTTTGCGTTTGCTACAACCAAAAATTCCAAATCTATGGGCAAAGGTACAAATTTCTCCGGACAGCCGGTACTAAGTCAA
>JAFPEE010000178.1 GCA_017389705.1 Prevotella sp.
AGCCGCCGCCCAGGCAGCCGTCGAGGAGTAATTAAATACTCTCATATAATGTAAGGACTTGCTCACGATTGGGCAAGTCCTTTTTTAGTATCTCATTTGAGAGGATTTCTAAGTACAATCTTATCCGCGTAGAGGCATTCGTCTGTGGTGAACGTGTGTCTACAATCGAGGACTCAGGATTTACAAACGTCGAACAGGTTATAACGAGACTCCTTTCGTCTTTACATGAAGACGTGTCACGCCCAACCAAGGTTCAGATAAAGATATCGATTCTTGACAAGAAGCAAAGGCGATTATATCAGAGAATATTAAAGTGACTGACATATAAACATTGATACGATTAACCTTCACAGAAGCCTAAAACCCTATTCGAGAACAATTTGGAAATAACAGCCTCAAAATTTCTGAAGGACAAATATCGAAACATCTCCCAAATCGAAAAGATTTGGGAGATGCTTATTGGTGTGGCTTGTACCTAAGCCTATCTCAAATACGTTTTGAAAAACTCCTCCAGTTTATCCCAAGGAATCATATTCTTGGGTTCGCCCTTACCTACGAGTTCAGTATATCCACCATCGTAGAGGTCGCAATGTGAGGCTCCTGGGATGATGAGCAGCTGCTTGTTCTCTGGGTTGGGATTGGGTTCGCCAACAAACTTGTACCCCTCTGCCTTACCATCAACCATATAGTGATAAGCTGCCTCACCAAAGTAGCGGGAGTGGGCCTTCTCGCCATGCATCACGAGGACGGCAGAGCGAATCTCGTTGATATAATATAGGAAGCGGCTATTGGCGTAGGCCTGGGTGCCGATGACACGCCAGCCATCGTTGGAGTTGCCGCTGCGTGCATGATAGCCTCTTTCTGTTTTATAATAATCATAGTAGTCCTTAACAAATTGTGGCGCATCATCAGGCAGTGGGTCGATGACTCCACCTGCCATTTCCTTCGGATCTGAAAGGCGCTGTTTGGAAAGTGCCTCGCGTGCGGCATGACGGTCAGGCTCGTTGTCGTTGGCATCATAATAGCCGTTGCCGCTCACACGTGTCATGTCGTACATCGTACTCGCAACGGTTGCCTTGATACGGGTATCTGCAGCGGCAGCATTGAGGGCGATGCCTCCCCATCCGCATATGCCGATGATGCCAATCTTCTCGGCATCGACGTTCTCCAACTGCGACAGATAATCGACAGCTGCCATGAAGTCCTCGGTGTTGATGTCGGGCGATGCCGTACGATGTGGCTCACCACTGCTCTCGCCAGTGTACGACGGGTCGAAGGCCAGCGTCACAAATCCGCGCTCAGCCATCCGCATGGCATAGAGTCCGCTCGATTGCTCTTTTGTGGCTCCAAACGGGCCGCTCACAGCGATGGCTGCAAGTTTCCCCTCTGCATCTTTCGGCTCGTAGAGGTCTGCCGCCAGCGTCAGGCCATATTGGGTTTCAAACGTCACTTTCTTGTGGTTCACTTTCTCGCTCAGCGGGAACACTTTGTCCCACTCTTGTGTTAATTCCTGCTTTGTCATATTTTCTTCTGTTTTAGTTCGTTTACTGTTTGTGCAAGCCGTCAGCATTCCACCGACGAGGACTGCTAATATAACCTTCTTCATGTTCTTTATTTGTTTGTTTGAATTCTCTTTATCAATTTAGCTGGAACTCCACCGACAATCGTGTTTGGCTCAACATCCTTTGTAACTACAGCTCCTGCTGCTACCACGGCACCGTCGCCGATGGTAACACCCTGCAAGACTGTTGCGTTGGCACCAATCCACACATTCTTTCCGATATGTATGGGTGCATAGGTCATGCTCTGACGATTCCCAGGGCTCAAATCGTGGTTAAGTGTAGCCAGAACGACATTATGCCCTATCAAGGCTCCTTCATCGATAGTAATACCGCCCTGATCCTGGAACTTACAGCCCATATTGATAAATACACGCCCTCCCAAAACCGTGTTCTTTCCACAGTCGGTATGGAACGGAGGGAACATACCCACACTTTGGGGTATCTCACGGCCAAACAACTGTTCCAGCAGCGTATGCAGTTCGTCGGGTGTATGATACTTCCCATTGATTTCTGCCGTGATTCTCAGTGCCTGCTGCGACAGTTTGTGAAACATCATGTGTACATCGGAGCCACCAATAACAGGTTTCCCCGATGCCATGTAATCTCTGAATTCCTGTATGCTCATATACTTCTGCCTAAGTCAAATGCTTCCTGCAACTTAGTATTGTCTTCAATTTCTCGTGGTTCGTTCACACCTCCACAGAAGAGTGTACCTGCTAAGCGGCTCTTGGGATAACAGTCAATCCATCCCGTCAGTCCTATCTCAGCACGCTTCGGAGTCTCTTCCTCTTCCTCGGCAGCTGTTGTCAGCAGATAGACATCACGGAACTTGTAGTCCTGCGAGTACATGGCGTTCATGCGGTCAATGAGAGTCTTCATCTGTCCGCTCATCTCATAATAATAGATGGGAGTAGCCCAAGCTACCACATCGGCCTCCAGCACCTTTGCCATAATGTCGTTCACATCATCCTTGATAACGCACTTGCCCAGCTTTTGACAGCCAAAGCAACCCTTACAGAACTGGATTTCCTTACCAACGAGAGAAATCTTTTCTACCTCGTTTCCGGTACTCTTGGCACCTTCCACGAACTTGTCAGCGAGCATATCGCTGTTTGAGCCACGACGAAGACTAGTCGATATAACAATTACTTTTTTCATTTTTATCTGATTATCTTTTTGAACTTCATTCGAGCTTGCTCACGCTCGGAAATGAAATCAAGTTTTCATTTCACTCGCTTAATTGCAACCTTGCCATTTTTGATTATTATTCCTTTATGTCCGACTTGAGCCAAAGTTCCACTAAGTGTATATGCCCTCGACTTGCTACCGTCAGCTTTAACCTGACTAATGCCCGTGGTATTGCTCAGCGATAATGTGACGCTAATGTTGCTCTCGCCGGCCTTTAAGAACGTACGCAGCTCACTTTCCGACAATCCGTCAATTTTGCCCAAACGTGTGTAGCTCCATGAGTTCGTGCCGTAGAACATGCAGATATTGCTACCGTTGTAAAGGACGATGTCGCCAGGTTGTGCATTGATCTGTTCGTTGCTTGTTGGCAGCGAGAATCCCAGTGCCCCCCATATCTCAAAACCGCCACTGGAGTTAAGCGTTACCGTGACAGATGCCTCTTGCAATTTGGCGACCAATGCCTGCGTGGCACTATTATTGGTCAGCGTGACGGCCTCAGTCCTTCCATCGATAGTGATGTACATCTTTGTTGTCATTGTCTCGTAGTTCGTTGTCTGTGCTTGAATCTCGTCTCTGCTGCATGACATGACAAGCAACGCAGCTAAAATCATAAAAATCTGTTTCATCGCAATTCTCAAATTTCAATTATGAATTCACGACCTGGTATCTCATCCACACGATTCCGTCCTGCTCCTCCACGCTCTTGAAGGCCAGCCGGACGGGGTTCCGCTCCATCGTTCTACCGTCGAAGGCAGCAGCCATGCCCTCGCGCCCGTCGATGCCGTAGCCGTACATTATGCTCACCTCGTCGATCAAACCCTGGTCGAGCAGCGATCCATTGATGTGTCCGCCACCCACCACGGCCAGACGGTTCACGCCGAACACCGTGCGCAACGTCTCTAAAGCCGATGCTAGGTCGATGCCATCGCGCCCCGTGGTAATATAAGATATGTGTTTCTGCTTCAGATAGTTCAGATACTCCTGACTGGCCTGCTCCGATAGTATCATCAGCAGCGGACGCCCGAACAGCTCCGTGGTGTCGTCGTCCCAAAGTAGCGTGCCGCGAGTATCAACGCCGATGGCATAACCGTTGGCCTCTGTGGCCCGATAAATCTGTTGCCCGGCATTCTCATGCGCTTTCTGCGGTTGGAATTCGCCAGTCTGTGCATAGTGCATCGCCAGCGTTGTCTTGCCCTCCAGCGTCGAAGGGCAATCGAGTTGTTTTAGTGCCTCGTAGTAGTGGTTCGTGTCGTCAATCTGCTCTGTCATTGCACAGTCTATCCTGCCGTCGAGCGAAGCCATCATGTGGCAAATTACGTATGGTCTCATTCTTGTTTGTTTTAAATTCTCTGCAAAGGTACGACGATTTAGCCATACTCCGCTTAGACGGATTACGGATAAATCTACCAAAAATGATGATTGTTTATTTTTCGCGCTGTTCGGCGAAAAATTGTGAGGGAGTCTGCCCTGTTAGCTGTTTGAAAAGGCGGGTGAAATGGTTAGGATACTCGAAACCAAGCGCATCGGACACTTGCGTGATACTCATGCCGCCAAGCATCAGACTTTTGGCATGCATGATGATGAAACCTCTGATGTAGTCTTTCGGACTCTCTCCCAAAGCACCACGCACGATGTCGCCGAAATAGCCAGGCGACAGACACAGCTCGCTGGCACAGTATTTCACGCTGGGGAGACCCCCGGTGCGCTGACGGCCTTTGTCGTAGTAGTCGATAAGCACCTGTTGGAATCGGGCTAGGATGTCGCTGCTGCCAGCTGTCATCTCCTTAAATTGGCGGGCATAGAAACGGTTACAGTAGTCCAGAATAAGCAGGATGTAGTCTCGCACGATGTCGTCCTGTACATTATCGTCATCAGTTGTTTGCAGCTCCCTTCGAATGTTCGCCATCAAACCCGATAACGTGTCCTTCTCTTCGGTATTCAGAAAGAGTGCCTCGTTGTTGTTGTACGAGAAGAAATGGTAGTCCTTCATGCGTCGTTCAATCTCCGTGCCGTGGATGAATACAGGGTCGAACAGCAGCACCCAACCGTGATACTGCCGCCTGCTGCCGTCATCGCGCTTGCCCCCAATTTGTCCCGGAGCAAAAGCAATTAGCGAGCCGTTGCCCTCGTGGTAGATGCCTATGCCGTAGGTCAGGTTCTCAGGGAACTCGCGTTGCAGGAAGATGCCGTAGCAGTCGATGCGGTTCAGCGAATGGCGTATCTCGCCCACCTCGTCGTAATGGATAATGGCGACGTGGGGATGTAGGATTGGCACACGAATGTCACGTGCATAGTCGTTAGCCTCGTTGATATACAGATCCAACTTCATTGCGGGTACAAAGTTACTAATTTTCTTCGAATTAACTGCAGAATAACATAAATGAGTCTTACAAATCAAGCTTTGGTTGCAGACTCAGACGGTATTCGCTGGGCGACTGGCCGAGGTGCTTGGTACAATAGCGACTGAAGTACATGTGCAGTACATGCTCATAATGTTTCCCAAATGTTTCCCAGATTCGCCGTAAAGTGCTGATAATCAGTTCCCGTTAGCCGCCGCGCAGGCAGCTGTCGAGGAGTAATTAAACTCTCTGATATAATGAAAAGGA
>JAFPEE010000179.1 GCA_017389705.1 Prevotella sp.
GTCGCCTGCGCGGAAACGGATGTGGCGGATGATGATGTTCGACCCCAGCTTCACCCTGTAGCCTGCCAGACAGATGCCGCCACCAGGTGCTGTCTGACCAGCAATCGTGGTGTTCGACTTGATGTCGACGTTGGATGTCAGGTAGATGGTTCCACTCACCTTGAACAACACCGTTCGAGGTGTGTCGTCGCCCGATTTGACGGCCCAGCGGAAAGTGCCCTCCACCAGATTGTTGCTGGGACAGTCGTCCAGACGCGTCACATAACACACTCTCGAGCCACGCTCATCAATGGCTCGTCCTCCCGTTGCAAAGCGGCCATAGCCCTCTGCTGACGGGAAGGACAGCGTCTGCTCTTGTGCAAACCCTGTTGCTACCACAATAGTAGCCAACGCTGTCAATAGCTGTTTCTTCATATCGAGTTGAGTTTTGGTTCCATACCTTATTATACTAATAAGACGAGCAAACACGCGTATTGTACTCTTTTCGATGCACCCCTTCTGCTCACATTACGATTGAAGGCCCTTCGTATTACGATTGAGCACCCTTCAGTCGTAATACGATTTCCCCTCACCTGCCTATCTGGCGAAAGCAACAATAGAACAGCCAACTTTTTTCGCCTAAAGAACAAAAAAGCGCAAAAAGTTTGGCAGTTTCAGAAAAAAGGCGTAAATTTGCAGCGGAGTGTATGTATACAAGCCAAAACAGGAACTTTAGTACTAACAACAAATAAAAACTTAATCGATTATGAAGAAAATTTTTACCCTAATCAGCATGGCCTTCGTTGCCATGAGTGTTAATGCCCAGACAGAAGAGATTTGGAAGGTCTCGCAGCTGACTTTTGTTGCTGGTGATGCCGGTAGTGTACTGTCGGATATGACGTCAGCCACCAACACCACCGCTACCTTGAAGAAGGTAGAGACTCAGTATGCCTTAGAAGAGGGTGCACAGCCCACAGAGGAACAGGTAAGAGCCGACGCCACAGCCGCCCTTGAACTGCTTGACTACACTTTCACTGGTACTACTACCAACGTTACGCTCAGCGGTATCTCCACCCCTAACAGCGGGACTGCCGCCAAGGATATCTGGAAACTGGGTGGAGCAGACAATGCAAAGCTGAACAGCACCAATCTGGGCGAGGAGTGTCTGGTGGACTTCGACAACCAGTACATCGTAGCTGGCAACGGCAACCCCGGCTTGGAGTCCTACGAGTACTTTTTCACCAACAGCGACGGCGACCGTGTAGGCCCACGCTACTATGAAACCTTCTGGACCATCGGCTGTGGTTCGCTCCCCTTGAAGGGCTGCTACTTCAAGGTCAACAGCAAGACAGCAGGAACCATCATCTTAGGCTTCTTCCTGAACAAGAACCTTGCCTCAAATAGCCTGATTATCCTTGATGGCAGCACCAAGGCTCCTCTGGCAGCAGACAAAGTCAGCATCAGCGCATTCAGACAAAACTGCAACTATGAGGTAGAGAAGGGCAGTGCCACCAAGCTGGGTGTCTATACCCTGAATGAGAACTACTTGGTACAGAACGAAGTTATGGGTAGTGACACTAACCGTCCTTTATATGGCTATCTATCTTTTGACATGGCTGCTAACACCGACTACTACATGTTCTCACCCAAGAGCCAGATGGGCGTTTATGGTTTCTACTTCGCTCCTGGTGGCGGCACAGGTATCTCCAACGTAAAGGCTGAGCTCGATACTGATGCTCCCGTTTACAACCTCGCCGGTCAGAAGGTTTCCAAAGACTACAAGGGTGTTGTTATCCAGAATGGTCACAAGATGATCAACAAGTAAGTCGGACTATTACACGCATATAAGTTTAGCGGCTTTGCACCATGCAGGGCCGCTAATTTTTCTATTGCTATACCTTAATTCTTATTTGGCCAGATGTTATAGATGCTAACTTTTTGCCGAAAAAGGTTGTATTTTAGCTGAATTTTTGGTATCTTTGCTGCGTCGCGGGGTGTCATCTCTATGGAGATTCTCGGTTGAGAATGCCACGAAAGACGACCTTTTCCCTCCCGCCGCAAGATTTTTCCCCTACCTCCGCAAAAATTTTCCCCTACCGCTGCAAGACTTTTCCCCTCCCGCTGCAAAGCGGTTAGGATGGCGCTTCGCCCTCCTTTGTCTATGGTTTCGTCCTCTTTTGCCTACGGCTTCGTCGCTCGAAGGTGACATATAGAAGGGTCGTTCGTCTCTTTATAAAATAATGTATAAAAAGCAAAGAATATGAAGAAACAAATCATGACATTGATGGTGGTGCTATTGACATGTAGCACTGCCATAGCATTGGCAACATTGCCAGGCATTCATGCACTTGTATATTACAAGGCTACAATCGTCATAGCCCCTGAAGGCGCAGGAACTGTTAATCCTATGGAATATGCTAAAGTTTTATCAGGCCAAACGCGTAGTTTTACTGCAACTGCCAATGCCGGCTATTCGTTGGAGGGTTGGTATATTGATGGGCAACTCGTAGCGACGGACAATCCTTATTCGCATAAATTTACTGCCGACGTCACCATTACTGCCAAGTTTAAGGAGGAGCCCGCCAATACTGTTTTAGGCTTCATCAAGGCTGGTTGCGAGGGTATGGGTACAGTATCTGTCAATCCAGAAGGAACTGCAGTTGAGGGTGGTTATAAGTTCACCCATGGCACCAGTGTG
Source organism: Prevotella sp. (assembly GCA_017389705.1). Lineage (GTDB taxonomy): Bacteria > Bacteroidota > Bacteroidia > Bacteroidales > Bacteroidaceae > Prevotella. The sequence goes on from JAFPEE010000179.1 coordinate 2,678, forward strand.
ACACTGAAAGCCTCACCTGCCAAGGGGCATGAGTTCGTTCGCTGGGAGGATGCCAATGGGAATAGTCTGTCTACTAATGCGGCTTATAGCTTTACCATCAATGAGGATTGTGCCGTCTATGCTGTGTTCAAGGTGATGGAGAACTATCATGCCGACCTCATCAGCTTCCCAGGTTGTGAGGGCTGGGGCCGCTTCACTACTGGTGGAAGAGCAGTAGACAGTCGTGGCTCAAAGGTGTATTATGTCACTCGTCTTGACGATTCTAATGCTGAGGGAACACTCCGTTGGGCTTGCACCACAGGCGACGATACGCCTCGAACGGTGCTGTTTAAGGTGGCAGGAACCATCTATCTGAATTCAAATCTGACAACTAAAGCCAATACGACAATTGCAGGTCAGACAGCTCCAGCTGGTGGTATTTGTATTGCAGGATATAGGTTCAAGCTGTCGTCAAACACGATTCTTCGTTATCTCCGCTTCCGTGCTGGCGATCTGCCCAATGGCAGCATGTCGCCTTTGGGCGTGGAGAATGTTCAGAATATCGTTATTGACCATTGCTCTTTTGGATGGTCGATGGAGGAAAACATCACACTCTATGACAATAAATACACGACTACACAGTGGTGTATCTTCTCAGAGAGTCTCTATTACTCAAAGAATGTAAAGGGCCATCGTGCTTATGGTGCCCAATGGGGTGGTGAGCGCAGTACGATGCACCATTGTCTGTTTGCCCATAACCAGAGTCGTTCGCCACGCTTCAATGGTGTGCGTACAGAGAACCATGATCGTCAGGCTGTTAATGAGTTTGTCAATAATGTTGTCTTCAATTGGGGAAGCAAGAATGCGATTTATGGTGGTGAGAACTATATCACCGATACTGGCGAGGAACCAGAAGGAGCTGCTCCTCACTACAATCGTGTCTACATGATTAACAACTACTATCGCCCAGGACCTGCAACTAAGGAAGCGATGAGCAGCCAACGTTATTTTGTATGTCCTTCTGGTAATAACATCAATATGGTAGGACAGTGGTATCTCAGTGGCAATAAATTCGAACTGAGTAGCAAGTGGGCTCCTTCCAGCAATATCTGGAAAGACGAAGAACTGCTGAAGGTGTACAACGACAACTACTATGGCTTTGTTTCAGAAAATCCCTCACGAGCAATTAATCCCTATAGGATGTCGCCCTCACAAGAATTGGCAGACAAGATGTTTCTTAAAGAGCCTGTGGCAGGAGACTTGACCTATTCTAATTATGAGACTGCTGACGCTGCTTTCCAAAGTGTGGTGACAAAGGCAGGTGCCTCATTGCCTCGCTACGATGAGGTGGACACTCGCGTGCTGGCTGAGGCTGCTGGCACCATAGATCCGCAGTATGGAGGACAGCGTGGCAGTAAGTTAGGCATCATCGACTCACCCAACACAATTGCCTTGCAGTCACACGATGAATTTGTTGCACTTGACGAGGCCACTGGTCAGGAAATCGACGTCACCTGCTATCCTCGTCTGCAGATGGATAGTTACGACTGTGGCGTGCTGGATACTGATGGTGACGGACTGCCAGATGCCTACGAGACGGAGGTGGGTCTGAATCCCAATGACCCCAGCGATGGACCTAAGCTCAGCGCCAGCGGATACTCCAACCTTGAACTCTTCCTCAATGGCGTAGCCGACGGACAGATTGACGCCAAGCAGTATACCCAACGCCAGCCTGTTGCCAAGATGAATGGCTTCAATGCCGTTGTAGGTGAGGGTGAGGCCTATCAGACCATCCAGGCCGCTATTGACGCAGCCCCCAACGACGCTACACCTAATTATATATTCGTAAAGAAAGGCACTTACGAAGGACATGTGCAGATTAATCGTCAGAATGTCCACTTGATGGGTCAGTCGCGTGACAATACCATTATTTCATGGAATAAGATTGCTGCTGAGGGTAACGTCGATAATACCTCTACCATCAATGTCACCGCCAATGATGTTTCGTTCGACAATCTGACTATCCGTAACACCCGTACCAATGAAGGTCAGGCTCTGGCACTCTATACCAAGGCAGACCGCATCATCATTACCAACTGCAATCTCGAGGGATGGCAGGATACCTATCGTACTGGCAAGGACGGACACCGCCATCTGGTGCGCAATAGCAAGGTCAGCGGCACAACCGACTTTATCTATGGCGCTGGCGAGGCCTTCTTCGACGATGTGACCCTGCATGTTCTGCGTACCTCGAACGTCATTGTAGCCCCTGACCACATCTCGCCTAAGTATGGTTATGTGTTCCGCAATGCCACTATTACAGCAGCTCAGTCTGGCTCTACTACTGCATTGGGACGTCCTTGGGGCAATACGCCTAAGGTGGCTTTCATCAATACCCAGCTGACAAGTGGCGTCAGCATTACTGCTCAGGGCTGGAACGATATGGATGGATTGCCCTCGCAGATGGCCGAATATAACACGATGGATGCCAATGGTAATACTGTCGACCTGAGCCAGCGCAAGACATCGTTCACGAATGATGCAGGAACCACCAAGACCAGCAAGGCGGTACTTACCCCCAAGGAGGCTGACAGCCATAAACTTGACTATATGTTGCGAGGCTCTGACAATTGGGACGCTGACTGGCAGGGCTTTATCCTACCTGCGCCCACACTCAGTGTCAGCGGTCATACTGTATCGTGGAGTGATGCAACAGGCTATGCCCAGTCGTATCTGGTCATTGTCGACGGAGTAGCCTCTATCACCACTGATACCAGCGTCAACTCTGGCGGCAAGCTTGTCACAGTACAATGTGTCAGTGCCTATGGCGTTGCTGGTGAGATTGCTTCATCTGCCGATCCGACAGCCATCAGTCATAGCCGGTCTGATGTACAGGTAGTCAGTCGTCAGTATTTTACCCCTGATGGTCGTCAGGTACATCGTCTGCAGCATGGCCTGAATATCATTCGTGAGACGCTTGCTGACGGGACGTTGCGCACAACAAAGATCATGGCAAAATAAAACATAACCACATCTGCAGGAGCAGGCCCAAAAGGCTTGCTCCTGTTGATTTATGCATAAATATCCGAGTTTGCTTAATTTTTGAAAGAAAATGCTAAAAAAATGGGGTAAAGTATTGCAAGTTTCGAAATTATTGCTTATATTTGCGGTGCGAAAACAAACAATTTAAGTAACAAACTAACTAATCGGAGGACAACAACTATGAGAACTCAAAACATGTACAACGAAGAGGAGTACGAACTGGACAACCAGTACAACGAGGAAGACCGTTACATGCGCAATGATTCCAGCATTTGGTACAACTAAAATGGCAAATTCAACGAATTAAACAAACTTTTATTTGGTAATTCGCTTTCTTATTCGTAACTTTGCTGCATGAAAGAGCAACAATGGAGCGAGAATGTAATCCTTGTCGACGCTGACTACGTCGACAAGGTTGCTTTTGACCTTATCGTCAACTTTGAGCGCATGATAGGACGCCCCATCCCAAA
>JAFPEE010000180.1 GCA_017389705.1 Prevotella sp.
AGACCAAGTACTACTTCCTCTCTGGTTTCACAGCTAAGCTGGCTGGTACAGAGCGTGGTATCACAGAGCCCACTCCTACATTCTCTGCTTGCTTCGGCCAGGCATTCCTCGAGCTTCACCCCACCAAGTATGCTGAGGAGCTCGTTAAGAAGATGGAGAAGAGCGGTGCCAAGGCTTACCTCGTCAACACTGGTTGGAATGGTACCGGCAAGCGTATCTCTATCCCCGATACTCGTGGTATCATCGACGCTATCCTGGATGGCAGCATCCTGAAGGCTGAGACCAAGAAGATTCCTTATTTCGACTTCGAGGTTCCCACAGCGCTGCCCAACGTAAATTCTGCTATTCTCGATCCTCGCGACACTTATGCTAACGCATCTGAGTGGGAGGAGAAGGCCAAGGATCTGGCTGCTCGCTTCATCAAGAATTTCGGCAAGTACACCACCAACGAGGCTGGTAAGGCTCTTGTCGCTGCAGGTCCGAAGCTGTAAAAAGCATTTTTTGACTTACATCAAAATAAGGGACGGTTTCTAAGGAAATCGCCCCTATTTTTATAAATATACGAAAAATCTACGTAATTTTGCATTGCGTAATCGAGAGAGATTGCGCCGTTATTCATTAGGTTAGTAGTTTATAGATTAAGGTAAAGATTATGTTATTAGATTTTCAAACAATGGTGTTGTTAGTGTCTGTAGCCCTTGCTACTATTCTGAGTGTTATCACTCTGATGCACACTGACATCCGTTGAAGAAAGAGCACGGAGTGAGTGATTCATACCGTGCTCTTTTGATAAATAAACCTAAAATATGACATTTTATCATATATTTAACTTAATAAAAGGCAGAAAAATGCTCAAATTTGCGGAAATGTGCGTAAATTTGCACCCAAATTTGAATTAATTCAAACTCATGAGACAAATTAAGACTATATGTATGCTGTTGGCGACTATGGCCGTCATGTCGTCGTGTATGTCGTCAAACGACAGCACAACGACCACCTATAGCGATGCCGCCATCACTTCATTTACCTTAGGTACGCTGACGCGCTACCTTCACACCACCTCCAAGAGCGGTGGCGACTCCATATACAAGAGAACCATTACAGGCAGCAGCTATAAATTCCACATTGACCAGAACCTGCGCCTCATCTATAACACTGACTCCCTGCCCGTAGGTACCAGCGTGAGCAAAGTGCTTTGCACGATAGGTTCCAAGAACTACGGCACCATACTCATTCAAGACGAGGCCGACGAGAATTCTATGACGTTCTATAGCGCTACGGACAGCATCGACTTCACCAACCCCCGTAAGTTCCTTGTCTATTCTAACGACAATACCGGCAACTACTCGGAATACACCGTCAAGGTCAATGTCCATAAAGAGGAGGCAGGGGAGTTCGTCTGGAACCAACTGGATGTCAGCGAGGAGCTGAAAGAGCTCGACGACCTCGAGGCCTACTTCTGGGCAGGCACGATGTACCTGATGGGAACCGTTGGCGAGAACACAAAGATTTATGAGGTCGACAAAAACGGCAAACTCATCCATAACGAAGAAATCAAGAACACGCTTCCCCCAGGCATCAAGCGCTGGATAGGCAGCACGTCAAATGAAGTCTACGCCCTCTCTACTGACGACAAGCTGATGGTATCAAAGGACGCTCTCCACACTTGGCAGCAAGACCAGCTGGACGACGACGAGGACCTGATACCTGTACGTGACATTGCTTTTGTCAGCTATCCCCTGGAGTATGCTACCAACACCGAGTATGCACTCATAGTAGGCAACCGCGACAAAGACAAGTATCCTGATGACGACATTGCCATGGTGTGGCGCAAGATTGTCGACAACGACGAATACACCCCCGAAGGCCGATGGACCTATATGGACCATGCTGCCAACAACCACTATGCCCTGCCTAATCTGGAAAACCTGAGTCTGGTGGCTTACGACGACGGTATCCTGGCCATTGGTGCCGCTAAAGAGAAGGGCGACGATTGGGAACCCTATACAAAGATCTACCAAAGCCGTGACGACGGCATCACTTGGAAATACAACACCAGCTACCAACTGCCCGATGACTTCGACTCATCGACTACCTCTGTGGCTATGGCTGTCGACAGCGACATGAACCTGTGGCTCTTCTGTGGAAAGACCGGAGAGGTGTGGCGCGGACGCCTGAACAAGCTGGGTTGGGAGATTCAGGATTAAAAGAATAAAGGTAAAACATTGGCACAAAAGGTGAGACAAAGCACGACATATCAGGGTCTGCGATGGGTGAAATACATTTTACCCTTTTACCTTTTTACCTTTCTACCTTTCAACATACAGGCTCAGACCCAGCCAGAATACCGCCTGGAGATAGGTGGAGGCGTGGGAGCTCTGACCTATCTGGGCGACTTCAACAGCAATCTCTTCAAGGAGATTCAGCCCATGGGCTCCGTGCTGGCCAAATATCGCTTCAACCCCCGCATGGCGCTGGCCATGAATGTCAGCTACGGACAGCTGAAAGGCTCGTCGAAGAACGCCAAGACCTACTACCCCACCATCAGCGACTACAGCTTCAAGAGCAGTCTGGTGGATGTAGGCATGAGATATGAGTACAACTTCTGGCCTTACGGGACCGGTGAGGAGTATAGAGGTGCCAAACGCCTGACACCTTATATATATATAGGTATAGGCATGACCATCGCCAAGCCTGACAATGGCGAGGCCACCACGCAGACAGCAGTGAATGTACCGCTGGGTGGAGGTGTCAAGTACAAGGTGGGCGACCGTATGAACCTGGCTGTCGAGTGGACCATCCACTTTACAAGCAGCGACCTGCTGGACGGTGTCAAAGATCCCTACGGCATCCAAAGCAGCGGACTGTTCAAGAACACCGACTGCTATAGCCAGCTGCGGCTGTCAGCCACCTACGATTTATGGGCAAAATGTAAAACGTGTCACAATGATAAAGACTAACAATATTCCACAACACATTGCCATCATCATGGATGGCAACGGACGCTGGGCGATGGACCGCGGACTGGACCGTACCTTTGGACACAAAGCCGGACTGGACAACCTGGAGACCGTCACCACCCTTTGTTCCAACTTAGGCGTCAAGTACCTGACGGTATATGCCTTCTCCATAGAAAACTTCAACCGCCCTGCCTACGAGGTAGAGGCACTGATGGGGCTGGTGCTTAGTTTCATCAAGATGGACCTGTTTCACAACAACAATGTGAGTTTCCATGTGGCGGGTGACCGTAGTCGTCTGCCCCAGAACGTACAGGACAAGCTCCGCTCCATGGAGGAAGAGACAGCGATGTACGACGGCATGGCCATGACCATCGCCATGGGCTATTCGTCTAAGCAAGAGCTGGTCAGTGCCACCAAGGCCATTGCGCAGAAGGTGCTGAATGGTGAGCTCAGTGCTGACGACATCACAGAGCAGACCATCAACGACCACCTGTGGACAGCGTGGATGCCCGACCCCGACCTGCTCATTCGTACTGGTGGCGAGGTACGCGTCTCCAACTACCTGCTGTGGCAGATAGCCTACTCCGAGCTGTACTTCTGCGACACCTACTGGCCTGACTTCGACGAGGCCTGTCTGCACAAGGCCATCGAGAGCTACCAGCAGCGTCAGCGCCGCTTTGGCAAGACTGAGGCACAAGTTGAGAGCGAGGCATTGCCTCTAAATGAAAACGACAATTGATAAATGATAAAGAAGGAACATATGAACATAGTTTGGAGATGGATGATAAGTTTATTATTTATCATCTCTCCATTATCATTTAGCAGCATAGCTGCGCAAGACGTTATTGTCAACCCCGACATCTCCTATGCCGGAACACCCCGCCAGTGCGAGATCGGAGGACTGTCCGTCAAAGGCGTCGAGGGCTATGAGGACTATGTGCTCATCGGACTCTCCGGTCTCTCCGTCGGACAGGTCATCAGCGTACCTGGTACCGAGATTACCGAGGCCGTGAAGCGTTATTGGAAACACGGACTCTTCTCCAAGGCCTCCATCACTGCCGACTCTATCGTGGGTTCCAAGGTGTATCTCTGCATCCATCTGGCTACCCGTCCGCGTGTCAGCACCATCAACTACTACGGCCTGAAGAAGTCGGAACGCGAGGACATGGAGTCCAAGCTGGGCATCATGAAAGGTGCGCAGATTACACCCAACATGATAGACCGCGCCAAGATTCTGGCCAAGAAGTACTTCGACGACAAGGGTTACAAGAATGCCGAGATAGACATTGTCCAGCGCGACGACGTGACAGGCAAGAACGAAGTCATACTGGACGTCAACATCGACAAGAAGGCTAAGATGAAGGTACGCAAGATCATCTTCGAGGGCAACACACAGCTGTCCAGCGGCAAGATCAAGGGTAATCTCTTCAAGAAAGGTTCCTTTGGCAAGATTAACGAGGCCGGCAAGTTCTCTACCCTGTTCAAGGCCAAGAAGTTTACCCCTGAGCGCTACGACGAGGCCAAGAAAGCCCTCATCGACAAGTACAACGAGCTGGGCTATCGCGACGCCGCCATCATCGAGGACTCTGTATGGACCGTCGACGACAAGCACGTCAACGTCTACGTCAAGCTGGACGAAGGGCAGAAATACTACATCCGCAACATCACCTGGGTGGGCAATACCGTGGTCACCAGCGACTACCTCTCTGCCGTGCTGGGCATGAAGAAGGGTGACGTCTACAACCAGAAGAAGATGAACAAGCGCCTCTCTGAGGACGACGACGCCGTGGGTAACTACTACTGGAACAACGGTTACCTGTTCTACAACCTGCAACCTACCGAGATTAACATCGTAGGCGACTCCATCGACCTTGAGATGCGCATCCAGGAAGGCACACAGGCACACATCAGCCACGTACGCATCTTCGGTAACGACCGTCTCTACGAGGAGGTGGTACGCCGTGAGCTGCGCACCAAGCCTGGCGACCTGTTCTCCAAGGACGCTATCCAGCGTTCTGCACGCGAGATAGCCTCCATGGGTTTCTTCGACCCTGAGAAGGTGAACCCTGACATCAAGCCTAACTACGACGACGGCACGGTAGACATCAACTGGGAGCTCGAGTCCAAGTCTAACGACCAGCTGGAGTTCTCACTCGGTTGGGGACAGACAGGTATCATCGGACGTGTGGGTATCAAGCTCACCAACTTCTCCATGCGCAACCTCTTCGGCAAGAACCGCATGCACCGAGGCATCCTGCCCATTGGCGACGGTGAGCAGCTGTCACTCTCGCTGCAGTCCAACGGCTCCTACTACTACTCCATCTCCACTGGTTACTCCACCGGATGGTTTGGCGGCAAGCGACCTAACGCCTTCAGCGTCAATGCCTTCTTCTCCAAGCAGACCGACATCTCCAGCACCTATCGTAACTCGAGCTGGATGAACAACTACTATAACTACGCATACGGCTATGGCTCGTACAACAGCGGCTACTACGACTACACGTCGCTCTACGACGACGACAAGTACATACAGCTGTTCGGTGCCAGCATCGGATGGGGTAAGCGCCTGCGCTGGCCTGACGACTACTTCCAGCTCTCTGCACAGCTGTCGTACACACGCTATATGCTGCGCGACTGGAGCTACTTCATCATCAACAACGGTAACTGTAACAACATCAACCTGGGACTCACCCTGTCGCGTACTTCTACCGACAACCAGCTGTTCCCACGCCGAGGCTCAGAGTTCACAGCGTCTGTCACACTCACGCCACCCTGGTCGCTCTTCGACGGCAAGGACTACAGCAACATGGCCACGGCAGAGACCTACCGCCTCAACCGAGACCGCTACGACGAGGAGCAGCAGGAGAAATACCGCTGGATTGAGTACCACAAGTGGAAGTTCAAGTCAAAGACCTACACCGCACTTACCGGAGGCCAGAAGTGCTTCGTGCTCATGACCCGTTTCGAGATGGGTATCCTGGGCTCCTACAACAAGAACAAGAAGTCGCCCTTCGAGACCTTCTATATGGGTGGTGACGGCATGAGCGGCTACTCCACCAGCTATGCCGAAGAGACCATCGGACTGCGCGGTTACGAGAACGGCTCACTGACACCCTACGGTGCAGCAGGCTATGCCTACGACCGCTTCACACTCGAGTTGCGCTATCCCTTCATGCTGGGCAACACCACCATCTACGGACTCGGATTCCTCGAAGGAGGTAACGCCTGGAGTCAGACACGCGACTTCAACCCCTTCGACATCAAGCGCTCTGCAGGTGTCGGTGTACGCATCTTCCTGCCTATGGTCGGACTGATGGGTATCGACTGGGCTTACGGTTTCGACCGCGCCTATGGCACCTCCAACAAGGGAGGCTCGCAGTTCCACTTCATCCTCGGACAAGAGTTCTAAAAGAATGAAGAGTTAAGAATTAAGAGTTAAGAGTTAAAAGTTGTCGGCTTCGCCGATTAAGAATTAAGAATTAAGAATTAAAATTATGGTTAAAAGATTCTTTATCTGTGCTTTCTGTGCTTTCTGTGTGACCTTATCCACATCAGCCCAGAAGTTCGCCTTAGTCGACATGGACTACATCTTCAAGAACATCCCTGCCTACGAGCGCGCCAACGAGCAGCTCAACCAAGTCTCCAAGAAGTGGCAGGCAGAAGTCGATGCCCTGCAGATTGAGGCACAGACACTCTACAAGAACTACCAGAACGAGGTCGTCTTCCTCTCACAAGAGCAGAAGAAAGCCCGTCAGGACGCCATCATGGAGAAAGAGAAAGAAGCCGCAGAGCTCAAGAAGAAATACTTCGGTCCCCAAGGCGAGCTCTTCAAGAAGCGCACCTCACTCATGACACCTATCCAGGAAGAAGTCTACAGCGCCGTCAAGGAAATTGCCGACCTGCGCGGCTACCAGCTCGTACTAGACCGTGCCAGCGACGAGGGCATCATCTTCGGCTCGCCCAAGATAGACATCTCCAACGAGGTGCTCTCCAAGCTTGGCTATTCCAACTAAAAGAGAAAAAAGAACAATTATTAAACATTAAACAACAAAGAAAATCATGAAGAAATTATTTTTAGCACTGCTTATGTTCGCCCCCATAGCAACATTTGCACAGAAGTTCGGACACGTCAACTCACAGGAGATTGTTCAGGCCATGCCTGAGTTCACCAAGGCACGCACAGACATCGAGGCCCTCACCAAGCAGTACGAGGCCGACCTGAAGTCTATGCAGGAAGAGCTGCAGAAGAAGTCTGAGGCTTACGAGAAAGAGCAGGCCACTCTGCCCGCCAACATCAAGCAGCGCCGCGAGCAGGAGCTCCAGGAGATGTACCAGAAGATTCAGCAGAGCTACCAGGACAACCAGCAGGCACTCGCCAAGGAGCAGTCAGAGAAGATGCAGGCCATCACTACCAAGGTGCTCGATGCCATCAAGCAGGTAGGTCAGGCAGGCGGCTACGTCTACATCATGGACCTCTCAGGAGGCATCCCCTACATCAGCTCAACCCTCTCCACCGACGTGACCTCACAAGTCAAGGCTAAGCTCGGTTTGAAGTAAACCGCCAGACACATACATAAAGAGGGAACACAACTGCAGATTGTGCTCCCTCTTTTCTTTTTCACCTAACCTACAAGCCTGCTAAGTGTTCAACCAGAGTGGCCTAAGCCATCGGTTATCGCAACCTCGACTGCGGCGACTGGGCAGAAAGAGTGATATAACATTTTTACTTAAAAATTTGCTGTTATGGGCAAAAGTCACTATCTTTGTAGGCAAAAAACAGCATCAAAACTTGCCGATAAACAAAAATCTGTGTGCCACTGTCGTCATGCAGTGACAAAGACGACACCCCCAGCGGTCCCCTACGGAAAGAGCCGAAGCGGATGATAGGCGCCTTCCTGAACACAAACTCTCGGATATAACGTTGTAACGAATTACCAATATAAATAACTATATGATGATGAAACCAAAGAAATTACTACTCCTTGCCCTGTCGTTCTCAACAGTGAGTGTTTGGGCACAAGGCAACTTTGGCGACCTGCCCAAGACGGTAGATGCCAAGGAAGTAGAGATCATGTCTGTCAGCGAGATTCAGTTCTCCAGTCGCGACAGTATTGTCGTTGACCCCGTAACGGGACGGACAGACACGCTCATCATTGACGAGGGTATCACGTCAATAAAACCGATAGAAGACGCGGTAGGCCCTGCCCTTGCACCACGACGCACACCCAGTACCAGCGACAAAGACCAGTACGGAGGACTGACGAATGCAGGCAAGCAGACAGCCAGTTCGGGAGCCTATCTCTATACCTATAAATATCCGTCTGTTGATGCCGACGGCAACAAGGTTGTACTTTCAGCCATGATGGGTGTGCCACGTAGGCAATTTGATGTGGGCTTTGCTCACCCGAACAATGTGCTCATAGCCTGCCACGAGACCATTACGAGCAACTGGGAGTGTCCCACCAACTATAATAATGGTGGTAGCTGGCAAACGGGTGTCGGCATGATGCTGATGTACACCCGCTACGACCGTACTCGCCAGCCGTGCTGCCTGGTTATCATGCCCGACTACGAGGGCTATGGCATCACAGCCAATCGTGCCCATCCTTACCTGTATCAGGAGCTGACTGCCCGTCAGGTGGTCGATGCCGTGCGCTACGGGCTGGCATTCTACAATGCCAATGTGGGCTCTGGTAAGGATTTTAGAACGTTAGAGGATGACTGGCAGAGCGTCAGTCTCGGCTATTCGCAGGGTGGCAGCGTGGCGCTGGCTGTGCATAAGTTCATTGAGCAGAACGGGCTGGACACCGATCTGCACTATGCTGGCTCCGTCTGTGGCGATGGTCCCTACGACCCCGTAGGCCACTTGCTCTATTATATCAACGATAATGGGCGTACTTACCACGTTAAAGATAAGGAAGAAAAAAAGACTGCTCATACGCCCGGCACGGTGTCGATGCCTATCGTGATGCCGCTGATTCTGAAAGGTATGTGCGACAGCAATCCGCTGATGCGTCAGCATTATATCGATGAGTACCTATCCAGCAAGTTCTTATCTACAGGCTCGATGGATATGATTGAGGCCAAGAGCAAATCCGAGAAGGAAGACCAGTTCAGCACCCGCGACGTCACAAAACGCTACATCAAACAACGTAAGGAGGGTATGAGTAATCTTGTTACCATCCACCACCCTTACCTCGGCCCTGCATCGTATAGAATACCTTACACTGCCGCACAGGTATGCGAGATGTTCTACTATGCGTCAGATCCCTTGCTATTCGGTAGTCCTGCATGCTATGGAAAACTTCAGCAGATGCTGACCGAGGAATGCTACACTTACTTCACTACCAGCTCGAATTTCCAAGATGCTCAAGGCAATCGCGTCACCCCCACTGCCCGCGGCACTATGCAAGACCTGCACCGCGCATTGGAGAGCAACAACCTCACCGTAGGCTGGACACCCAAGCACCGCGTGGCCTTCTACCATTCAACCTACGACACGGTGGTGCCTTTCGCCAACCTGTGCTCGTTTGTCAAGAACCAACCTAATCTGGATTATTACGTTACTGATCTGTATCGCCTGTATTATGCCAATGCTACTCCGAGCACACTCGTAGCTGACGAGAAAAAAGCAGATGTATATATCGAAATCACCAACAGTACCGAAGACCATGTGGGTGCTGGTAAGGACTTCTTTTTCTTAGGTAATGTTTTTGGAACCTCGCCCGACTACGCCCTGTACAAGTGGGTGCTGGAGAAGAAGGAATAAGAATCAACCGTAAAATAGAACATACGACTATGAAAAGATATATCATTCCTTTTATCATAGCAGCTCTGCTGCCGGCAATGGCTTTCGCCGATAAGGTACAGGGGACGCTGACGCTGACAACGCCTGCCACAAAGGCCTTCTGCATCTACGACACGGAGGCAAAGACTGCCACCTTGGGCAATGGCTACAACGCCTGTATCAACCACTATGAGGATGGGGTACTATACATCCCAGGAACGGTACGATATAATTCAGAGACCTACCATGTCGTCATAGGCCAGTTTGCTTTCCGCATGTGCAATAAGTTTACGAAAATCATTGTTCAGGAAGGTGTTGAACACATTGGCGACTATGGCTTCGTGGGCTGTTCGGCAGTAACAGCCATCGACCTGCCCTCAACGCTGATAACCATCGGAGCCGGTGCTTTCTGCAACCTCACTAGTCTGAATACTATGCAATGCAGGTCAGCGACAGCCCCCACGTGGGACTGGAACGACGTGTTCTCGGTGCTGGGCAACAAGGAAAGCATGAAGGATATGGCTTTGCAGCGTAGTCTCATCATTCCTGAAAATACAACAAATAGTTATCTGAGCTATAAGTTCGACGGCACCTCTACTGCGGCCCATGAATCAGTTGGTTGGAGCGACGCCTTTGCACGTATCTATGAGGCCAGTTCCGACCCCGTCGAGATTTCTTCGCCGGATGAGTTCAAGGCTTTCCGTGATGCAGTCAGTGCAGGCACCATGACAATGCTATATTCTGGCAGGAAGTATTTTGTGCTGACAACGGACATTGATTTGAATCATGAGAATTGGACTCCCATTGGAACATCTGCTCATACATTCTCAGGCTACTTCAACGGCGGCGGACATGTCATCAAGAATCTGAAAGTCGAAAATGGGAGTGCTGATTATCAGGGCTTGTTCGGCTATACAGATAACGCCACCGTCTATAATATGCACCTGCTGAATCCTCAGGTGGAAGGTAAAGACTATGTAGGCTCAGTAGTGGGATATGCCCATACCAACAGCCACATCACCGACGTGCTGGTGACCAGCGATGCCTCTTCCGGCAATGATTACACCGTTAAATCTGTTAATGGCAGTGGCGGCGGCATCGTAGGCTATGCCAAGGATGCCACCATTGAGCGCTGCATGTTCCGCGGACAGGTGAAGTGTACCGGATGGACAGGCGGCATTGTAGGCAATGTCAATAATAATGTGACCATCACCGACTGCTCGGCTTCCAACTTCCTCCAGAATTTAAGTTACATCGCAAGTTCGGCTGTCGGTGGCATCGTTGGCGGTGCCGGTGGTGTCACTGTCAATCGCTGTTTTGCAAGAAATATTATTTCATGGAATTTTCTGAATGAACCATATCGGGGTGCGATAGTTGGCCAGACTAACAGTGATGATCCTAGTAACATTGCGAACTGTGCTTATTGGACTGATATAAATATTAATGAGATCGCTACCTATTTGAAAATGCCAACCCTGACCGGCAATGTGAAGTATTCAACAGAAGCTGACATGAACCAGGACAAGACCAAGACCGTGCTGGGCACTGATGACTGGTATTACTTTACCGACAACTATGTGGACTATCCTGTGCCTGCCACGCTGGCGGATATGTACATAAAAGGCTGCGTTAACATTGCGGATGGCGACTTCGTCTATCGCCCTGCAGGTGAAAGCAAAGAAAGTTACGAAGTGGTAGCCTATACGGGTAGTGCCGCAGCGGTTACCGTCCCCGAAACCTACAACAGCAAGCCCGTAACAGCCATACAGGACAATGCTTTCAAGGACAACCAGACGATGACCACCGTCACGCTGGGCAGCAATCTGACAACCATCGGTGCCCATGCCTTTGAGAACTGCGATGCGCTGACAGCTGTCGATCTGCCTGATGCTGTAACCATGGTGAAGGAAGATGCCTTCCGAGGCTGCGACAACCTCGTCAGTTTCAACATTGGCACAGGCTTTGAGAACCATGTGGGCAACTTCATTGCCTACTGTCCGAAGCTCACCACGCTGACCGCTTCGCGTGGCAACGACAACGGCTACCTCTGTGCAGATAATGTGTTGATACACAACATCGGGTCCTACTGCAGCTACGTTATTGCCTGTGCTCCAGGCAAGACGGGCAACTATACTATTCCTGTCGGCAGCCTCCCCAACAACACCGTCGACGTTTTGGGCAGCTGTTTCGCCACCTGCACAGGGCTGACCAGTGTCACCTTCCCTGCAGGCAAACTGTATTCACTAGGCAAAGGGGTGTTCGATGGAGCCTATAACCTGCGATATGTCGATTTGTCGGCTATTACAGGAACCATTGATGATGTCACGTACAACGTAGATCGCAACGATCCCGACAGTCCCTTCTATGGCATGAGCGACTACACCTTCATTTATCTGCCAGCAGACAAGGGACATACCGCTGCTTTGGGAGAACCCAACGTCGTCATCGGCACTGCGGCACAGCAGCTGGAGCTGAACGACGCATGGGACTTCGCGCCTAAGGTGTCGCCCATCACCACTACCTACGGCGTAGGCATCAACCGTCGCCTCTCGCCCTCTCTCGTTGAGGTTACACAGAGTACTGACGAGGAAATTACGATTGAAGGCGAAGCAACAACGAAACAGGAAGGCGAATATCAATATGCACCAATGGGCTATACCAGCTACCTGCCTTACGCCCTGACACTGGTTGATGAAGATGCCAAGGTGTATAAGCCTACCAGCAGCGAGACCACCGCTGGTGTGACCACCATCACCTTTACACAGGTAGAAGGCAATGTGATGGAAGCCTACAAGCCCTACTATATCGTAGTGACGGGTAACGATGATGTTGACCTGAGCACGAATGCAGCCGTTACGGTTGGCAGCAACACCAGTGGCACGTGGACGGTAAACGACTACGAGTTCAAGGGTACCACGGCAGAGATACCGAATACGCAGCTCTACGATGCCCAGAAGCCTGCCTACATCCTGCAGAGCAGCGGCATGTGGCACAAGGTACCACAGAACCAGCCTGAGGCATACGTCGCTCCGTTCCGCTGCTACTTCCAGGCTACAGGCACCGCCCAAGCCAACAGTCTGAGCATGGTAATAGAAAATGCCAGTGGCACCGGCATCCAGCAGATACGCACCATCGACACCGACGGCACAGAGCGCTACTTCGACCTCAACGGCAGACAGCTCTCTGGCAAGCCTCAAAAGGGTATGTATATCATGAATGGTAAGAAGTATGTTAACAAGTAAAGCAAGGAGGACAACTACTGTCCGACAGGACGAGCGAAGCGATAACTTCTTAACTCCATAGATGCCCAGGCCGTCGATCTTGATGGGCTGGCCCTGTGCCACGAGCTACATCACCGGGGGCTTTTGCGCTGGTCTCGGACTGTCCATGACCGGTCTTCGGACTGTCTTTGCCCCGTCTTCGGACATACTCCGCTCCGTCCTCGCTTGGACGGTTCTAGCCAGCCGTGCACTGCCAGCCTGGAGTCGCCTGCCCCGATGATCTGAATCGCAAGGCAAAGGTACGACTATTTTCTCAAACCATCAATGTTTTCGGCAAAAACCGCATTTTTATTTTTTCGAAACTGCCCTCAAACCCTTTGTACATCGGGGTTTGAGGCAGGTTCTTTACTCGGTGTTTTTAAGGCAAGGAGTTTAATTCGCAGAAGGTAAGAATTACGAACATTGCGCCACTCTGGGACCACGAAGAGGCACCGCCTGAGGTGTTTTTGAGGTAACAAGGTAACAGGTAACAGGTAACATTATGGTAAGCGTCCAATTTTCACATCTTGTGTAGCTCCGAGCTAATGGCTACTTTTGCACAAACTTAAATTTCTTAAGATTATGTGCAGTAGTGAAGATTGTGAAAAGCTATGGTTCCTCTACAAATTGGAAGGCGAACCGAATGGAATGACGATAGAGCAGTTCTGTATTAAGCA
>JAFPEE010000003.1 GCA_017389705.1 Prevotella sp.
AGCAACCACGAGGAAGACATCTACGTGGGCTATCGCTACTTCGACACGTTCGGCAAAGACGTTTCTTATCCCTTCGGCTATGGTCTGAGCTACACAGCGTTCGAATATTCGAAACCCAGTGTGAAGGTGAGCGGTGAAAACATCACCGTTAGCGTAACGGTGAAGAACACCGGCAGCGTCAGCGGAAAGGAGATAGCACAAGTCTATGTCAGCGCTCCCGCTGGACAGCTGGAGAAGCCTGCTCAGGAACTGAAGGCCTTCGCCAAGACACGCGAGTTGAAGCCAGGTGAGAGCCAAGTGCTCACCATGCAGCTGAAGCGCCGCGACCTCGCCAGCTTCGACGAGGCCAACAGCCAGTGGCTCACTGAGGCCGGCACCTACACCTTCCGCATTGGTGCCTCTAGCCGCGACATCCGAAACACGGTAGCCGTGAAGGTGGGCCAGTACACCGAAAAGACCAGCGATGCCCTGCGCCCGAAGCATGAGCTGAAGTTGCTGAAGCAACAATAAAGGCTGTAGAAGGGTATAAAGGGGAGTGAAAGGGGAGAAAAGGGACGATAGTCCTGCCTGCTGATTGTAGGGGCAGACCCCCGTGTCTGCCCCTACAATAACGAACAACCCGTACTCCCATACACCTCAAATACGCGGGCAGACACGGGGGGCTGCCCCTACATTTGGCTGCTATACATACGTCCCTTTTCTCCCCTTTTCTTCCTTTTTCTCCCCTTTATGCCTTTGCTACAAACCACAAAAGAGCCGCGACCTTTCACAGGCCGCGGCTCTCTTAAGTTTGTTTACGATATGTTTCGTTGAGACGGGATTATTTGTTCCAGGTGAACATAAATTGTCCGATGTAGAGGCTGGAGCCTTGGAGCAGCAGATGGTGTACCACATAGGTGTTACCAGACTGTTCCACAAAACAGTAGCCTCCATAGTTCTTCGTATCCATGTAGAGCCAGTAGCCAGCCATGTCGCAGACCTGTCCTTCAGGAAGGCTGATGCTTCCATCGGCATTCAGGTAGAAGTCGATGTTGGGAGCATTGGTAAGGAATGCCTTATCTCCATATACCGTATACAACGGGGAAACAATACGGTAGACATTCGATCCTTCACCATTGAGAATTTCTACGCCCTTAGCGCTATCGCCGTCGTCTGATTCCGAGAAATTGAAATCGGTAAACGTACAGGTACCAGCACTCACCCAGTTGTAATCGCACATAATGCTAATCTTTGTCTCGTTGACAGCCGTCCCAGTAATGGTATCGTTCTGGGCCACGTCGGCATCGCTCAAGGTAAGAACTGCTTCATATAAGTTACCTTTTTTCATGTTGGCAGCGCTTAAGTTGACGAAGGCTTCGTTCTTTCCTGCCTCAAACGTAACCTGCCCGCTGTTGTTATCAGTGAAAATACCTTCCGTCTCCGATGCCAGCGTGTAATGAGCAGTATAAGCTCCTTCGGTATTAGCACGAATCAGTCTGACGGGGATGGTAATAGAAGCATCCTGAGTAAGAATCTGATTAGGGCTTTCCATTTCGAACGAGACGTTCTGCCAGCTAGGCTGATAGATAGCACCCTCGTTATCTTTGTTGCACGATGTTAGGGCGAGGCCTGCCAAAAGTGCAAATCCTAAAATATATTTCTTCATATTGATTCTCTTTTATTGATTGTTAGATGTCTCAGAGGATTCCTTCCTCCGCCTAGCTCGAGGCAAGACGGAGGGAGGCTTTGCCTATGGTTATTCGTCGCCAGCAGGATTCTGATCCTTACTGATATCCATATTAGTGTTGCCGTCGAATTCTGCCTGAGGAATAGTGACAACCCACATGTAGTTCTCTGGATTTGCTGTAGGACGCTTGGGCAGCAGCAATCCGCTAGGCCAGCCCTGAGCAGCAGTACGCTGGAAGCCCTGCTTCAAACGGCGGATATCGAACGTACGGCCAAATTCACCCCACAGTTCAATACGCTTCTGGATGATGATTTCCTCAAGCAGCGAGCCTGTCTCATCTGTAGTGAGCTTACCCATGGCCGTACCAGTCTTGTTGCAGGTGTAGCTCGGGTCACGCTGGCTCATCACAGCCATGAGATACTTCTTGGCAGCAGCCTCGTCGCCCAGACGGCAAGCAGCCTCTGCAGCATTGAAGTACATCTCCTCGACGCGCATCCAAATGTAGTCGCCCTCCCAAGTAGCAACATTCGAGAAAGCAAATTTCTCCTGCTGATAGCCACTGAGGACATTGCCGGCATCGTCATAGGTGTTGAGCTGATGGTTGGGGTTCCACCATGCAC
The DNA here is from genome assembly GCA_017389705.1 of Prevotella sp. Lineage (GTDB taxonomy): Bacteria > Bacteroidota > Bacteroidia > Bacteroidales > Bacteroidaceae > Prevotella. The sequence goes on from JAFPEE010000003.1 coordinate 2,287, forward strand.
GACGTGTGTCGCTTTGACCCATCTTGGCATAGAGCCACTTAGAAATCTGCTTAGGAGCACGTAGTGCGTAAGACACGGCAGGATCCATATGGGCAAAAAGACTGGCGTACATACCGGCCTGGTCGCTTACAATCTTAGCACCCCACATAACATCGCTGTAGTCAACGTTATTCATACCCTTGATGGTTGCAGCAGGAGCGATGGAGCATTTGCTAGCCTTGATAGCAGCATCAGCATACTTCTGGGCATCAGCCCATTTTTCTTCGACAAGGGCAATTCGTGAGGCGAGACCCAGTGTAGTTGCATAGCCCATGTGGGTTTTGTCCTTCAGCGTGGTTCCTTCGAGCAACTCCAGTGCACGAGCAATGTCCTTGTCAATCTGAGCATAGACCTCAGCAACGGTAGAACGGGGCTGACCTGTAGTGGTCTTGAAGGTAGGCTCTGTGTAGATAGGAACACAAGGCTCACTTTCATGGCCTTTATAGGTACGTGCGAACCATTGTGCCAACTGGAAGTAGCTGTAAGCACGCACGGCATAGGCCTGACCTACAACGTAATGGATGTCCTCAGTAGAACCACCCATCTCATCCTCTGCAGCAATCACATAGTTAGCATTGGCAATCCAAGTGTAGTGGGCATACCAGAGGTCATAGCTACGCCATGAACTCAGATGGGCACGGCCCTTGATGTTGTAGGCTGCATCGAACCAGAACCAACCTGATCCCTGTGCGCCCATGATGAAGTCGTCGCCCATCACTTCCGATGCCAGCGCATAAGCCGAAACGCCAAAACACTGGTGCGTGTTACCGGTTGTTGACCAACCAGAAGTATACATCGAGCGGTAGAGACCATTCAGCGGTACCATGGCAGCCTTTGCGTCGCTGAAAAGCGTCGTTCCCGACACAGCGTCAGTAGGCTGAGTCTCCAATTTGTCTTCTGAGCAAGCGGCCATGGCGAGGATGCCCATCAGAACTAAGCTATACTTAAATATCTTTTTCATATAATTGTTTCCTTTCTAAAATGATTTAACTTGTCTTCTGTTCAACTCGTCAATTACATTAGAACTTAACCTCAAGACCAATGGTGAAGGTCTTGTTGGGAACGTAGTCGTAGCCAGTACCACCCGAGAAGTTGTACTGCGGATCCATACCGTCGAGGTGAGAGAACAGGGCAACATTGTCCATAGAGGTGAACACTCGAACATTGCCGAGACCAATCTTCTTCACCCAAAGCTGAGGCAAAATGTAGCTCAGAGTGATGTTCTTGATGGCGAAGTAGGAAGCATCGATCAGATAGCGATCAGTCGCGAGCTGGTTACCATCGGCAATGGCCATACGAGGAACATCGGTGATGTCGCCCGGTTTCTGCCAACGGCGAAGCACGGCACGGTTCCAAGTAGAGCTGGGATACCAGAGGTCCATCGACGATGCATAGCTGCTATCGTAGATCTTACCACCCAGCGAATAGGTTGTCAGCATGGTCAGGCTCAGACCCTTGTAGCTGAGACCAGTGGAGATGCTACCATAGAGGTCGGGGATACGGCTGCCAAGGAAGTACTTCGAGGCATTGGCCTTGGTGTAGTCGGAAGTGATATAGTCAGAACCCTCTACCTTGTTGCCTTCGTCGTCCTTTTCGTATGCCCAGTAGAGCTGCTGACCCGTGAGCGGGTCTACGCCAGCCGATTTAGCCATGTAGAATGTATTCAACTCATAGCCTTCCTTGATGATACGTGCACCATTGATGATCTCTGGTGACTCTGCCGTGAGTTTCAGCACCTTGTTGTTGAGCAGTGCACCCATCCAACCCAGTGTCCATTCGAAGTCCTTGGTCTTCACGGGAGATCCTGACACCTCGAACTCCCAACCCTGGTTGCGCATATTACCGACGTTAGCACTGTAGCCAGTGAAACCTGTCGACAGCGGCAGCGGGTAGTTGAGCAGCATGTCAGTGGTCTTCTTGTTATAGTATTCAATGCTGGCATGCAGACGGTTGTTCAAGAAGGTTCCCTCAAGACCGATGTTGAGGTTGCCGTTCTTCTCCCAAGTCACGTCCTTGTTCTCCAGTGTCTCCACAAATCCACCAGGAGCATTGCCGTTGGCGTAGCTCAGGTTGTAGAGGCTCTGCCAGAGATAGTAGTTAGAGTAGCCGTCGCTATCGAGAATGTTATCGTTACCCTGCTCACCATAGCTAATCTTGAACGAGAGGTTGTCCAGCCACTTCACATCCTGCAGGAACTTTTCCTTTGAAACGCGCCAGTTGGCACCCAGAGACCAGAACGTACCGGTGTTGTTCTTCACATAGAAGCGAGAAGAAGCATCCTGACGAATTGAAGCAGTCAGGTAGTAGCGGTCAGCATAGTTATAGTTAATACGGCTCAGGAGCGAGTGGATGCGATACTTCTGAGTGTAGGAGTCAGCATCGTAGAGGGTTGTACCCGGGCGCAATTCCTTGATACCATTCACCAGGCTGGTCTTGCCTGCACCAAGGTATTCGTAAGTGTAGTCATACCACTCATGACCGAACAAAACGTCGACGTTGTGCATGCCGAACGAGCGGTTCCAAGTGAGCAGCTGGTTGAAGGTGTAGCTCAGCGTACGTCCATTTTGCTTCTGAATCAGACCGCCGGCGTTCTTCTGGTTACCATGTTCGGAGTTCATGTAGCGCATGTAGTTTGAACTGCTATAGTCAGCACCGAAGTTGATGGCCAGCTTTAAGCCCTGAAGCCATCCGAAGCGGGGGCTGTCGCCACCAAACTGGATACCGGTACGCACGCTAGCAGCATCGCGCTTTGTATAAGCGTCATCAAGCATCAGCATGCCCAGCGAGCTGAAGTCGCTCATCGAACCGACACGCGACTTACCATCTTCGCGGACTTCACCCCAGTCGTAGAGAATACGGCCCTGATCGTCGTACATGGTCTTGCCCTCTGCATCTTTCAGATAGACAGGGAACAACGGGTTGATGAACTGAGCGGTATACCATACGTTAGAAGTACTGGTGCCATCATAGTCACTAAAGTTTGACTCGGAATGAGTCAGAGCGGTACTTAGATTGGCCTTGAACCAGTCTGTCACCTGGCTGTCGACATTCGTACGGGCAGTGTAGCGCTGGAATGATGTGGTCTCCAACAGACCATCCTCATTCAGATAGCCGAGCGAAAGCATGTACTTGGTCTTGTCCGAACCTCCGTCGATGGAGAACTGATGCTCGTGACGGAAAGCATTCTTGCGAAGCACGGCATCCATCCAGTCCTCGTTCCAAGCCGATTTTGCATCAGCCTGCACCTGACCTGTAGCGGGATCGATGATCGTGTCCCACGTATAGTTCTTGAACGGATTATAGAATTCTCCACCAAGCTCACCGCCCAATGAAGCACGTGCAGCAGCTTCGGCGTCAGCCAGCGAATAGCCCTGAGCGAACTGATAGTCGTTGCGCAAAGCTTCGTAATAGAGTTGCACATACTCCTTTTGGTCTACGTTGTCGTACTTTTTAATGGCACGATTCGACCAACCAACGGTAG
>JAFPEE010000181.1 GCA_017389705.1 Prevotella sp.
CTTGTAAAGAACAGCCGTGCCGTGCGCTTCTGCGTCCTCGTCGCCGTGTGTCTCACCTTCAATGTTGCCACAGCCCTGGCACAGTCGGGCGGTGGTGCAGGCTACGAGGCTGGTAAGAACGCCATCAGCCAGGCTTCTGAGCAGATTGCCCAGTACGTCCCCATCGCCACCAAGCTCTGTTATGCCATTGCAGGTGTCGTGGCCATCGTCGGTGCCATCTCCGTGTATGTGAAGATGAACAACGAGGAACAGGACGTCAAGAAGTCTATCATGATGATCATCGGCGCATGTGTGTTCTTGATTGCCGCTGCCCAGGCTCTGCCTCTGTTCTTCGGCATCGAGGACGGTGTAATCACTGGATTCTGATGAACAGCACAGTGAACACCAGCTACCCGGAGTACCCAGTTTTCAAGGGGTTGCAAAGACCCCTTGAATTCATGGGCCTTCGTGGTCGCTACATTACCTGGGCAGCCATCACTGCAGGCTGTGCCATCCTGTCGTTCATCATTGCCTACTCGCTGCTGGGCTTCGTCGTGGGACTCATTACCCTCACAGTCATCTGCGCCGTCGGCATCGCCCTTATCATCCTCAAACAGATGAAGGGACTGCACACCAAGCATGAGTTTCAGGGCATACTCATCTACAGGCGAGACTCCGAAATATAGTCATACGCCCATAATTGAATAAGAAAATACGTAAATACAACCATACACCATTATGACTATCTATGTCGTTCTCATGTTTCTCTCCATCCTCGTAGGCATGGCAATCTCCGTCAAGGCTTTCGGCACTGGCGGCAAACGCGCCAAGGTCTTCGAAGACATCTATTTCTCCGTCGAGGATGTGGAGGGCATCGGCATTGTCTATACCAAGTCAGGCGACTATTCTGCCCTGATGGAGATTGAGAATCCCGTCCAGAAGTATTCTGCCGACACCGACAGCTACTACGACTACCAGCAGCTCTTCACCAAGATCTGCCAGTCGCTCGGCGAGGGCTACATCCTTCAGAAGCAGGATGTATTCATCCGCAAGCGCTTTGATTCTTCACCCCTCATTAACGGTCAAAATCTCAGCACACTCCAACAGTCCTATTTCCGCTATTTCCACGGACGCGAATATACTGAGGTCAAGACCGTGCTTATTATCACTCAGGAAAATCGGAAAAGCCGACTTTTCTCCTATGATGCCAAGAAATGGCGAGAGTTCCTTGACAAACTCAACAAGGTTCGTGACCAGTTCCATGCCGAGAAGCTGCATGTCCGTTTCCTCAATGGTGCCGAGTGTCAGGACTATGTTGACCGCTATTTCGCCATGAACTTCCGTGACGCGCACTATTCCATGACCAATTTCAAGGTCGATGGCGAGGACATCCTGATGGGTGACCGCCATTGCCGTGTGTTCAGCCTGGTCGATGTTGACAATATCAATCTGCCCACCATCATCCGTCCCTATACGCTGATGACTGTCAACAACAGTGAAATGCCCGTTGACCTGCTGGCAGGTATCGATAGCATCCCCGGCATCGAGTCTGCCGTCTATAATCAGGTCATCTTCATGCCCAACCAGAAGCATGAGCTGGCCATGCTCGATAAGAAAAAGAACCGCCACAGCTCCATCCCCTCTCCCAGCAATGCCCTTGCCGTTGAAGACATCAAGAAGGTACAGGACATTATTGCCCGTGAGAACAAACAGCTTGTGTATGCCCATTTCAGTCTGACAGTATGTATCTCGAAGGAAGCCAGCATGTCCAAGGCCAACAACTATCTGGAGAACTTCTTCAGCCGCATGAATATCCAGATCTCTAAACGTGCCTACAATCAGCTGGAGCTGTTCGTTTCGTCGTTCCCCGGCAACTGCAGCCGACTGAATGCCGACTATGACCGTTTCCTGACGCTCAGTGATGCTGCCCTCTGCCTGATGTATAAGGAGAGCCAGCAGCATGGAGAGCATACCCCGCTGAAGTTCTGGTACACAGACCGCCAGGGCGTTCCCATGCCCATTGACTTTACAGGCAAGGAAGGTTCCGAGAAGATGACAGACAATAGTAACTATTTTGTTCTTGGCCCAAGCGGAAGCGGTAAGAGCTTCTTCATGAATACCGTTATGCGCCAGTTCTTCGAGCAGGACACCGATGTTGTCATTGTCGATGTCGGCAACAGCTATCAGGTACTTTGTCAGGTCAAGGGAGGCATCTATATCTCCTATACCAAGGAGCATCCTATCTCCATGAATCCCTTCAAGGTCACAAGCGAGGAGTACGAGAAGAACTTCGATGAGAAGAAGAACTTCATCAAGAGCCTTATATTCCTTATCTATAAGGGCAACAGTGAGTACACCAAAGTACAGGAAACCATTCTGAACAAGGTGGTCTTCGAGTATTATGAGGAATATTTCCATCCTTTCAATGGCTATTCTGATGCAGAGCGCAAGGAACTGCGCGAACGTCTGCTGCTGACCGACAAGACCAGTGGAGCCTATGATAAGTTCGTCAAGGAACAGAACGAGAAGTTCCGCGAAGAGCAGGAAGCTGAGGTTAAGAAAGAGTCTCAGGCAGCAAACGAGGCAGCAAAGTCTGCCGCTGACCGTGCTATGGAGAAAATCGAGAAGCTCCGTAATCTGGCCAATGATCCTGGAGCTGCTGAAGGTGAGGTTATTGCCGCCCCCCGTCAGATTCAGCGTCTGTTGCCAGAGACCATGCAGGAC
>JAFPEE010000182.1 GCA_017389705.1 Prevotella sp.
CATTCTTGTCGTCAAAAACGGAATTGTTCATGACAAGCGTGGCACCGGCGAAGAAGCGCTGGGAGAAATTATAAACGACAGCAAGCCGTTCATTAAAAATCATGTTGAAGCGCATACGCTGAGCCTCTTTATTCTCACCGTTCACAATCATCTTATTGCGATTATAGACCACAACAGTTGGCAGCAGCGAAGCGTGGAGCAGCCATTTTCGACCCAGCACGAGGGTATAGCCGTAGCCACCGCCGAGACCAATATGCCCGAACTCGATAGTAATCTCTGGAGCATCAGAAGCTCTCTGCTTTAACTCATCATTGGTTTTGATACTACCACCCTGATAGCTGATACCGAGCAGCCATGAGCCCGCTGAGCGACGCTGAATATAACTCTGCGTGAACGCAGCAGGATAGGAGAAGCGGCGATGATTGAAGGTGTAGTAGCCTACTAAGTTCAGTACCTTCAGCGTCGCTTCGCCCGACTCAAGCCTTTTGTCCCCCCTGTCACCATAAATATCACCCGACAGCGATTCTGACCGCTGGTAGCTCAGATCGAGACTAAAGCGTCTGCCATAATAGTTGAGATTCAGCTCATAGTCCTTATAGACGCCACTCCACTTGGCTGGATTGATGGCTATGGCGGCTCCTATTCCCCGATAGGAGGCAGCCAGAGAGAACGTGGTCTTATGGCTGGTGCTGAGATCCGTTTTCGAGTAGATGCCATTGACAGTTCCCTTGGCATGGAACGTGTTGCCCGTCTGGTTCATCCTTACCTTCAGCGTCAGGCCTTTGCCTTCCGGGCGCATCACATAGGCTGAGTCATACTTTGAGTTAAAATAACGGGCTCCGAGTTTGTCGGATACACGCTTCCATAAGCTCTCCTTCTGAATGATGGTATCGCCAGTAGCAACTGTCTGCGCAACACTATCGGACAACAGTTGGGGACAGACGTATGTGTCTGCCCCTACTGTTACCGACTCAACCATGATGGCTGAGATAAAAATGATAAGTCTCCTAAACATTTTAATTGGTATAGAACTTTGCACCTATGGAGAGTCCGATGATGTCTTTCAGTTTTACATCGCTACCCTGGAACATGGAACGGATATAGAGATCACACGTACTGAACTCATAGAATAGCGCGATACGGCTATGTCTTCTGCGTTTGTTCTCAGGTATCTTGAACTCAATGCGCTCACCTAATGCAAGGTTCAGACGGAACTTGGTCGACATAAACTCATAATAGCCGTCGGGATAGCGGCCTGGCTGGCTCTTCCAGAACTCATGTCCATAGACGGTGTTGAGATAGAGGCTGACAGTCAGCGGATCGAACCTCCAACGATCTTCTGGTATCTTCCCTATAATCTTCGAGAGGTCGATCTTCCATGGGATGAAGTTACCCTTTAGGGTCGTTGTCAACTTAGGACGCGAGGAATCATGCTTGGGGATGAAGCCTAACAGCAATTCTGTCTCCCACTTCCTTTTCTTACCATAGCTCCAGCCGATACCTGCCGACAGGGTACCCATGTTACCTGCATTCTGGATGACGAAATGGGTAGGAATCAGCGATAACCAGGCATTCTGCCTGCGCTCAAGTCGTCGATCAAACTTGCTCTGTTGTATATCGAGGCTATCGCCAGCCATGACATGCAATGAACATGTCAGCATTACCATACTAATAAAAAATCTGTTCAATTTCATAGCCATCCTTTTTTATAGTCATTATACGGTAGTTTCTGTGAAGGGCACAGTCGATGCCATAGAACATCAGACCGTCGTTATAGAATTCCGCGACAGAGTCGCCGTGGTCGTGCCCAAAGATGCAGCACATCAGGCCCGGAGCAAAATCAAGATAGCGACGGAATGCCTTGCAGACATTGTTGTTGAACTGGTCGCTGAATGGTGCTGCATGCATAATGATGATGGTACGGTCGAACTTGTCGGTATCCTTTGTGAACTGTTCCTCCATGAAGTCGAAGTTGGGTACTGAGGCCAGGTAGTCATACTCTACAGCATTGGTGTTCAGGCAAATGAACTTGATGCGACCTGCAATAAACGAGAAGTCGCAGGCGCCATACATCACCTCATAAGTCTGGTTACCAGTGCCGAGGAAGTCGTGGTTGCCAATCAATGCCACAAACGGACAGTTCAGGCCCAACAGTATATCACGCGACCACTCGAATTCCTTTTCTGTAGCGGTATCTGTCAGATCGCCACAGTGCACCACAAAATCAACGTTCCGACGATTCACATCTTCCACCTCGTCACGTGCCTCGGCATTCCACAGGTGGGTGTCGCTGATAAACGCGATGCGAAGTTCTTCCTTGTTGGCAAACTCTTTCTCAATGATTGCCATCTGCTTGGCATTGATGCCTGTTTCTCCCTTGATGTTCACATCGTAGGGATGTGTCTCGAAACCGCTACACGACAAAAGCAGATGGACGAGGAATCCCCCAACTATCGCCAGGGCTATTTTTCCTGTTGATTTAAATAATTCTACTTTCATAATCTTCATTATTCTATGATCTTTACTATTTCTTTATCCTTGATAATCTGCAGAGAGTCGCAGAGCGAATGGCGGTAAACCTCATAGGCAGCCAGCGTGAGCGTGTCGCCTGATATGCGGACCGTCTGATAGAAACGACTTGACGCTATGGTCTTATCATAACGGTCATTATCATAGATGTCGTAGTTCTTGGGCGAACAGTGGCTGATGGTATAGACGGGCGTAATAGCCTTTCCGTCTTCATGAGCCGTCATACGGGCATAGGCATGTTCGTGGGCCTGTAGCACCAGATCGACACCATAGGACTCAAACAATCCGTTGAACACCCATCGCTGAATCAGGTTACGACTCCTGCTCCTGATGGAAAAGAGCGGATGATGGAGCACCACTATCTTCCAGCGGGCACGGCTCTGTTCCAATTGCACCTTCAGCCAATCGCGCTGGGTCAACAGGTAAGGCAACTCACGATTACTGTCGAGCAGAAAGAACTGCATAGGGCCATAGGTGAGCGTATAGACCTGATTGTCGGCAATCTTGGAATCCAGGAAATAGGAGAAAGTCAGCGGGAAGCGACGCTCCAGCCACTGGAAGACTCCTTTCCGATAATCGTGGTTACCCGTGACTACCAACAGCGGCATGGTTTGCGTCACACTGTCGATATCACGGAAAGCTTCATCCCAACAACTCTGTCTTGGACCATCTGCCAGATCCCCGCCACAGACCAGGAACTCACTTCCAGGGTGACGACTCAGAGCTTCACACAGGTAACGATTGGTCTCGCCACCAATGGAATCCTGTACATCGCCGACATAAAGGAACGACGCTTGATCTGCAGCGTCATGTTGCGTATGAAACTGGTACCAAGGAGAGGCCTTAGCATCTGTGACAACGCGATAGGCATAGTAGGTACCTGCCTGAAGCGAACGCAGACGGGCCACATAATAGGCAGCCTGACCGCCACGGGAGCGGAACACCTCACCCTGGGCCTCCACACGGATCGTGTCGCTGTCAGCCAGACAGACGAGTTCAAGCCAAGAGGGCCGAACCACACTGTCTGCCTGCCAACTGACATTGCGTGACAGAGAATGGGTATCACCAAGGGTGAGCAGCACATGCGAGGGAGTCAGAGACGGGACATAAGCCTCCTCATCCTCTTCCACAAACCATGTATGCCAGCGTGAGGCAACCCAAAGGGCCAACACGATGAAGACCCCCACCCCGATCTTTTTCATTATTATTTCTTTTCCGTGAACGCCTTGATACGGTCGGCGACGTTCTGCTTGAAGTTGTTGAAGAAGAGGCCGTAGTCGTGGAGGTGATAGCTCTCGGGACCGAACATCTGGGTTTCGACGGCGGGTTTGTTACAACTCTTGCACGAGGCAAAAGACATGGCTACCAGCATCACTGATGCCAAAAATAAAAGATAATTTTGCTTCTTCATAATTCTTAATTCTTAACTCTTAATTCTTAACTACTTCTGTCCTGTAGCCTGGCGGTATTCCAGAATCTTGGTCTGCATGGTGGCGTAGGCATCGGTGTAGCGGTCGCAGGCCGCCTGATACTGTTGTTCTGCCAGCAAGAGGTCGCTCATCTTGGTGGTGCCCACACGATAGTAGTCTTTGTTCAGTCGCAGGTTCTCCTCTGCCTGTGCGATGGCACTGTGGGCAATAACCAGTTTCTTGTGACTCGTCTCCACGGCAGCCCAAGCACTATTCATGCGGATGATGAGTTTCTGGCTGTTGTCTTCCAGTTGCTCACGGGCGTCGTCAAGAGCCAGTTTCTGCTTCTTGACGGCATGCGAGCCGCCCCACCAACCGCTGATGGGTATCTGGACGGCAGCAAAGAGCATACCACTGCCACGGCCATTGTCGACAAAGAAATTGTTCCAGCTGTAGCTGGCACCGACGCCAGCTTTAGGCAGGTTATGTCCTACTTTCATCTTGTGCTGCAGGCGCTGAACCTCCACATTCTTTTCCAACAGGCGATACTCCGGTGTGGCATTCAAGGCTGACAGATGATCCTGGCGCAGACTGGCAGGCAAAACGGGAGTATCTGCCTTACCCATATTGCTTAGTTCGGCAGGTACACTGACGTCTATGACCTCATTAGTCTTGCCGACGTGCTGTGCCAGCAGCTGGCTGACGGTAGTTAGTCCGTTCTCAGCCTCCAGTTGAGCACTTTCCACTTCTCCCTTGCGTAGCTGAACTTGCAGTAGGTCGTTGCGGTTGACTGCTCCTACGCGTACCTTATTGTTAACGTCTTTCTCCAGTTCCTCAAGCATCTGATGGATGGTGCCAAGTGTATGCAGTTTCTCCTTGATTGACACCATCTGCCAGTAGTATTGCTCTGTGGTCAGTTCCACCTGGTCTTCCGAGGCCTCGAGCTTAATCTCACTGGCTTCTACTCCTACCTTTGCCAGCTTGTTGCCGTTGACAATCTGTCCGCCCATGAATACCGGCTGAATAGCACTGACAGAGCCGAACACGCCATTCTTCATAAAGGCGATATTGGTGGGCCACGCAGCACTGACGCCAGCTGGAAGCAGATTTGCTAACCCATCAGGCAAGCTGAGGTCGGCCTCTAAGAGGTACTTATTCATGGTGACGCCTGCCCCCACTGCTGAGACGGTAGGGAAATACTTAGTGAAGGCCTCATTCTTCAGTTCCTTCGACTGCTGGATGGCGTTACGGGCAGAACGGAGGTTAAAATTGTTCTCTACAGCCAACTGCTTCAGCTGGTCGAGGGTATAGGTCTGCTGGGCTGCGGCCGAACCGCAGCAAGCCAGACCTACTATGAAGGAAAATACTTTTTTCATTTGTTATCTTTTAAATTCATCATGCTTATTTCTTACCTCTTATTTCTCACTCCTTCCCATCACTTTCCAGTAAGCGACAGGCATCACGGTCAGGATGAAGAACATCGTAATCAGCGTACCATAACAGATAACAGCACCCATAGGCACCCAAAGTGCGCTGCCGCCAAGAATCATAGGAACCACACCCATAGAGGCTGCAGCCGATGTCAGGAAGATAGGACGCATACGGCGCTCTGCTGCCACATGGATAGCATCCTTGAGCGAGAGTTTCTCCAGCTCTTTCACCTCTGCCGCATAGTCGAAGAGGATGACGCCGTTTCGTACCAGGATACCCATGAGCGAGACGAAGCCCAAGACACTGGTCATTGAGAACTCAACACCTTGAATAACCAGACCGACAGCCATACCAAACACGCAGAGCGTGAGGCAGACCATGATCAACACAGCCTCACTGACTTTCTTGAAATGCCACAGCAATACGAAGAAGATAATCATGATAGACATAACGAGAGCGCTGGCAATCTGGGGACCGGTCTCATTGTCGGCCTCATACTGTCCACCATACTCCATCTGCATACCCTCAGGTATCTTGAAGTCGGCCAGACGTTCCATAATCTTCTTGGTTACGATACCATCGTTCTGGCCACGGGCCACCTCGGCCATCACCGTAACAGTACGCAGACCGTTACGATGGCAGATCTGTCCATACTGCCAGTTGGGAACGACTTCGGCGAACTGGCGCAGAGGGATGCTAGGCATGAAACTACCGCTCGAAGCCACACTCTTCAATTCTTCGATATTAGTGGGGAGTGCGGCAGAGATACCAATAGGAATCAGTTCGTCCATCACATCCTGCTTCGTAGCCTGATCGGCATTCTCGGTTTTCATCTTCACGTTAATGTCGTAGTCACCCTCCCAGGCCGTGCTGACTGTGAGACCATCGCCATAGCGGAAGGCCATCTGCAGTTCTACATCCTCATTCGTGATACCCAGTCGGCTGGCCTTCTCGTCATCAATCTTGATACGGGTGGTAGCCAACGGCTCCAGCATATTGCTGCGTACGAGCATCAGCTCAGGCATCTGGCGCAGCATCTGGACAATGCTGTCGGAATAGGTTTTCAGTTCACTGAGGTTATTGCTCTTCAAACGCACCTCGATGGGCACAGCACAACTGCTGAAACTCAGTTGTTTGATCTTCACGTATGCCTCTGGGAACATCTTACTGTATTTCTCCGTACACTCATTGATCAACTGTACGGTGGCTTCATTGCTCGTGGTATTGACGATGAACTGCGCATAACTCTCATCAGCAAACTGTGGAGCATATGATGTATGGAATCTAGGCGACGCACAGCCCTTGAAGGATGCGATACCCACGACACGCTCGTCCTTGCTGATCATGTGTTCCAGCGAGTCGGCCACTGCTGTGGTACGCTCGATAGTGGTGCCGAGAGGCAAGTAGATCTCTACGGCAAACTGGTCACGGTCGGCAATAGGCATCATCTTCTGAGGTATCTTGAGGAACATCAGGCAACCGATGACGAAGCCGCCAGCACCGATGGCGATAGTTGCCCACGGATGACGGAAGCACCAGGCCAGCAGGATCCTGTAATACTTGTCCATCACGTCGAGCAAGTTGAAGGGCTTCTTGCCGTTCTTCGGCTTAGCAGCCTCGATGGGCTTGGTGATGAAGAAATACTGCAGGATGGGCAGCAGTGTCTGTGCGATAATCATCGATATGAAGAGCACGATACTGATGGCCCAGGGGAAAGAGAGCAGGAAGTCGTGGAACTGGCCTGTCATCACAATGAGGAAGGGGAAGAACGTCACTGAGATACACAACGTAGCGGTGAAGATCGACTTCAGGAAGTGGACAGTGGCATCGATACTGGCCTGTAGGCGCGGTTTGCCCTCGGCCATCATCTCCATATAAGAGTCGATGATCACGATAGAGTCATCGACAATCATTCCCAAGGTCACAATCAATGCCGCCAGCGTCACGGTGTTCAGTTCGATGCCGAACATATAGAAAGTGCCCAACGAGATAAAGATGGTGATAGGCATGGTACCTGCTGCCACCATCGCCACTCGTACAGGCATGATGAGGATAACCACCAAAATCACCGTTGTGATGGCTATCAGCAACTCGTGAAGGAAGTTCTCAATCGAGTCGTCAACAACCTTCTTCTGGTCGGTGATGGTTGTCAGCTTGACGTCGTTGGGAAGGTCCTGTTTGATGTTCGCCAGCTTCTCGTTGATCTCTGCGCCCATCTTCGATACGTCCTGTCCCTTCTTGATTTCCACCGACAAGAGCAGGCACTTTGTGCCGTTGCTGGTGATGAAGGAGGTCTTCTTAGGATATTCACGCTTGACGGTCGCCACATCCTTCAGTCGCACGTTGTTGCCATGACCGTCTGTATAGATCAAGGTGTTCTCTATATCGTAGATCTTGTTGAGAGCATGATCCACGTAGATAGGCGACTTGTAGTCATTGTTCTTCACGCGGCCGGCAGTTGTTACAAAACCTTTGCCTCTCAGTATCTGGGCAATCGCCAGGTAGTTGATGCCATAGTGCGACAGTTTGTCACTGTTAAGATAGATACTGATCTGATCGTGCTGCAGTCCGAAGACGCTCATCTTACCCACGCTTTTAATCATGCGCAGCGAGTCGATGAGGGTGTTCATGTAGTCATTCAGTTCACGATAGGTCTTATCCTTCGACTCCATAGCCAACAGCAGGGCCGAGGTATCGCCGAAGTCATCGTTCACCACAATGGCTAAGACTCCACTTGGCAATTTAGATTGGAAGCCTTGCACACCGTGCTTGAACTTCGACCAGAACTCATCCTTGTTCGTCAGGTCGTCGTTCAGCTCCACCTGAATGATACAGAGGCCGTCTTTCGAATAAGAGACGGTCTTCTCTTTCTTTACCTCACGATATTGAAAAATGTATTTCTCGAGCGGTTTGGTCACCTGTTCCTCCATCTCCTGTGCAGTCACACCAGGATAGACGGC
>JAFPEE010000183.1 GCA_017389705.1 Prevotella sp.
AAAATGCTTCAGCAGGAGCAGCCCATTCCTGCAGATTATCTCCCGCATCCGCTGAGCGGAAAATACAAAGGCTGTCTGGAGTGTCACATCAACGGTGACTTTCTGCTGATATGGTATGACAAGAATAGAGACGTCATCGAGCTGGTACGACTGGGCAGCCACAGTGAGTTGTTCAAGTAAGTCGTGTATAACAGAAGGGACGGAGCTTTCCTTACGAGAATCTTTTTGGTAAGCGGAAATGACACTACGACTCCGTATGAGTTGAGTCCCATATCAATATACTCCGTATTATCGTAATCTGTACGCTCAATGATGATAGGGTTGTCGTTCGAATAGAAATAATCGTCAGACGATACGTATATCTGGCAGACAGGCATTCCTAATATCATTATCTATCAACTCATCAATCCTCGGAATGAGAGATATGAGAAAATCATTGTAGTTGCTTTCTATCTCGTTGGCGAAGTAATCTTTTTCCAATGTCAACGGATTAACCTCACCCTTTAGGCTATCTGGAATATCTTCTTCGTTTATTCGATAAAAGTCTTTTATGAAGAAGATGTTGCTGACGGATTGCTGAAAGGTCTTTCCGTTCTTCTTATCGTAAACCCAAATGCCCTTGCCGTCTTCTGTGAAGTTGGTAAGGTAACATTCGGGGATGATGTGATGTTTCTGATATTCTTTCATTGACTAACCTTACAAAGCCATAAAATTATTGGCGATGGTGCGAGACTCAGATGTAACAACCTTACAAAATACATGTAGGTACATGTTTTTGTTTCAGAACGTATAATACTCCTCGGATGTAACAACCTTACAAAATACATGTAGGTACATGCCTTTACTGAGGTCCTTGCCCATCAGTCCGGATGTAACAACCTTACAAAATACATGTAGGTACATGAGATTTCTGTTGTTTTCCTGTTTCAACCTTGCTGGTTGCAATCCCATTTACAGAGAAACGGGAGAGCAGAGCCGTCAAGTCCGCAGGCGTAGATTCGGGATCATCCGTCCCTATTTTGTGATTACCTGTCAACTTCAGCAGATTCAGGCTGGCATTGTAGTCGCGGTCGAGCACAGCACCACATTTCTCGCAACGATAGATGCGCTCGCTGAGCTTCAAGTCGTCCTTTTTCGCTCCACAGACCGAACATGTCTTGCTGCTTGCGTAGTATCGGTCGGCTTTCACGACTTTCACACCGTTCGTCGCGGCCTTATACTCAATCTGTCTGCGCATCTCGCCAAAGGACACATCGTTCACGGCTTGCGCCAATCGGTGATTCTTCGTCATGCCCTTCACGTTCAGGTCCTCAATCGCAATTTCACCATAGTGCGTGGTAAGAATGGTCGTGACCTTATGCAGGAAATCACGCCTGATGTTTGCCACTCGGCCCTGCGCATAAGCAAGACGTACAGCCAGTTTCATATAATTGTTCGACTTCCTGGCACCCTGCAATCGCTCCTCTTTGGTTTTCGGATGGATGCGCTTGCTGAGCTGTCTGCTGAGTCGTTTTATTTTTCTTAGATTCTTTTTCAGTGGCTTGGGGTTGTCAATGGCAATGCCATCGGAAAGTATCAGAGCCGACTTGATGCCGACATCCACGCCAACCTTTCTGTCTGCATCAACCAAGTCCACATTCGGATGCGTTCTCTTGTACTCCTCCTCCGTAATCTCCAGGCTGAACGATGCGTAGAACTTGCCACCGCTCTGAGAGATACATACATTGTTTATCTTCGAGTAGTTGAAGCGGATATGCTCTGCCATCTTCACCCAGCCGCCTTCGAGATTCGGCATACCGATGTATTGATGTTTGCCGTGCTCGTTGTGAGCCAACTTTGCAAACTTCTTAGAGTTCTTGTTGGTTTCCGATAGCCTGATCTTGTCTGCCTGAATATAGAAACTACCTTCGTTATCTCTTTTCTTCTTGAACTGCGGATAGGATACCTTTCCTTGCTTCAAGTCCCTGAAGAAATTGTCGAATGCCCTCTGTAGGTTATCAAAGGGTTGCTCCGTAGCACATTTCGTCACCTCATAGACAAACGGGAACTGCTCTTTCTTGATGGCATTAAACTGTGTTCTGAGTTTCCTGCCGGTAGGTTTCTCCCCAGCTTCGTACATACGTTTCCATTCGGCCAGCCCCCAGTTGTAAGCCAGCCTTGCAGACCCGAAAGCCTTGCGGAAGTAAGTCTTCTGCTTGTTGTTTGGCTTCAGTTCTATTCTATGTGCAATGGAAATCATATTGGTAACGATTATGCCACAAAGATACAAATAAAAATCGATAGTTGGTTGTCAAAATAGAAAAATATGCACTTTTTTAGTTTTGTCTGCAAATACATAGCGGAAAATTTGTATCTTTGCAGTACAAAAAAAATTTAATATGCAGGACAATTATAACATACAGATAGATATCATCCACCCGATTGATGAATACCTTGCAGGGCGTATCACGGAGTACGAGATAGAGTGGTACGACTGGAATTACGCTTTATATAATTTGCGAAAGGCCGACTATTGGGGTGTTCGTGAAGCCATGACTCCATATTACAGGAGGTTTTTGATGGCCGACAAGGATTTCTTCCGTAATGGCAGTACTGATACACATCTGAAGAATGCGCTGCTGAAATCGATAGAGAAGGAGGGAAGGTATGCCGGACGGATTTTCAATGATATAGACATCGTGAAGTGTGCCGAGGATTGGGCCGTTCAGCTGATGGCCGACAACCATGAGCCGCGTTATTTCTTCATGTTGCTACAGACCATCTTAATGCGTGACTACAAGCCAGACTGGAATGCCGTTTATGAAGAATTGAAAAAGAAGTTAGCTAAGGCCAAGATCTTCGGTAATTTCAAGACACATGAGATGTATTGTCTGCTTATGGGAATCACCATGATTGAGCGTACGAAACTGCCCAGAGAAAAGAAGGATGAACTGGTGGGGCTGATGCGCCGCCATTGGCAGTTCATCAAATACATGTACTCCGTTCTGATTCACTATATCGTTGGTTTGAAGGTCGAGAACTTTGCCGCTGTGGCCAGTTCTGCGTGCAAGAAATCGAGTTATCCGTTTATGCATTGGTTCTATAAAGCGTTCAACGAGAATTTCGACGTACTCTGCCCTGAAGGCCTGATAGACACGCATAGTGGTAAGAGCGTCAGAGAACAGGCCTTGGTGCATAAGAAGAAAATGGAGGACATCATCAAATCAACCAAGCCGTCGACAGAGCTTGATGAATTGTTTGGTATACTTTTTCCAAAGGTAATCAAGGATGTGATACGTCAGTCGAGGCCGAAAACTTATGAGGAACTGGAGGCGGCTGTGGACGATCTGACAAACAGATATAATAAGGTGTTGGAGCAACTGACCAGTGCCGTGAAGGATGTGGAAACAGATAAAATATCAGCTGACGACCTAACATCGGCATTCCTGAGATTCCCAACGAATCTGGCTCTTGGCTTGTTTGGTAGTGTATCCACGCTGTTGGCTCAGAATCCTACTTGGCTGAAATGTTCGCCACAGATACATGAAAAGATTTTGGCCAAGCAGGAGGCAGACAGAATCCATGTTGAGGGTGACTATGTGCTGGAAAAGAACGTGGAGCACCAAGTAGAACACGTGGCGGCTGGCGGCACGGGTATCAGCGTTAACGGAAAAGAGAAGAAGAAATGAAGAAGGAGAATTTAATGGCGGCTCTCGAAGCCATCAGCAAGAGTGGCATCAAGGTGGCAGGCGACTTGGTGCTTGAAAAGCATGTGGAACACGAAGTAGCCAACGTGGAGCCTGGTGGTATCGGCATTCAGATCAACAACGGGAGTGCTGCTAAGGCTGCAAAGCCTGCAGCTAAACGTGACAGGCAAAACGGCGGCGAAAAACCAGACAAGCCTCGCGAGACAATGACTTTCCAACACAAAGCCTGTGTTTTGGAGGGACATCTGACATTATTATTCGACAAACTAACGAAAGCTGGTTGGATATCGGGAGAAGAGGCTCACTTTAAAGCGCTGTTTTCTGGTGAACTTGATGAAGCATGCACGTTGACTTGGATTTCTGGATATGGTAAGGGAACATTGGTGGAGTTGTTTAAACAGCTGGTTGGGGCAAAACTCGTAATAGTGCCCAAAGGTTTCACTTTGTCTGCTATCCTAGAAGGGCATTTTACAGATACAGATGGTAAGTGGCTGACAGGGCTTGATAAGGGCAACGCTGCCAACGACAAGGCTATGCCATTTATCCAAGAGTGTGTCAATCTGCTAAAGATAAGTCCCCATGGCGACTATGATGACGATGAGGATTTTAAGTCGGAATACGACCCATACGACCATCAGGATCTGAATCTGCACAAGCGATAAACGAGGGTAAATTGCAGCTTTAGGGAATCCCTTAGGGAGGGCAAAACTTTTTTTGAAAATTTTTCGTTTATAACGGAATCTCTTTGAAATACAAGGGGTTCCGTTTTTATTTTTTTGTTGGCCTGTAGGGGCTGACATGGTCTTTCCCTGACGTTTTCCCTAACGGTTTCCCTGAAATAAGCGGGCTGTCCGGGTATTACGGAGGTCCGCTCGAAAAAGAGCACTTCCACCGAACAACTTTAAGACCCCGCCCGAAGGAAGCGGTAAGAACAATACAAATTAAAAGTTTAACTCTGAGTTGAGGTGAACGGAGTCTCGCGAGATTTCAATCACAAAATCGAAAGGTGGCCACCCTTCTGAAGCTTCGCTCAACCAAAACCCAGAACAACAATGAAACCAGAGAAATTCAAAGAACAGATTTTACAGAACTCAGTCCAGATGGACGCAAGTGTCAACTTCCAGTTGAACGGCAACATGCTGATAGTGCCGTGCCCGTGGGAGAATGACAAGGAGGTGACTAACGGTGAGCGAGTACACTATCGCGGTGGTATCGAGGTGGATGCCGACGGCCGCACCAGAGTGAAGCGCTACAAGGATGGCAGCAAAGGGCCACTCCACGAGACGCTCTTTGAGACACCTCACGGAGCGGTGAAGATGACCCGTCCTCAGATACGCCCTTACAACGGCCGCCGTCGTATTGACGAGGAATACGTCTATGTGACCTTCAAGTTTCCGAAGAAATACGGGCTGGCGCTTACCAAGGCCCTCTATCAGGAGGAGGCCGATGAGATTATGTCTTACTTTAAAACACGCAAGGAGGAAACAATATGGAAATGAATCACGAACAGAAGTATTTTACATGTATAGGTAAGGGGCACGGTGCCCCTTGCCTCCCCTCAACCCGCCGAGAATGGGAGCAGTTGCGCCGGGAGTCTTGGCTCGCGCAGATGTGCGCACGTATAGAAAGAGGTGACGATGAACTGAAGCACCGTTTGCCCGTATGGACGCCATCGTGTGCTGAATTCCGTAATCATCATCGTGCTCAGGCAGATGCCCTTAAGCCACTCCGCCGGCTGATGATGGACTTCGACGAGAAAGGCCATACGGATGAGATCAAGACACGGCTGCTTGAAAAGTCTCCATTGGAAGTGCTGTTGATTGAGGAAAGCGTTCGTCGTGGTACTCATGTGCTCGTTGAGTTGCCTGACGGAATGTCGGCAGAGGAGGCCCAGGCTCTGATGAAAGAGGCAACCGGTTTCGAGCCCGACAAGCAGGTAAAAGGGGTAGACCGCTGCATATATATGGTGCCCGAGGATCATACCAAATATGTATCGGACAGGCTGTTCGAAGCCTGCCCCCAGCCCCTCCAGAACACAGCGAACACAGCGGAACCGACCCTAATGTGCACTTTTCCGCAAGAGTTCAAAGGCGTGCCTTATACCTCTATTATATGTGAGTACTGGCGCAGAACGGGAGGTGAACCTTCAGAAGGTGAGCGTAATAAACGACTTCATCAACTGGCTGCAAATCTTCGTGCTATCTGCGACAACAACGAGGAGTGGTTGTTGGAAGTGATGCCGAGTTACAAGTTGTCTGTTCAGGAGATGAAGAGCATCATCCATTCAGCCTGTAAGGAACCCACCAAGGGCTCGCGATTGATGGATCAGATAGTCGAGGCTCTCGAGATGGGTATCTCTTCGGATGAGATAGAGGATGCTGAGGCTGTAGCAGCCCAGACTGGTGTGAAGGTGAATGTCAAAGCCTTGCCTATTGGTTTGAAGGAGTCGCTGAAGGGAGTTCCAGTCTCCATGCACATGCCGGTGCTTTGTGGCGTGATGCCGATTTGTGCGGCCTACGCCGACCAGGTAGAGGTGGAGTATTGCGACGGTAACAAGCACCGGCTCGGGCTGATGTCTATCATCCGAGGTGAGCAGGCTTCTAACAAGTCGGTGGTGAAAAATGCCATTGACATCTGGAAGCGCCAGTTTGATGAGGAGGACAGTCTTGCCCGCAAGCGTGAAGAGGAGTGGAAGGAGCGTAAGAAAGGCCGCAAGGCCAACGAGAAGGCTCCTGAAGACCCGAAGGTGCTGATTCGCATGGTGCCGGTGACGGTCTCGTGTTCTACGCTCCTGAAACGATTCAAGAATGCCCAAGGGCACACACTCTACTCGTTTGGTGAAGAACTGGATACCCTCCGTAAAACCAACGGTGCCGGCTCTTGGTCGTCGAAGTATGACATCTATCGTCTTTCGTTTGACAATGGGGAGTGGGGTCAGGACTACAACTCGGACCAGGCAGAATCAGGTGTTGTGAAAGTGGCCTACAACTGGACGATGCTCGGAACTAACGGGGCCATGCGAAAGTGCTTCAAGTCGGATAATATCGAGAATGGTCTTTCAAGCCGAATCCTCGTTGCCGAGATGCCTGACTCCTCATTTCAGAAGATGCCCAAGTTCGGTCGTCGTTCGGCAGAGGATGAAGCCAAGATACAAGAGGCTGTGACCCGTCTGCGTTCTTTCTCTGGTCTCGTAGACACGCCTCGTTTGCGCAAAGCCATTGAGGAATGGGTGGAGGCCAAACGTGTAGAGGCCGCCAAGGACATCGACCACGTGAAGGATATCTATCGTAAGCGTGCTGCCGTGATTGGTTTCCGTTGTGGGGTCATCTTTCACCTCTTAGAGACCCCCTCTGGCTCCCCCTGCTTAGGGGGAGAGCAAACAGCGGCCAAAACCTCCCCCAAACAGGGGAGAAAGGAGGGGTCTGCATGTATTAAGTTTGCGCTCATGATGGCCGAGTATTGTCTCTCTCAGCAGATCAAGACGTTCGGTGAGGCTCTGCAGAATCAGTACGTCGATGCCAGCGACGAGTGCCAGCGCTATGGTGCCAATCATTCTGTGTTCGACCAACTGGCACCAACCTTCACCATCGATGACCTCCGAGCCCTGAAGCGCGGCTATTGCTCAGAATCAGCCATGCGCATGATTATCTCTCGTTGGATGCGCGACGGTTGGATTAGCAAGATCGACCGCCACCACTGGAGTAAACGACAAGTAGGCTCTGCAGCCGAAAAGGTTACGAGTAAGCGAGAGCAAAGTGATGCTCGCATCAACTCTGCCGAGCGTGAGTAAACTCGACATGAAATGTCAACGTCACAAAGTAACTTTGTAACAATGTAACAATAAGCACATTCAAGATTATGGAATTGATATTAGAACGTATAGCAAAAAAGAAGAATTATACGATAGGGCATCTTTACATTGCAAACGAAACTTCTGGAGATAACCCTGGCTTAGGCCAGCCCCTTACTAAGGGGCTTCAAATCTGCGACACGCTGGAACCCACCTGGCGCGACTACCAGAACGGAGCCTACAAGGTAAAGGGTAAGAGTGCCATTCCCGAAGGCCGCTACGCGGTAGTCATCTCGTGGAGTCCGAAGTTTGGGGCGTGGCTTCCCATCCTGCTCGGCGTACCGAAGTTCGAGGGCGTCCGCATTCATGCCGGCAACACGCCTCAGGACACCGAGGGCTGCATACTGGTAGGCAAGAACCGCGAAGTCGGCAAAGTCCTCGACAGCCGCATCTGGGTTCACCGTTTGAAGCAGAAGATTGTCGAGGCCAAAGCCCGTGGTGAGCCTGTCTGGCTGACCGTCCGCTGACGGCAGTTATCTGAAAATGATTGCAAAGAATTCTCCCGTATTCAATTGTCAATATGGGAGAGTTTTTTGTTCAAAAGGGGGGGGCTTGACAAAAACAAGACGTTTTTTATAGGAATCTTTGGCTGTTATCGGGATTTTTGCTACCTTTGCACCCCGAAAAGACAAGCAAGCATAAAACGCATAAACAAAAATAAGAAAAATGAAAGCATTTGTATTTCCTGGACAAGGAGCACAGTTTGTAGGTATGGGCAAGGACCTGTACGACAACAACGAGACAGCAAAGAATTTGTTTGAGAAAGCCAACGAGATTCTGGGCTATCGCATTACGGACATCATGTTCGAGGGTACTGACGAGGATTTGAAGCAGACAAAGGTAACACAGCCTGCTGTATTCCTGCATTCTGTCATCAGCGCCATTTGCATGGGCGATGCCTTCAAACCCGAGATGACTGCCGGTCACTCGCTGGGCGAGTTCTCGGCACTGGTGGCTGCTGGTGCCCTGTCGTTCGAAGACGGTCTGAAGCTGGTGTATGCCCGTGCGATGGCTATGCAGAAGGCTTGCGAGGCTCAGCCCTCAACAATGGCCGCCATCATTGGTCTGGCTGACGACAAGATTGAGGAAATCTGCGCTGAGGTGTCCAAGATGGGCAAGGGCGTAGTCGTTCCCGCTAACTACAATAACCCCGGACAGCTGGTCATCTCTGGTAACATCGATGCCATCAATGAGGCTTGCGAGCAGCTGAAGGCTGCTGGTGCCAAGCGTGCCCTGCCTCTGAAGGTGGGTGGTGCCTTCCACTCTCCGCTGATGCAGCCTGCCAAGGATGAGCTCCAGGCAGCTATCGAGAAGACAGAGTTCCAGACTCCGAAGTGTCCTGTCTATCAGAATGTAGATGCTAAGCCTCATACTGATGCCGCTGAGATTAAGCAGAACCTGATAGCTCAGTTGACCAGCTCGGTTCGTTGGAGCCAGATCGTGCAGAACATGATTGCCGACGGTGCTGACGACTTCACGGAGTGTGGTCCTGGCAAGGCCCTGCAGGGTATGATTGGCAAGATTAACAAGGAGATTCCCGCACACGGTATTGAATAAGCTGAACAGGTGAAAGGAAGGTAAGAGGTCTATGGAAAAGGTTCTGATTTATCAGATATTCACCCGTCTGTACGGCAATCGCAACACAACGCGCATGGCCAATGGCTCGTTGGCAGACAACGGTTGTGGTAAGATGGCCGACTTCACACCTGAGGTGCTGAAGGATATTGCCGGCATGGGCATTACCCATGTGTGGTATACCGGTATTATACGTCATGCCACGCAGACCGACTATTCGGGTTATGGCATCCCTCGCCAGCATCCTGCTGTGGTCAAGGGTAAGGCAGGCTCTCCTTATGCTATTGCCGACTACTACGATGTAGATCCTGACTTGGCCGTGAATGTGCCTCTGCGTATGCAGGAGTTTGAGGAGCTGGTGGAGCGTACACACAAGGCTGGGCTGAAGGTTATCATCGACTTTGTCCCCAACCATGTGGCTCGTCAGTATAAGTCTGTCTGCAAGCCCAAGAAGGTGAAAGACCTGGGCGAGACGGATGATACGATGTTGGGATTCAATCCGCAGAACAACTTCTACTATTGTCCGGGGCAGCGCTTCACTCCCTATTTTGACTTGTATGCCGGCGAGATTGACCCTTACCTGGAAGAGCCTGCCAAGGCTACAGGTAACGACCACTTCGACAATGCGCCAGGCAAGAATGACTGGTACGAGACTGTCAAGCTGAACTATGGCGTAGACTACTATGCCGGTGGAGTGGGGTACTTTGACCCCATGCCCGATACATGGACGAAGATGACGGACATCCTGCTGTTCTGGGCCAAGAAGGGCGTAGACGGCTTCCGTTGCGATATGGCGGAGATGGTGCCTGCAGAGTTCTGGGCCTATGCTACGCAGACGGTGAAGAAGAAGTACAAGCAGATTGTTTTCATCGGTGAAGTGTATAACCCAAGCGAGTACCGGCACTACCTGGCATCAGGCTTCGACTGGCTTTACGACAAGGTTGGCATGTACGACACGATGCGTGCTGTCATCTGCCATCATGCACTAACCTCGGCCATCACTAATGCCTGGCAGTCGACGGACGATATCCGTGACCACATGCTCTACTTCCTCGAGAACCACGATGAGCAGCGTATAGCCAGCGACTTCTTCGCCACTGACGGACAGAAAGGTGTGCCTGCCATGATAGCCTCTGTGCTGATGCAGCAGAACCCGTTCATGCTGTATGCCGGCGAGGAGTATGGCGAGCGTGGCATGGACCGTAAGGGTTTCAGCGGCAATGACGGACGTACGACCATCTTCGACTATTGGAGTGTGGATACGCTGTGCCGTGCCACTCAGAAGAAGTTGACATCAGAAGAGCAGGCATTGTTTGACATCCATCAGAAAACCATGCTGTTGGCTCGTCAGGAGAAAGCCGTTGCCGAGGGCGTCTTCTTTGACTTGATGTATGTGAACGGTCATCTGCAGCGTCAGTATGCTTTTCTTCGCTATGTCAAGGGAGAGTTGCTCCTGGTGGTGGTGAACTTCGAAGACCGCGATGTCGTGTCAGAAGTGAATATTCCCGCCCATTCCTTCGATTATCTGGAGATAAAAGAGAAGAAGGTGATAGCCACGGACCTGCTGACCAAGGAGAAGCTGGCCATGTCGCTGCGTAAAGATGGCAGCGTCAGGATGGAAATTGCAGCCCGCAGCGGTCGGGTGTGGAAGGTGAAAATATAACTCCTATCCATTCTCAATATAAAGAGGTTCCCCCTGTCAGAACACAGGAGGAATCTTTTTTTGTGCGTTTATATCAAGTTGTGACAGCAGCCTTACCCCATCATCATTTATAGGTATTTGTGCCAAGACTGTTGAATAAGTGGAATTTATTTGCTAACTTTGCAGCATCAATAAAAAATAAAGGTAATGAAACTCTCAGAACTGAAGACGGGCGAGCAAGCCAGTATCCTGAAGGTCAGGGGACATGGTGGATTTCGTAAGCGCATCGTAGAGATGGGCTTCATCAAAGGACAAACGGTGGAGGTGATGCTGAATGCTCCTCTGCAAGACCCTGTGAAATACAAGGTGATGGGCTATGAGGTGTCGTTGCGTCGTCAGGAAGCTGAGATGATTGAGGTTACCCAACCTGTCGTGGCCCTGGAAGCCCAGCAAGCAGAAGTCATAGAGGTGTCTTCGCCTGTTGCGGAATCCAAGGCTAGTGAGAAGTACGTCATCAATGTAGCCCTTGTCGGCAATCCCAACTGTGGTAAGACATCGCTCTTCAACTTTGCTTCTGGAGCCCATGAACATGTGGGTAACTACTCTGGTGTGACGGTGGATGCCAAGGAGGGCTATGCTGAATTTGAGGGTTATCAGATTAAGATGGTGGACCTGCCAGGCACCTATTCTCTCTCGGCCTACTCGCCAGAGGAGTTGTATGTCCGCAAGCAGCTGGTGGAAGATACACCTGATGTGATCATTAACGTGCTGGACTCGTCCAACATAGAGCGTAACCTCTATCTGACTACTCAGCTGATGGATATGCACTTGCGAGTAGTGGTGGCCCTGAACATGTACGATGAGCTGGAGCTGCGCGGCGACCGTCTGAATGTTGACACGCTGAGCACCTTGCTGGGTATGCCCGTTGTTCCTACATCGTTCAAGACGGGTAGGGGATTAGAGGAGCTGATGCACGAGGTTGTGCATATCTTCGAGAACAAGGAGGGACACGACCAATATTATCGTCATATACACATCAACCACGGTCATGAGATAGAGGATGGCATCAGCCACATACAGCAATTCCTTAAAGACAACGATTTGTTGCGCTTGCGCTATAGTACCCGTTGGCTGGCTATTAAGCTGTTGGAAAACGATAAAGAGGCCGAACGCGTGGTGTCAGCCTTGCCCGAAGCCAGCGACATCATGGACGCACGTAATGTTGCTGCCCGTCGTGTCAAGGAGGAGACAGGTGACGACTCCGAAACTGCCATCATGGATGCCAAGTATGGCTTTATCCGTGGAGCCTTGCAAGAAGCTGGCTATGAGATGGGCACCAAGGAAGACACTTATCATGTGACGCATCGGCTTGATGCGCTCATTACCCATAGATGGCTGGGATTCCCTATCTTCTTACTGTTGCTCTATCTGATGTTTGAGGTGACATTTACCCTCGGACAGTATCCGATGGATTGGATAGAAATGGGCGTTGAGTGGCTTGGCGACTTCGTTAGCCAGACCATGGCTGATGGGCCGCTGAAAGCCATGTTGGTAGATGGTGTGATAGGTGGTGTGGGAGCCGTTATTGTGTTCCTGCCTCAGATACTGATACTCTATACCTTCATCTCCTTTATGGAGGACTCTGGCTACATGGCACGAGCTGCATTCATCATGGATAAGCTGATGCATGGCATGGGCTTGCATGGAAAATCCTTCATCCCACTTATCATGGGCTTCGGATGCAATGTCCCTGCTGTCATGGCTACCCGTACAATAGAGAGTCGTCGCTCACGGCTTATCACAATGCTGGTATTACCTATGATGTCGTGCTCAGCACGCTTACCTATTTATATTATGATAACAGGGGCTTTCTTCGCTGTCAAGTATCAGAGTCTTGTCATGATATCGCTCTATGCCACAGGTGTCCTGTTGTCTATTATCATGGCAAGGGTGTTGAGCCAATGGGTCATCAAAGGTGAGGATACGCCTTTCGTGATGGAGTTGCCTCCTTATCGTTTCCCCACGGCAAAGGCCATCTTCCGTCATACCTGGGAGAAAGGTAAGCAGTACCTGAAGAAGATGGGTGGCATCATTTTGGTGGCTTCGATTATTGTTTGGGCATTGGGCTATTTCGGTACAATGGGTATTGCACCGTCGCTGGAAGAAAGCTTTATAGGCTCGCTGGGCAAGACCATAGAGCCTGTGTTCTATGCTCAGGGCTTTGACTGGCGACTGGATATCAGTCTGTTGGCGGGTGTCGGAGCCAAAGAAATCGTGGCTTCTACGATGGGCGTGCTCTATGGCGGAGAATATAACTTCACACCTTTGGTAGCCTTCTGCTTCCTGTTGTTCGTACTGATCTACTTCCCGTGTATTGCCACCATCGTTGCCATCAAGCATGAGAGCGGTTCATGGCGATGGGCACTCTTTGCCGCTGTTTATACTACCGTCCTGGCATGGGTAGTATCAGCCGTTGTCTATCAGGTAGGAAGTCTGTTCTATTCGTGATGATAAGGCTCACCTTTGATAATGGTGCAGGCTCGATAGACCTGTTCTGTAAAGGTAAGGCGTATCATCTGATGCGAGAAAGTCATCTTTGAAAGTGAGAGCTGTTCGGTAGCTCGCTGGTAGACAGCAGGGGAGAAACCGTAAGGTCCACCGATAATAAAGATCAGTCGACGGGCTGTTTGCTGTTTCTGCCCAATCCATCGGGCAAACTCAATGCTACGATATTCAGTCCCGTGCTCATCCAGCAAGACAATGGTATCTGAGGGCTGGAGTTGCTTTAATATCAAATCTCCTTCGGCCTGCTTCTGCTGTTCCTCCGATAAATTCTTGGTATTTTTCAGTTCAGGAATGGTTACAACCTCAAAGGGCATGTAGTGATTGATGCGCTCCACATAATCATTAATGCCTGCCACAAAGTGCTTGTTTGTGGTCTTACCGACCTGTAGCAGTATTGTCTTCATCCTCTATGATATAGATATTCTATGATGAGCTGAATGACTATCTCGTAGTATGGAATCCTTCGAGGTTCTGATAACGGCGCAGCATCATGCGGCGATAAATACTGCGCATCCAGAATTGCTCGGTGAGGGTAAATGCCAAGCCGATGACAATCAGCACGATGTATGCCGTGTTGCTATCAAAGATGGCCTCGAGGGTCATGACCAATACGACGGGAACGAACATGGCAACCATAGAGAGTATGCCCTGCCATTTGTTCTCCATCTGGTTCTTGCCTGTTATCTTGTCGTTCAGAGGCAGGGTGTCCTTATTGTATACCGCCAGTTGGAAAAGCATGCAATAGACGGGTCCTGTAGCCGTAAACAGGAATGCCAGTACCATGAGGATGGAATATTGTCCCATGATGACTGGTGGCAGCTGCAGCAAGACGGGGACAATCAGTATAGCGCAATAATAGTAGTACTTGGCACGCAGCAGGGTGAGGATATTCTCCTCATGCACCATCAGCAGGTCAATATAGTTCCCCTCAGGGCACATCACCTTTGTCAGGTTGACGGCACCGAAGAAGATGAAGGCATAGAAGCCCAGAAAGGTGCGGGAAAAAGATCCTTGATAGATGTCACCAAAGGCGATAGCCAGCGAAAAGAAACCTATGAAGCAGATGCCCTGAATGAAGCGTGAGCGGATAGACTTGTTACGCATAGTGCTCTTGATCTCGAGCTTCAGGTATTCACCAATCTGTCCAAAACGGTTCAAGGCTGCGAATTCAGAGACATGCTTGAGCTTGGTCTTCTCGTTTTTCGAGATTTCATCGTATACAAGATGCATCTGCAGGTGCCTGTTAATAAGGAATAAGATGGCGAAAACTACGGCAAGGAATAAGAATGCCCACCACGATAGAGCGTATGGCTCAAAAATCTTTTCACCGATGAAGTCGAATATCTTATCGCTGATGGCATCTGGCAGGAAGAAGATGGGCAGTATCATAGCCCCATAGACCACGGCTGGCAACAGCCACCAAAACATGCTTTGGTTAACCAGCGTACGTACCAGCAGATACCACTGACTGTTGATGACTACCCACAAATGCAGCAGGCAGAGCATACCGATGGTGGTCCATCCCGGCAAGCCTCCACACCAGACGATGAAGGCATAGGGCAGAAATACTGTCATCCAGGCAAAGTTGCCAAGGTCGAAAATCTGCGATATCAGGAAACAGTCAATAGCTGTATATTTGCTGATAGGCGTCAGCAGATAGGGCTTGACCAGCATCAGCGGTGTCTGCTGGGAGGCAAAGCGTATAAAGAAATCCACAATCAGCAGGAAGAACATCAAGATGAATATCATCTCAGGGATATCCTCCTTGGCAGCGAGCCAGCCAAAAAACGTTCCCAGGGCAATGAACTCGATGGCCACAAAGCTAAATGCCAGATAGCCGAAGAACTTTCCCCATTGGTTGGCCTCAAACATCGGATGACGCTTGGCGCTGAGTTTGGTATTCTTGCGTAGTAGCCAGAAAAGTTGTAATTTGTTCATGTTGATATGCTTGTCTTATGCTTTTTACCTCAAGTCTATGACTTCAGCCTTGGGGAAGTCCTTGGAGTTAAAACGGAAGATTTCATCGGAAAGCTTCGCATTCTTGAAGTTGCTGACCTCAATGGTGTTCCAACCTTTCTGGTGCTTGAGGCGAATTTGCGATGGAATGTAGGTTTTTTGATGGATGGTGATGTACATCTCCTGCGCTGTCAGCCGTTTGTTCGTAGCTGTCAGGTGAACCACAAAGGCGCCCTTCTCCTTGGTCATCGTATAGGAATAACCTTTCTTATACAGATAGATGAAGTTGTAAGGGTTGAGGTTCTGCAGCTGCGACTCGTTAGGATTGGACACGTTAACCTCCTCGTTCTTTTTGATATAGGTCCATTGTGTCTTGCCATCAAACCAGACGATGGCATCAGGGGTGGTGGCATGAAACTTCCTGCCCTTGATGCTGATGGTGCCTTTGTCGTTCATTTGACCGCCTTTCAAGGTGAAAGATGCTGTGACACCACTCTTGTTCGATACGGCTTTGGCTGCCTTGTCCAGTACTTCTTTGGCCGATTGGCCATACGATGCCACTGCCATGAGCAGCAGCACGAGGGTTATCTTTAACTTCTCCATTGCATTAATAGGTTTTCCAAACTCATTTCGTCCATGATTAATACTTCACGTGGTTTTGATCCATGGGCAGCTCCCACGATGCCTGCCTTCTCCAGTTGATCCATCAGTCGCCCGGCACGGTTGTAGCCAATGGCAAACTTACGCTGGATGAGAGACGTAGAGCCACTCTGTTCGCGAACGATGAGACGGGCGGCATCCTCAAACATCGGGTCAAGATGCTGCATATCGACATCGCGGCTCTCGCCACCCTCACCGTCGTCCGTATCGGGCTCAGGAAGCTCAAAGGCGCTGAGGTAGCCTTGCTGCAGGGCAATAAACTGGTTGATGCGCTCCACTTCCGGCGTGTCTACAAAGGCACATTGCACACGGATAGGCTCTCCACCAGCCAGGTAAAGCATATCGCCACGACCCACCAGCTGCTGGGCACCAGGACGGTCAAGAATGGTGCGTGAGTCTATCATAGCACTTACCTTGAAGGCTATACGACTTGGGAAGTTAGCCTTGATGGTACCTGTGATGATGTTGGTGGTAGGACGCTGGGTAGCGATAATCATGTGAATACCCACGGCTCGAGCCAGCTGTGCAATACGGGCTATAGGCAACTCCACCTCCTTACCGGCAGTCATAATCAGATCGCCGAACTCATCGATGACGACAACGATATAGGGCATGAACTTATGGCCGTGCTCAGGATTGAGCTGACGGTCAATGAATTTCTTGTTATATTCCTTGATGTTACGCGACTGAGCCATCTTCAGCAGGTCGTAACGGGTATCCATCTCCTTGCAGAGCGAGTTCAGGGTGCGTACAACTTTAGTCACATCGGTAATGATGGGGTCGGCATCCTCGTCGGGGACCTTGGCCAGGAAGTGCTTTTCAATACTGCTGTAGATGCTGAACTCTACTTTCTTGGGGTCCACCAGCACTATCTTCAGCTCGGCAGGGTGCTTCTTATATAATAAAGAGGTAATGATGGCGTTCAGTCCTACTGACTTACCCTGACCGGTAGCACCGGCAACAAGCAGGTGGGGAGCCTTGGCCAAGTCGAACATGAAGACCTCGTTCGTGATGGTCTTACCGACGGCACAAGGCAGTTCCATTGTAGTCTCCTGGAACTTTTTGGAGTTCAGGATGCTCTCCATCGACACGGTGGCGGGTTTGGCGTTAGGTACCTCAATACCAATGGTACCCTTGCCTGGTATAGGAGCAATGATACGGATGCCGAGGGCCGAGAGGCTCAGGGCGATGTCGTCTTCCAGGTTGCGAATCTTCGAGATACGGACGCCAGGAGCTGGTGTAATCTCGTAGAGTGTGATGGTAGGACCTACCGTAGCCTTGATGCTCGATATCTCTACACCGAAGTTGCGCAGCACGTCGACAATGCGGTTCTTGTTGGCATTCTGCTCGTCCATATCGATGAACGGCTTGCCGTCTGTCTCGTACTTCTTCAGCAGGTCGAGTGTCGGATAGTGGTAGTTCTCCAAGTCGCGCTTGGGGTCATAGGGTGTCGAGATGTCGCCATAGTCGGCAACCAGGTTTTTACCCTCGGCCTTTTCTTCTTTCTCGCCAGTGTCCACAGTCATCTCCACATCGTCCATGTCGGGGTTGCTGGCGTGCTGGTCGAATGCTGCTTCTTCATCAGCGGTGGTAGGTTTCTCGCTGACGACAGCATGGTCGTTGTCCACATCAAACTCTACTATTTCCGTCTGTGGATCGTCAAACACCGTCGGGTCTTCCAAGGTTGAGATGCCTTTGTCCGTCAGGGGCTCTTCCTCCGCATCTCCCTTGCCGATATGAATCTCCATAGGAATCTTCTTCAGATAGTGCAGGGGATTGAACAGCTTGCGCAAGATGATGACGGTCTCCATGCTGAGGTAAACCAGGAAGGCTATAGCCGTCAGCGCTAATATAGCCGTCAGTCCAGGGGTGCCTATCAGTCCTTCTATCTGCTGGCAGACAGCTACTCCATGCTCACCGCCAGGGTTGAAGCAGGCGTCGGCAAAGAAAGGTGACAGGAACTTGGCCATAGTGATGGAGGCCCATATCATAATGATGGCCAGCCCCATGAACCATTTGAGCAGATTGACCTTGTAGGCTCGCATCATGTTGACTGATACCAGAAGCAGGAACAGCGGTATGAGGAATGCCGCCAAGCCAAAACAGCGTTTGATGAAATACCACGACGCATAAGCTCCCAACGAGCCACAGGCATTCTGGAACTCTCCGTTCTGGTTAAGGATTTCTCCGTCCTTAGGTGCTTCTATCATGCTCTGGTCTGCTGCTCCAGTTGCAAAATACGACGCAAAAGCCCATACCAGATAGCCTGCAATGAACAACAGACAGAAGCCGACAACGAAGTTTATTCGCTCGTTGTGAAATATTTTATCGATGCCCAGCGCCTCTTTCAACGACGATGCTGTCTTGTCTTGCGAGGCCCTGCTACTTTTCTTCTTAGCCATTTATACCTTGTTATTTATGATTACGAAGTGCAAAATTACGAAGAAAATCTTAGATTTCATCAATATTCGGCTGATTTTTTGTTTTTTTGTATTAACTTTGCAGGCCAAATGAAGAAGACTATTTATAGCAAATATGACAAAAGTCTGATAGCCGACCTGCCCCGCGTGGTTTTTGAAGGCCGCATAGTGGTGGTCTTGACGGAGCGTGAGGCCGAGAAAGCTGTCAGCTACCTTTTGTCGCAAGATATACTTGGTGTCGACACGGAGACACGCCCTTCTTTCAAGAAAGGACCCATGAATCCTGTGGCTTTGCTACAGGTGTCAAGCCATGAGGTCTGCTTTCTTTTTCGTCTGAACCAGTTAGGCCTGTCTCCTTCGGTAAAGCGTCTGCTTGAAGACACGACGGTGCCCAAGATAGGACTCTCGCTGCGTGACGATCTGGGTTCCCTGCATAAGCTGGGTAACTTTGAGGGTGGCTATTTTATTGATCTTCAGGATCATGTGCGAGAGATAGGGGTGGAGGACATGAGCCTCCAGAAACTCTATGCCAATTTCTTCGGACAACGCATCTCCAAGCGGGAGCGGCTGAGTAACTGGGAGGCTGACATCCTGAAGGATAAGCAGAAGGCCTATGCGGCTACTGATGCCTGGACCTGCATCCTGCTCTATGAGGAGTTGATGCGTCTGGAGCAGACGGG
Source organism: Prevotella sp. (assembly GCA_017389705.1). Taxonomy (GTDB): domain Bacteria; phylum Bacteroidota; class Bacteroidia; order Bacteroidales; family Bacteroidaceae; genus Prevotella. The sequence continues at coordinate 19,035 of JAFPEE010000183.1, forward strand.
TGACTATGAACTGATTAAAATCAAAGAAGATGTACAAGCAAATACGACTCCGCAAGGGTAAGGAAGAGAGCCTCAGACGGTTCCATCCTTGGGTTTTCTCTGGTGCCATCCAGTCGATGGACGAGGGGATAGAAGAGGGTGAAGTGGTTCGTGTGGTGACCATTTCGGGCGATTTCATCGCTGTAGGCCACTATCAGCAGGGCTCCATCGCCGTTAGAGTATTGACCTTCAACGATGTGGAGATTGACGATACCTTCTTCGAGTCGCGTCTCCGTTCAGCCCTTCAGATGCGTTGTGCCATCGGCATTGCCGACAACCCTCAGAACAACACCTACCGCTTGGTGCATGGTGAGGGAGACAACCTGCCTGGATTGATTATCGACGTTTATGGCGAGACTGCTGTCATGCAGGCTCACAGCATTGGTATGCACCTGATGCGTAAGCAGATAGCACGTTCTCTTGCAGTAGTAATGAAGGAAAGGTTGGCGCATGTCTACTACAAGAGCGAGACGACGCTGCCTTTCATGACTGCCGACGATATGAATGGGTTCCTCGTTGGTGGCGGCGACAACAACATCGCTACGGAGAATGGCTTGAAGTTCCGTGTTGACTGGCTTCGTGGCCAGAAGACGGGATTCTTTGTCGACCAGCGCGAGAACCGTTCGTTGTTGGAGAAGTACGCCAGCGGTAAGCGCGTGCTGAATATGTTCTGTTATACGGGAGGCTTCTCATTCTATGCTATGCGAGGTGGTGCTGAGCTGGTACATAGCGTGGATAGCTCGGGCAAGGCCATCGAGCTGACCAAGGAGAATGTGGAGCTGAATTTCCCTGGCGACCCTCGTCACAAAGCCTTCTGCGAAGACGCTTTTAAGTTCTTGGAAGGCATCGACAAAGAGCATAACTACAACCTTATTATTCTCGATCCTCCTGCCTTTGCCAAGCATCGTGGTGCCCTGCACAATGCGTTGAAGGGCTACACCCGTCTGAACCAAAAGGCTTTTGAGAAGATAGAAAAGGGTGGCATCCTCTTTACGTTCTCTTGCTCGCAGGTGGTGACCAAAGACCATTTCCGCAATGCCGTCTTTACGGCTGCTGCCCTTGCCAGACGTAAGGTACGCATCCTGCACCAGCTGCACCAGCCAGCCGATCATCCCATCAACATCTATCATCCTGAGGGCGAATACCTGAAGGGCTTGGTGCTCTATGTGGAGTAAGATAGAAGGTTATGCAAAGAAGCATAAATTGCTTGATAACAGCAAGTTGTATCTTGTTGCTTTAAGTGGTGGTGCGGACAGTGTGGCACTCTTGTTACTGATGAAGGATGCAGGCTACCAGATTCATGCCGCACATTGTAACTTTCATTTGCGTGGTACGGAGTCGGATAGGGACGAAACGTTTTGCGAGCAGCTGTGCCAAGCACAAAACATCCCATTCCATCGTGTGCATTTCGACACCCGGACCTATGCTGAGCTGCATAAGGTCAGCATAGAGATGGCTGCTCGCGAGTTGCGCTACCGTTGGTTTGAGGAGCTGAGAAAGGATATCGGCGCTGCTGGCATCTGTGTGGCCCACCATCGTGACGACTCGGTGGAAACCGTACTCTTGAACCTCGTCAGAGGTACTGGATTACGAGGTCTGACGGGTATCCAGCCTCGGAATGGCTATGTTTTGCGTCCGTTGCTGTGTGTCTCAAGAAAGGAGATTGAGCGCTATCTGGCTGAAAGAGGACAATGTTACGTAACGGATAGCACCAATCTGGAGGCTGACGTACAGCGAAATAAGATTCGCCTGCAGGTATTGCCCTTGTTGCAGACACTCAATCCGGCTGTTGTAGAGAACATCCAACGGACAACTGAACACCTGGCGGAAGCGCAACAGTTGCTGGATGGAATTGTTGCTGTATATAAAAAGAATAAGTCGCTTGATATAAGTGAGTTAAGTAAATACGATTCAAGTGAATATATCATCTATGAGTGGGCAAAAAACTTCGGTTTCAACGGCACTCAGGTTGAGCAGATGATGGAGGCAGAAACGGGTAGGGTGTTTAGCTCGACGACAGGCTACGACTTGCTGGTTGACAGGGGGCGCCTGCTGGTTGAACCCTCGTTGAAACCGTTGAAATCGATGCGTATTCCTGAGGCTGGTAGCTATAAGATGGAAGACGGTACGCGGCTGACTGTCAAGGAGAAGGCTGTTGATGAAGGTTTTGAGCCATCAAAAGAGCCCACCTGTGCCACTCTTGACGCTGCAAAGGTGGAATGGCCCTTGACGATTCGCCGGGTAGAGGAGGGCGACTGGATGATTCCTTTCGGCATGAAGGGCCGTAAGTTGCTGAGCGATGTGATGACAGACCGCAAGATGACAGTCTTTGAAAAACGTCGTCAACTGGTGGTGGAAGACGGGCAAGGAAACATCGTTTGGCTGGCCGGCATCCGTACGGATAACCGTTTCAGGGTGGACGAAGGCACGAAAACGGTATTGGAACTGTCAATTCTTGCTGTATAAATTGTAAGAATATTTTCTTGTCGTTTTAATTTTGGTTACATGTTTTTGGTTCTTTTGTAACTACTTTAATACCAATAGGTTAGGGGTGGCTAAAAATCACTCGGTAGGAAACGGGTGCTTTCTCGGCATTAAAAGGGCGCTTTCTCGTAATGTAACTGCCCTTTTGTTGCCTTTAAACTTGCCGTTTGTTAGGCAGGGATTGTGGTTTGTAATGATATTTCGTGCATACATATAGTTTTTTACTTGTTAATCTTCCCAAAACATGTTGTTAATTCAGAATTTATTCGTACCTTTGCACGTCAAATAAAGAAATGTCTAAACAAAAATATATGGGAAAGAGATTTGCCGAGCATAACGGCTTGAACCTGACGCAGACGAACAATGACGTGCTGCAGATGTGGAAGGAGAAGAATGTGTTCTGGCGTTCTGTTGAGGAGCGCGAGGGTTGTCCGCAGTTTGTATTCTTTGAGGGACCTCCCTCGGCCAATGGTCATCCAGGCATTCACCACGTGTTGGCCCGCTCGATAAAGGATACGTTCAATCGCTATAAGACCATGCGTGGCTTCCAGGTGAAGCGCAAGGCTGGCTGGGACACCCACGGCCTGCCCGTTGAGTTGGGCGTAGAGAAGGAGTTGGGCATCACCAAGGCCGATATCGACAACAAGGAGTCGGAACGCTACATATCCACCGAGGACTACAATAAGAAGTGTCGTGAGAACGTGATGATGTATACTGCCGAGTGGCGTGAGCTGACCGAGAAGATGGGCTATTTCGTAGACCTAGACCATCCTTACATCACCTACGACAACAAGTATATCGAGACGCTGTGGTGGTTGCTGAAGCAGTTCTACGAGAAGGACCTGCTCTATAAGGGCTACACCATTCAGCCATATTCACCAGGTGCTGGTACAGGTCTGAGCTCACACGAGCTGAACCAGCCTGGTTGCTACCGCGATGTGAAGGATACAACGTGTACGGCCCAGTTCAAGATGAAGAATCCGAAGCCCGAGATGGCAGAGTGGGGTACTCCCTACTTCCTGGCCTGGACCACGACACCTTGGACGCTGGCAGCTAACTCAGCCCTCTGCGTAGGTCCGAAGATTGACTATGTGGCCGTACAGACCTTTAACCCCTATACCGCCGAGCCTATCACCATCGTGATGGCCGAGGCCCGTCTGGCAGCCTATTTCAAGGAGGAAGGCAAGGATGGTGACCTGGCAGCATACAAGGCTGGCGACAAGGTGATTCCTTGGAAGATAGTAGGACACTACAAGGGAACAGACCTCGTTGGTATGGAATATGAGCAGCTGATGCCTGCCATCAAGCCTATGGGCGAAGCTTTCCGTGTGATTCCCGGCGACTATGTGACGACGGACGACGGTGCCGGTATCGTGCATATTGCTCCTAACTTCGGTGCCGACGATGCTTTCGTGGCCAAGAAGGCTGGCATCTGCCCCATCGTGCTGATTGATAAGAAGGGTGCTGAGCGCCCTGTGGTCGACCTTCAGGGTAAGTACTTCGTCGTCGAGGACCTTGACCCCGACTTTGTGAAGAACTATGTGAACGTTGACGAGTGGAGCAAGTTTGCAGGCCGCTATGTGAAGAATGCCTACGACGACACGCTGACAGACAAGGATGAGACGCTGGACATCAGTATCTGCATGGACTTGAAAGCGCAGAACAAGGTGTTCAAGATTGAGAAGCACGTGCACAACTACCCACATTGCTGGCGTACCGACAAGCCTGTGCTCTACTACCCGTTGGATTCGTGGTTTATCAGGAGCACAGCCAAGAAAGACCGCATGTTCGAACTCAACAAGACCATCAACTGGCAACCAGAGTCAACAGGTACGGGCCGTTTTGGCAACTGGCTGGAGAACCTAAACGACTGGAACCTCAGCCGTAGCCGTTTCTGGGGCACGCCGCTGCCTATCTGGCGCTCAGAGGATGGCGAAGAGATCTGTATTGGTTCCGTTGAAGAGCTGTATAGCGAGATAGAGAAGGCCGTCAAGGCTGGCATCATGACGTCGAACCCGCTGAAAGACAAGGGTTTCGTACCAGGCGACATGTCTCAGGAGAACTACGACAAGATAGACCTGCACCGTCCTTATGTGGACTACATCTTCCTCGTGTCGGAGACAGGTAAGAAGATGAAGCGCGAGAGCGACCTCATTGACGTGTGGTTCGACTCAGGTTCCATGCCTTATGCCCAGATACACTATCCGTTCGAAAACCGCGAACTCATTGACAACGGCATTGCCTTCCCCTGCGATTTCATCAACGAGGGTGTCGACCAGACGCGTGGATGGTTCTTCACGTTGCATGCCATCGCCACGATGATTTTCGACTCGGTAGCCTTCAAGAACGTTATTTCATCGGGACTGGTGCTCGATGCCAAGGGCAACAAGATGTCGAAGCATGTGGGCAATGTGGTCAATCCGTTCGAGATGATTGAGAAGTATGGCTCTGATGCCGTACGCCTCTACATGATGACCAACTCAGAGCCTTGGGACAACCTGAAGTTCGACCCCGAGGGTGTTGACGAGATTCGCCGTAAGTTCTTCGGTACCTTATATAATACATATAGTTTCTTCGCACTATACGCCAATGTGGATGGCTATAATCCCTCTGAGGCACTCTCGGCTAATGCTGAGCGACCTGAGATTGACCGTTGGATACTGTCGAGCTTGAATACGCTGGTGCAGAAAGTGACGGCAGAGCTGGAGAACTACGACCCGACACGTGCCGGCAGACTGATTGACGCCTTTGTCAACGACGACCTCTCGAACTGGTATGTCCGTCTGAACCGCAAACGTTTCTGGGGTAAGGAGATGTCTGACGACAAGCTCTCTGCTTACGAGACACTATACACCTGCCTGCTGACCGTATCGAAGCTGCTGGCTCCGTTTGCTCCGTTCTATGCCGACCAGCTATATAAGGACCTGGGTGGCGAGAAGGACTCGGTACATCTGGATTCCTTCCCCGTTGCAGACGTGTCGCTCATCGACAAGGACTTGGAGGCTCGTATGGAGATGGCACAGAAGATTACATCGATGGTACTGGCATTGCGTCGTAAGGTGAACATCAAGGTACGCCAACCCCTGCAGAGTATCATGGTGCCTGCCACCGACGAGCAAAAGCGCCATATTGAGGCTGTCAAGGACCTGATCATGAACGAGGTGAACGTCAAGGAGCTGAAGTTCGTGGAGGGAGCTGGCATTCTGGTGAAGAAGGTGAAGTGCAACTTCCGTACCATGGGTAAGAAGTTCGGCAAGCTGATGAAGGGTGTAGCAGCCCAGATGGACGGATTGTCGCAGGAGCAGATTGCTCAGTTGGAGAGCCAGGGAACCATTGGCATCCAGGTAGAGGGCAACGACCTGACCGTCGAGCTGGCCGATGTAGAGATTATCAGCGAGGATATCCCTGGCTGGCTGGTATCGAACGAAGGCTCGCTGACCGTAGCCCTGGAGGTGGAACTGACTGACGAGCTTCGTCAGGAAGGTATGGCCCGTGAGATTATCAACCGTGTGCAGAACATCCGTAAGGATAGTGGTTTGGAGATTACCGACCGCATCCATATCACCCTGGCTCCCAATGACGAAGTGGAGAAGGCGGTCAATGCCTTTGGCGACTACATCAAGACACAAGTGCTGGCCGACAGCATTACCCTTGCTCCCAACGATGGCACGGAAGTAGAGTTTGACGACTTCAAATTGAACATTACAATAACTAAAGCTTGATTATTATGGCAGAGAAAACACGTTACACGGACGAAGAGTTAGAAGAGTTCCGTGAGATTATCAACGAGAAACTGGCCCTCGCCAAGCGCGACTACGACCAGATGATGAGTGCATTGATGAACAAGGACTCTAACGATGTGGACGATACGTCACCCACCTACAAAGCATTGGAGGAGGGTAGTGTCACCCAGTCGAAGGAGGAACTCATACAGATGGCTTCACGCCAGCAGAAGTTTATCCAGGGTCTGAAAGGTGCGCTGCAGCGTATTGAGAACAAGACCTATGGAGTAGACCGCATCACCGGAAAGCTGATTCCGAAGGAGCGTCTGCGCGCTGTGCCTCATGCTACGCTGAGCGTGGAGTCAAAGTTGGCAGGCAAGAAGTAAATGACGAGTAAAGGCATCACCAGAAGAGGATGGCTGGCAGCAGCAATAGTGCTGGCTATCCTCATCATCGACCAGGTCATCAAGATTTGGGTTAAGACACATATGACGCTCCACGAACAGATAGAGATTCTTTCGTGGTTCAAGATATTGTTCATTGAGAACAACGGCATGGCCTATGGCATGGAGATTGGCTCCAAGCTGGTGCTATCGTTGTTCCGAGTTGTAGCCATCGGCGTTCTGGGTTACTACATCTGGCAGCAGGCCAAGAAAGAGGCCCGCTACGGATATATCGCCTGTCTGTCGATGGTGTTGGCTGGTGCTGCCGGTAATATCTTTGACTCGGCATTCTACGGACTGATCTTCAATGCCAGCTCTGAGTACTACACCTCTTACTTTGTACCTTTCGGCACAGGCTATGCACCCTTCCTGATGGGCAAGGTGGTGGATATGTTCTACTTCCCCATCATCACCACTACATGGCCAGAATGGATGCCGATGGTCGGTGGTCAGCCGTACGTATTCTTCAGCCCCATCTTCAACTTTGCCGACTCTGCCATCTCGGTAGGTGTCGTGTTGCTACTGTTATTCTATCGTAAGGAGATAGGCGAGATTTCCCTAACCAAGAAAAAGGAGGAGGGCGCTGATGAAGAATAGCCTCTTAGTCTTTGCTGCTCTGCTGCTGGTGATGGCTTGCACTCCCAGCGTTCCGTCGGAGTTCATCCAACCCGGCGAGATGGAGGATATTCTCTATGACTACCACATCAGTCAGGCTATGGTCAAAGCTGAACATCCTGGAGAACAGAGCGATATGGAAAGGACGAAGAACTTCATGGCTGTGCTCAAGAAGTATGGTGTGACTGAGGCTGACTTCGACTCGTCGATGGTGTATTACTATTCCCATCTGCCCCGTCTGAAGGATATCTATCTGGAGGTAAACGAGCGTCTGGCTGACGAGGCGAAGGAACTGGGTGCCTCAGTCGGTGAAATAGGTCGTTATTCGCAGTATAGCTCAACGGGTGATACTGCCAACATCTGGTCTGGAGCAGCTGACGTTTTACTGATACCAAAACCAACAATGAACCGTTTCGACTTCACGGTTAAGGTTGACACATCTTTCTATAAGGGCGACTCTTTCATGTTCCAGTTTATGTCTGAATATATCTGGCAGTCAGGCACGAAAGATGCTTTGGTATGTGTGTTGACCAAGTATGAGGGCGACAGTATCATCCAGACTGTCAATCATGTCTCTGTTTCTGGCTTGTCGCAAGTACGTATTCCCGCCAACAAAGAGAACAAGCTCAAGGAGATGCGAGGCTACATCTACTTAGGAAAGGGTGGGGACAACGATGAAAATACACGTAAGATGATGTTCATCAGCCAGATACAAATGATTAGATTCCATAACAAGGAGGCTAAGAATGAAACAAAGAACGACAGCATCAAGAAGGATAGCCTGCAACGAGGTGATAACGCCAGAAGGAAGGAGTCTGACACAGTACGTGTTGGAGATATCAGACGGAATGGTGGTCAAGCTCTATCCATTGACACACGAGATGCCGTACACTGAGTGGTGGCCCGGAGCGATTACGCTTAGCAAAGCTGATGATGGCAATATCGTTGCCAGTTATCAAGGAAAGACAATAACTTAAAAACAAGTACACAGAATATGAAAGTACGTTTAGCGGTCATGAATTTCCTGGAGTTCGCCGTGTGGGGAGCTTACCTGACTTGTATGGGCAACTATCTGGGAATAGCGGGACTGGGAGACAAAATCAGCTGGTTCTACGCTATTCAGGGTATAGTCAGTATTTTCATGCCGACGCTAATGGGGATTGTGGCTGATAGGTATATCCAGCCTCAGCGCCTGTTAGGTCTTTGCCATCTGCTGGCAGGCGGCTTTATGCTGGGTTGTTGGTGGCTTGGTGTTGAAGCTGGGTTCGGTAATGAGATTCCCAATAAATCAGCCTTCATAGCTTTGTATACGCTGAGTGTGGCATTCTTTATGCCTACCATAGCCTTGGCCAATACGACAGCATTTACCATTCTGAAGAATAACAATATGGATACGGTCAAGGACTTTCCACCTATCCGAGTGCTGGGAACGGTTGGCTTTATTGTCACCATGTGGTTCGTCAACTGTGCGGTATGGGAAAATGGTAGCTTCTCGATGACGCTGGAGGACAATGCCCATAAGTTCCAATATACTTATATGCAGTTCTTTGTATCAGGACTGCTGAGCATCTTGTTGTTTGGCTACTGCTTCTCTCTGCCGGAGTGCAAGGTGGAGAAGAAGGAGGTGAGGTCGCTGGTGGAGAGCCTGGGCCTGAATGCCTTCAAGCTGTTCAAACGTAAGCAGATGGCTATGTTCTTCATCTTCTCGGCTTTGCTGGGCATGTGCCTACAAGTGACCAATGGCTATGCCGGACCGTTTATTACGAGTTTCAAAGGTAGTGCCGATGCTGCCGTTGCCTCGTCCTTTGCGGCAAACAATGCTACGCTGCTTACTTCTATCTCGCAGATAAGTGAGGCTTTGTGCATATTGATGATACCTTTCTTCCTGAGACGTTATGGTATTAAGATAGTGATGCTCATGTCGATGTTTGCCTGGGTATTCCGCTTTGGCTTCTTCGGCATAGGTAACCCCGCAATGCCAGGCGTCTTGTTCTTTATCTTGTCGTGCATTGTCTATGGTGTGGCTTTCGACTTCTTTAATGTGTCGGGGGGTATCTTCGTCGACCAGGAGTGCGAGCCCAGCATCAAGGCATCGGCGCAGGGACTGTTTATGATGATGACGAATGGGGTCGGGGCCACAGTCGGTACCTTGGCAGCTGGCGATATAGTCAATATCTATTGTCAATGGGAAGGTGGCTATCTGGTAGGTGACTGGCAGACTTGCTGGTTCATCTTCTCTGCCTTTGCATTGGTGGTCAGCATTTCGTTTGCGCTTGTATTCAAACCTGAAAAGAAATGAAAGAAGTAAGATTTTTCTATGCCCCTGATGCCACTACAAGTCAGGAACTGCCTAACGACGAGGCTATGCATGCTCTACGAGTGCTCCGTCTGAAGACTGGTGACGAGATGATGCTGATGGATGGAGTAGGTAACTACTACCGAGCAGAAGTGACATTGGCTCATACCAAGCATTGCCTGTATGAAATCAAGGAGACTTTTCCTCAGCAACGCCAGTGGCAGGGGCATGTGCATCTGGCTATAGCACCTACCAAACTGATGGATCGCATGGAGTGGATGATAGAAAAGGCTGTTGAAATAGGTGTTGACGAGATATCATTCCTAAATTGCCAATTCTCTGAACGTCGACTTGTCAAGACGCCCAGAGTTGATAAGATTGTCGTCTCCGCAATGAAGCAAAGTCACAAAGCATGGAAGACACAGCTTAATGACATCATTCCTTTTAAGGATTTCATCACTAAGCCCCGGGAGGGACGGAAGTTCATAGCTCATTGCTACGAGGAGATTCCTCGTACTTATCTTTATGATGAACTCTGCCAAACAGTTGCTACTGATGACACAACGGTATTGATAGGCCCTGAGGGTGACTTCTCTATCGACGAAGTAAAAGCGGCCATGGCTAATGGTTATCAGTCGGTGCATCTTGGAAAAAGCCGATTGCGTACTGAGACGGCTGGGCTTTCTGCCGTCATGATGATGCAGCTTAGTAGAAACTAACAATAGAATAATGAGAAAGATATTCATATCCTTGTTCATGTTTGTATGCTTCGGAGTCTCAGCTCAGGAAGTGACAATGCGTGATGTATTCAAGCAGATGCCTGACTCCTTGATTCCTTACCTTAGCTCGAACAACCGTTTGGACTTTATCGACTTCATCGATTCCAAGATGGACGCCGAGGTCGCTAACTCGTTAGGAGGCAAAAGTCGGATGAAGAAACTGACAGACAAATACGTGTCGTTGGCGTTGAATGAGGCAGCTTCAATAGAAATGATGCTGTTGCCAGTATCGGAACCAGTAGATAGCACCAGTCAAATTATCTGTATAGTTCGTACTTATGGTAAAGATATTCGTGAGAGTTCGGTAGACTTCTACTCTATGAAGTGGAGGCAGCTAAAGACTTCAGACTACTTAACTCCTGCAACAGATATGTTTGTTGCAACGTTGAACGAAGAAACATCTACGTTGACATTGACTCCGGAAGTTAAACTTGATGCCCCTGCCAATGAAGAGCAAAAGGAACTGGCAAAACCGTCAATAACTCTTAAATGGGACGAATGTTTTGTTAACTGATATTAAAATATGGTATAAAACTAAGAAAAAATATGGTGCAATCCAGAAATATTACTATCTTTGCATGTGTGTTTTTCATGGTATTAGATTATTAAGGTTAATTTTAAAGATTGGTTGTCGTGAGACAATCAATTTTTTTTGTGATGATCCATAATAGATTCCTCATGGAAACAGTATACATTTACATAATCAAAAAGGGAGCCTTGAAGGTTCCCTTTTATCTGTTTGTTTGGAATAAATTATTTGTTTTTTGTTCTCTTCGGCCTTATGCTTCAGGAATTACTGATACATAGCTCTTGTCATGTCTGCCCTTGTGGAACTCTACAGTTCCGTCGCACAGAGCATAGAGCGTATCGTCCTTACCCATTGCAACGTTGTTACCTGCGTTGTGCTTTGAACCACGCTGGCGAACAATGATGTTACCTGCAACAACCTTCTGACCGCCGAAAATCTTAACGCCAAGTCGCTGAGCTGCTGACTCGCGTCCGTTCTTAGAACTACCTACACCTTTTTTATGTGCCATTTCTTGTTCCTCCTACGTTTTAAGCGATTACTGATTTAACTTCTACCTGGGTGTACTGCTGACGGTGACCGTTGCGCTTGCGAGAGTCCTTACGACGCTTCATCTTGAACACGATAACCTTCCCCCCCTTTACGAGTGGATTAACCACTTCGCATACTACCTTAGCACCCCTTACGGT
>JAFPEE010000184.1 GCA_017389705.1 Prevotella sp.
ACAAATACATTTCTTGTCCGTATCTTTATATCTCCTCATCCTACACAACAAACAACATTATTGAAGGCGACTATATCAGGATTTGCAATATGATTATAGTGAAGATGAAGGAAGGAAAGAGTGCGGAACCCATTGCCACGAAATATGCCCATAGCCTGAAACCCAATATTGAAGAAACGAAACTCAGCAAGACAGTCGTCTTCGATTGCATTCTGAACACTTCTTACGAGGTGCTTCAACTGGCTGAGGAAATCAATCAGCGCGACGATGTAGAATGGGCAGAGCCGGATATGTGGATACCATTCCATACATATAGCAGAACCCGTCATTGAGCTTGAGAGATCATGGAGACAGATTCTTTGATCTTGACCCATATGCTGTGTGTTATAAACATGAAGAGGTATAAATAAAAAATAAAGGCGTATGAAAAAGCCGGATCACGGGGTCGGTTGCACCCTGTAAACGACTAAATGTAAATAAAGATGACGAAAAGACTGACTGTTCTGCTGTTGCTGACGGTGCTGGCTCTTAGTGTCGGCGCGTCTACGTATAACGTCCGTGACTTCGGGGCTAAGGGCGACGGCCTGACCCTCGACCACGCAGCTATCAACCAAGCTATCGAGAAAGCCTGCAACAATGGCGGCGGAAGGGTTGTGTTGCCTGCGGGAACGTATCTCTGCGGCAGTATCCGTCTGAAAAGCAACGTGGAACTGCACCTCATGGCTGGTGCCAGGATACTGGCGGCTCCTGCGGCGATGAAGGCATACGACAAGAGCGAGGTGTTCGGAGGTCCTGAATATCAGGACGGCGGGCATACCTACTTCCACAACTCGCTGATATGGGCCGAGGGGCAACAGAACATATCGATTACCGGACGCGGCATGATAGACGGTGAGGGACTCACAAAACACGACACGGAGAAAGCTGGCAACGTGCAGGGGGGTAGCATCGGTACCGGCGACAAAGCCATCGCCTTGAAGCTCTGCCGTAACGTGACCATACGCGACATCACCATCTTCCGTGGGGGCCACTTCGCCATCATCGTCACCGGCTGCGACATAGGAACTATCGACAATGTGACCATCGACACCAACCGTGACGGCATCGACATCGACTGCTGCAAGTACTTCACCGTGAGCAATACGAAGGTGAATACGCCCAGCGACGATGCCATAGTGCTGAAGAGTTCGTATGCACTGAAGAAGCCCGTGTTGTGCGAGCATGTACTGATAACGAACTGCATCGTGACGGGCTATAAGTTAGGCACGTTCCTCGACGGCACCTATGTGCCAGAGAAGGTGAACTGGGTATGCGGACGCATCAAGCTGGGTACGGAGAGTAATGGCGGCTACCGTAACATCACCATCTCGAACTGTACGTGTATGTGGAGCAGTGGACTAGCCTTTGAGGAGGTCGATCAGGGCAGGATGGAGAATATCGTGGTGGATAATATCTCGATGAGTCACGTACACCATTATCCTATCTATATTACTACAGGCTGCAGGAACCGTGGTCCCAAAGAGCGGACTGACATCTCATCGGCCCGCGATATTTATATCAACAACGTCGTTGCCGATGATTGCGACTCGCTGGCCGGCATCATCATAACGGGCATGGCGGGTACACCTATCAGGAATGTGTCGCTCTCAAATATCCGTATCCAGTATCGGGGCGGCGGGCAGAAGGTCGCCACGCCCTATCGCGAGCAGGGCACCAACTATCCCGAGCCTCGCTGGGCAGGGCCTACGCCTGCCTACGGTCTCTTCGCCCGCCATGTGGACGGCCTGCATCTGCGCAATGTGAAGTTTGAACTGATGCGACCCGACGAACGCCCAGACATAATCCTGGAGGACGTGGTTAACGAAGATATCGAACATTGACACAAGAGGGACAGTCCCTTTTGTGACATGTCTCACCTTTGAAAGTCCAGTATCAGTTATGACATTCTATTCTAAACACCATTCCCTGCCTATCCCGAAAGGTTCGAACAGAACCCGCCGGAAGGCTTTGCTCGCGGTATGTATGCTGCTGTGCATACAGCCGGCGGCCACTGCCCAGGAAACCGCCGACAGCGTGGAAGCGGACGGGAAGATGCCAGGGGTCATCAAACAGGTGCTCGACAGGCTTAACCGCCCCCCACGCTACCTCGACGACCGCTATGTGCGAAAGCCGCCGACCAAGTTCATCGTCACCCTGAGGGGCAGAGTGCAGCAGACCGGTGTGCGCATCAACGACTATTCGGAGTTGGATACCGACTGGGGGCTTGCCAACAGCACACAGACCGACTTGCGTATGCAAGAGCGCCCCCATTACAAGGCAGGATGCTATATCACCTATTCAGGCATCCGTGCCGGACTGGGCATGAGCGTAGGGCGCAAGAGCGCCGAGAAGAGCACCTCCTTGTACCTCGGCTGCATCAACTCATACTACGGGCTTACAGCCCAATATAACAATATCAAGGAGAAGGTGTCATCTGACGTGCATTCCACAGTGGACTATCATGGTGAGAACTACGAAAACGACTCCATGGAGGGCGACACTTACATGGAGTCGGACTATCCTGCCGACATGCGCGAGATACAACTCGACGGCTACTATGCCTTCAACCGCCGCCGCTTCGCCTATACCGCCGTATATGGCGGCAGTGTCGTGCAGCGACGTTCTGCCGGCTCGTGGATGCTGGGAATGAAGTACCTCTATGGGCGGGTGAAGTTCGACTCCAGGGAATCCATTTTCTCCACCCACGTCGGCGGCATCACACGGTTTACCACCCAACAGTTGTCCGTAGGCGGAGGCTACAGTTACAACCTCGTACTCCTGAACCGTGACGAAAGCGGTCCACTCCTGCGCGGTCTTCGCAACCTCACTTTCAACGCCACCTTTATGCCGATGGTCACCATGTTCAATCCGCTCACCATCTATTACGACAAAAACCTCGTGGAATGGTTCGGCTATGAGACCGACCACCGCACACGCAAGTCACATCCGGAACTCAACTACACTGCCACGACGGGCATGGCGCTGAGCATCGACCGCTTCAGTTTCGTCGTCAAAGTCCACTACGACAACTTCCGCTTCAACACAGGCTTACAGGATGAGAACCTGAACAAACTGGGCGATGAGTATGCCATGCAGAAGAACCGCATGAAAGGGCGCTTCTTCAACTGGGGCGTGAGGGCAGATTTTCAAATGAAGTTTTAACCAATGTAATAAAAAAGAAGTATGAAAAGAATCATGAAATGGGTGCTCGCCGCCACCCTCATCAGCGGCGCAAGTGTATTCACATCGTGTGTTGACAATTCAATAGACAACCCGGTAGTGCCAGAGCCTGGAGAGCCCGCCGTGCCAGACCACTTCATCAACGAGGCATTGATGGACAAGACCGTCAAGCCCGGCGACGACTTCTACATGTATGCCC
>JAFPEE010000185.1 GCA_017389705.1 Prevotella sp.
CATCGTATTCCAGGTGGCCGAAGGCGACTCTGTTGTTGTAAAGGTGGTCTGCTCAAAGAACTCATGCAAGAACCTTGATGCCGATGACGCTGCTGAAGACAAGTTGGATAACGGATGTACTCCCGACCGCCAATGCTATGTTAACGTGAGCGGCACAAATTACTGTCTGACAGACGCTGAAGGTAAACATACCAACGACCTGAAGCTATATCCCGATGCAAATGTATTTGAGTTCGGTCTTGGTGCTGGTACATGGACTTTCCAGAAGTACTCTGGCACAGGTAACATCCTGATTTCTTCTATCGAGATTACTCCTGCCGCTGCAGCTGCTGCTGAGACAGAGCTGACACTTACCGAGGGTCACACACTGCTCGTTTCAGATATTGAGGCTGCTGGTGCTGCTGACGACGATATCGTCCGCTTCTATATCTCCAACGAATCTGGCGAGAGCCGTGAAGGTTGGGGTATTGGTGGATTTGCAAACTCAGACAACTGGACTCCTACTGAGGAGTGGAAGGGCCTTGCTGGTAGCGAATGGACTTACGAATATACTGTTGCTAAGATCAAGGAAGTTGCAGGTTCAACACCTGGTCAGTATCATGGCATCGGTATCACCATCAACATCTACAATGCATGTAAGGTTGCTAAGGTTACACTCGTAAAGGGTGGTGCTGCCGGCATTCAGGACATGAAGGTTCAGAAGGTTCAGAGCAATGTCATCTACAACCTCGCTGGTCAGCGTGTTGACGCTAACTATAAGGGCGTAGTGATTGTGAACGGCAAGAAGATGATTCAGAAGTAATCATTTCCCTTCAATAGCATTATTAAAAGGTGTGTCCCTCAACCGGACGCACCTTTTATCGTTTTTTTCCACCAAATTTGTCAGATATTCCACCTTATATATCGAAAAATATACGTACCTTTGCAGCATCATTCAAGAACTAATCACTAAACAAGTATAACAGATATGAAACTGATAAGCAAACAAATTGCTCTCATCCTGGGAATCCTGCTTTCAACAGAAATATCCTTTGCAGGAGAGAAAACACCAGCCTTTCCTGGAGCCGAGGGCTTTGGCCGCTATGTGACAGGCGGTCGCGGCGGTAAAGTGTACCATGTTACGAATCTGGATGACACTGGGACAGGGTCTCTGCGCTGGGCTTTAAATCAAAGCGGTACAAAGACCATCGTCTTCGACGTGTCGGGTACCATCCATCTGGCCTCGCAACTCAACATCGGCAGCAACACGACCATTGCCGGTCAGACTGCCCCTGGCGACGGCATCTGCATAGCCGACTACCCCTGTGTTATGAAAGGCAACAACATCATCGTCCGCTATATGCGTTTCCGTCTGGGCAACAAATACGTAAAGAAAGACGGTGCCGACGGCTGGGACGGTTTTGGTGGCTTCGACCAGCAGGACTGGATGATTGACCACTGCTCTGTCAGCTGGAGCATCGACGAGTGTCTGTCTGTTCTTGGCAATAAGAACACGACCGTACAATGGTGCCTTGTATCACAGAGTCTTGTGGCTGCCGGTCACTCCAAAGGCAATCACGGCTACGGCGGCAACTGGGGCGGTAGTGGAGCCTCGTTCCACCACAACCTCATCGCCCACCACGGAAGCCGTACCCCACGCCTTGGTCCGAGACCGACCACCCAACTTGACGAACGGATGGATATGCGCAACAATGTCATCTACAACTATGGCGGCAATGGCTGCTATGGCGGTGAAGGTATGAACGTGAACATCGTCAACAACTACTATAAGCCGGGGCCTGCCACGCTCCAGCGTTCGGAAGGCTACCAGAAACGGATTGCCGGCATAGGATGCCGCACCAATGACTATGTCAAGACATATCCGGCCTACGCACCGGCCCTCCACCTCTGGGGAAAGCTCTATGTGACAGGCAATGTCAACTCGCGATGGGCAGATGTCACCAAAGACAACTGGAAAATCGGAATCATCCAACAGGTGGATGCCAGTGGCAATGACGGCACATTCACCAAGACCACCCAGGACACCATCAAACTCACAGAGCCAATCTATTTCATTGCAACGACCACCCACACTGCCGAGATGGCCTACCAGCGGGTGCTTGATTACGTGGGCTGTTCACTGCACCGTGATTCCTATGACGAACTGATGATCTCAGATACCCGTAATGGCAAGGCCACCTATACTGGCAGCAACAATGCGCCTGGCATGATCAACTCACAGGATGACAACAAGCCTAAGGATGCCGGCAGCGACTGGAGTGCATGGCCATCACTGAACAGCACTACTGCCCCTACAGACACTGATGGCGACGGTATGCCCGATGAATGGGAAACGGCTCATAGTCTGAATCCCAATGACGCCTCAGACGGTAATACGACCAACGAAGAAGGCTACACCAATCTGGAAGTGTATATGAACGCTCTGGTAGCTGACATCACCGAGAAGCAATATGAAGGCGGTGAGGTCATGGGCAGCATCATAGAAGCTGGCAGCGAACCGGTTGCAACGGAATACGAGATCTGTCAGCAGACCTCCAACGGCGACTGGACCTTTACCGGCGGTTTCAAGATGGATCAGAGTGGCTCGCCTGCTACGGGCAGCGACGGCACCATCAAATACTCGCGCAACAAGAAATACACCCTTACTCTGCCTGAAGGCATCACCGTGGATAAAGTCACCATCTACGGCTACTGCAATGCCGATGGCGCCACAGGCTATCTGGGTGAACTGGCAGGGAATACCTATGCCAGCACCGACTATGTCTATCCACCGAGAAATGCCGAAGTCAACAGGGCTACCCATACCATCATGTTGGAACAACCCGTGACGGGGAAACTCTCTTTTACCCCAAAGGGTGATGCCCAGTCGTGTTACAAGATTACCCTCTTTACATCGACTTCCACCGGTATCTCCCACATTCTTCCTTCCACCCAAGCCAAGACATGCACCTACAATCTGCAGGGCACACGCGTGAGCGGAAATACGAAAGGCCTCTATATCCAAAATGGCAAGAAATTCATCAAGAAATAAGAACATATAAATATGAGAAGACTATTCTTTACGGCGATACTGACACTGGCCATTGCGGCCGGCATGGCCCAAACACTACCCTATCAAAACCCTCAGCTCTCTGCAGCCCAGCGGGCCGACGACTTGTTAGGACGACTGACACTCGAAGAGAAAGTGTCGCTGATGATGGACACGTCGCCAGCAATACCAAGGCTTGGCATTCCACAGTTCCAGTGGTGGAACGAGGCACTTCATGGTGTAGGGCGCAACGGTTTTGCGACCGTGTTCCCCATTACGATGGCAATGGCCGCCTCATGGGACGATGCCCTGCTGCATCAAGTCTTCACCGCTGTGAGCGACGAAGCCCGTGTGAAGGCCCAGCAGGCCAAGCGCTCGGGTGACATCAAGCGCTATCAGAGCCTGTCGTTCTGGACACCGAACATCAATATCTTCCGCGACCCACGCTGGGGACGCGGTCAGGAGACCTACGGCGAAGACCCCTTCCTGACATCGAGGATGGGCGTGGCCGTGGTACGCGGCCTGCAAGGCCCCGACACGGCGAAATACCGCAAGCTGC
>JAFPEE010000186.1 GCA_017389705.1 Prevotella sp.
CTTATCTTTACCCAGCATGTGACCCGTATATCAGCATTCACCGAAAACAAGACACAAGCCGCTTCTTGTACTACTTCTTTCTCTGTCTATGTAAATCTTTCAAAGAACTCGTTTCTAGTGTGCTCAACCAGGGGTAATCCCCGAAAGCGGGTGCAAAGGTACAACTAATTTTTAAACCAACAAAACTTTTCCGAGAAAAATTTCAGTTTTTCATCGAAAAAAATTTGGGACTTGACATTTATCAAGCCCCAAAAACTATACACCTTATTTAATATTAGTCCTCAGCGGGAGCTTTTCCTATGAGATCCATGAACTCATCCAGCTTGGGAGTAATGATAATCTGGGTACGACGATTGCGCTGCTTACCCAACTCTGTCGTGTTAGGCTGGAGAGGATTGTACTCACCACGGCCACCAGCAGTTAAACGCTTAGGATCTACGCCATAATCGTTCTGCAGGGCTTGCACAACAGAAGAGGCACGTAGACAAGAGAGGTCCCAGTTATTGCGGATGTTCTCGCGGCTGATGGGCACGTTGTCAGTATTACCTTCGATGAGTACGTCGTAATCCTTATAGTCCTTGATAATCTTGGCAATCTTTGACAATGTCTCTGCCGCACGTTCGTTAATCTCGTAAGAACCACTCTTATAGAGCATGTTGTCAGCCAGCGATATGTAAACTACGCCCTTGAGCACTTGAACATCAACTTCCTTGAGCTCTTCCTTCGATAGTGAGCGAGTCAGGTTGTTGGTGAGCACCATGTTCAGAGAGTCACTCTTTGACTTCACCTCCACCAGATGACGGATATACTGGTTAGACTCATTGATCTGGTCAACCAACTTCTCTATCGATACATTATTCTGACTAGCATTAGAGAGGCTCTTCTCCAATGAGTTTTGTAAAGTTGCATTTGTCTTACGCAACTCAGCTATCTGCTCCTCGAGACTGGCGACACGCGTATTCGATGCAGCCAACTGCTCTTTGGTATCCTGATAGTTCGTCTGCAAAGTTTTGTTTTCTTCCTGACAAGCTACGAGGTCTTTTTTGGAAGCACAGCTAGTCATCAGCACCACTGACACTAGCGAAATCATGAAAACACTTTTCTTCATATTCATCTGAATTAATTAATCAATTCGGTTGCAAAGTTAGTCATTAGACGCATTAATTCGTATAAAGTTGCCTCGATTTAGAGATTTTTAAGTAACTTTGACATGAAATCGATGACGTTTGACGTTCGGAAAAGTCCAAATAAATTTGGCTTTTCGCTCACTTATTCGTACCTTTGTCGCCAAATTCATCATATAAAGGTATAAAAGACATGATTTTCTTTTTCAAGACTCCACAAAAGAGTGTGATTGCCACCGAGGCGAATCACCCATTAAACGAACAAGAAGTAAAGGAACTATGCTGGCTTTATGGCGAGGCCACACTGCTGAGCGACGAGACACTAGAGGGTTACTATGTTGGCCCCCGTCGCGAGATGGTGACCCCCTGGTCGACCAATGCTGTCGAGATTACGCAGAACATGGGTGTCAAGGGAATCCTCCGCATAGAGGAATACTTTCCTGTAGCCTCTGACGATGCAGAACACGACCCCATGCTGCAACGCATGTACAACGGTCTGAATCAAGACATCTTTACGATTAACATCCAGCCCGAGCCCATCAAGTATGTGGACAATCTGGAAGAATACAACGAGCAGGAAGGTCTGGCATTGTCGCCTGAGGAGATAGAATACCTGCACAAGATTGAGAAAGAGAATGGTCGTCCACTGACTGACTCTGAGATTTTCGGTTTTGCCCAGATTAACTCTGAGCACTGTCGTCACAAGATTTTCGGAGGAACTTTTATCATTGACGGACAGGAGATGGAGTCGAGCCTCTTCGCCATGATTAAAAAGACTACGCAGGAGAATCCCAACAAGATTCTGTCTGCTTATAAGGATAACGTAGCCTTCGCGCAAGGTCCCGTCGTTGAACAATTTGCGCCTGCCGACCAGTCGACATCAGACTATTTCCGTGTGAAGGACATCGAGAGCGTTATCTCCCTGAAAGCCGAGACCCACAACTTCCCCACCACAGTAGAGCCCTTCAATGGTGCCGCTACAGGAACAGGTGGTGAGATACGCGACCGTATGGGTGGTGGCGTAGGCTCATGGCCTATTGCCGGTACTGCTGTATATATGACAGCTTATCCGAGAATCCAGGACGACAGTCGCGACTGGGAAGAGCTGATGCCAGCCCGCAAATGGCTCTATCAGACCCCAGAGCAGATACTCATCAAGGCCTCAAACGGAGCCTCCGACTTTGGCAACAAGTTTGGCCAGCCTTTAATTTGCGGTAGTGTGCTGACCTTTGAGCATCAGGAATCCACTACGCCTACCAAGTATGCTTACGACAAAGTTATCATGCTGGCAGGTGGTGTGGGCTATGGCACTAAGCGCGATTGTCTGAAGAAAGAGCCCCAAAAAGGCAATAAGGTCGTTGTGGTTGGTGGTGACAATTATCGCATCGGACTCGGTGGTGGCAGCGTGTCGTCAGTAGATACCGGGCGCTACTCGAACGGTATTGAGCTGAATGCCATCCAACGTGCTAACCCAGAGATGCAGAAGCGTGCTTACAACCTGGTACGCGCCCTCTGCGAAGAAGATAACAATCCTGTGGTTTCCATTCACGACCATGGTAGTGCAGGTCATCTGAACTGCCTCTCTGAACTCGTTGAGGAGTGTGGTGGCGAGATTGACATGACTAAGCTGCCCATTGGCGACCAGACGCTTTCTGCCAAGGAGATTATCGCCAACGAGAGTCAGGAGCGCATGGGCTTGCTCATCGACGAGAAGCACATCGAGCACGTGCAGAAGATTGCCGAGCGCGAGCGTGCCCCCATGTATGTTGTTGGCGAAACCACTGGCGACGCCCACTTCTCGTTCAAGCAAGGCGATGGTGTGAAGCCCTTCGATCTGGATGTTGCACAGATGTTTGGTCACTCGCCCAAAACCATCATGCGCGACAATACAGTAGAACATACCTACGAGAACGTAACATATAGCGAAGACAAGATTGACGAATACGTACAACGTGTGCTCCAACTAGAGGCTGTGGCGTGCAAGGACTGGCTTACCAATAAGGTAGACCGTTCGGTTACGGGTAAGATAGCGCGCCAGCAGTGTCAAGGTCAGATACAGTTGCCCTTAAGCGACTGTGGCGTGGTAGCCCTCGACTATCGTGGTCGTAAGGGAATAGCCACAGCATTGGGACATGCTCCTCAGGCAGGATTGGCCGACCCTGCAGCAGGAAGTGTACTCTCTGTTGCCGAGGCGCTGACAAATATTGTTTGGGCACCTTTGGCCGAAGGCATGGAATCGCTGTCGCTGAGTGCTAACTGGATGTGGCCCTGTCGCTCACAAGAAGGTGAGGACGCCCGTCTATATGCTGGTGTGAAGGCTTTGAGCGACTTCTGCTGCGAGCTGCACATCAACGTACCTACAGGTAAGGACTCCCTCTCTCTGACCCAGCAGTACCCCAATGGCGAGAAGATTATTTCTCCAGGCACTGTTATCGTCAGCGCTGGTGGTGAGGTCAGCGACATCCGCAAGGTGGTAAGTCCTGTGGTGGTGAACAACAAGCATGCCTCACTCTACCATATCGACTTCTCGTTCGACGAGCAGCGCCTGGGTGGTTCCGCTTTTGCCCAAAGCCTTGGCAAGGTGGGCAGCGATGTGCCTACCGTTAAGAACGCCGAGTACTTCGCCGATGCCTTCATGGCTGTCCAGCAGCTGATAGAGAAGGGTTGGGTGATGGCTGGCCACGACATCTCTGCCGGTGGTCTTATTACGACCCTGCTGGAGATGTGCTTTGCAAACACCAAGGGTGGTATGCACATCAACCTGCACGACCTCTGCCAAGATGGCGACGTGGTGAAGACCCTCTTCGCCGAGAACCCAGGAGTCGTCATCGAGGTGAGCGACGACCACAAGCTGGACTTCAAGGACTTCATGGAAGACCTGGGTGTTGGTTTTGCCAAGATTGGCTATATGGTGGAAGACAGTCGTGACATCGTTGTAAAGGCTGGTGAGAAGGAGTATACCTTCGATATCGATGCCCTGCGCGACGTATGGTACAAGACCTCATACCTACTCGACCGCAAGCAGAGCTTCAACGGCAAGGCCAAGGAGCGTTACGAGAATTACAAGCAGCAACCCCTGGAGATGAAGTTCAACCGCGACTTCACAGGTATGCTGAAGCAATACGGCATCTCAGCCGACCGCCGTGAGAAGACAGGCGTCAGGGCTGCCATCATCCGCGAGAAGGGTACCAATGGCGAGCGCGAGATGGCCTACTGCCTCTATCTGGCAGGCTTTGACGTGAAAGACGTGATGATGACCGACCTGATTAGTGGTCGTGAGACGCTGGAGGACATCAACATGATAGTCTTCTGTGGTGGTTTCTCCAACTCTGACGTGCTGGGTTCAGCCAAGGGCTGGGCAGGCGCCTTTCTCTTCAACCCCAAGGCCAAAGAGGCCCTTGATAAGTTCTATGCCCGCAAGGACACCCTCTCGCTGGGCATCTGTAACGGTTGCCAGCTGATGGTTGAGCTTGGGCTTACAGGCGCCAAGGGTGCCAAGATGCTGCACAACGACAGCCATAAGTTCGAGAGCGAGTTCATCACCCTTGACATTCCCAAGAACAACAGCATTATGTTCGGCTCGCTCAGTGGCAACAAGCTGGGTCTGTGGGTGGCACATGGTGAGGGCAAATTCTCGTTGCCTGAAGCAGAGAGCCAGTATAACGTCATTGCCAAGTACAACTATCATGGCTATCCCGCCAACCCCAACGGTTCAGACTACGACGTGGCAGGCATCTGCTCTGAGGATGGTCGCCACCTGTGCATGATGCCTCATTTGGAGCGTGCCATCTTCCCTTGGCAATGCGCCTGGTATCCTGAGCGTCGCCGCATGGACGAGGTGACCCCATGGATTGAAGCCTTTGTCAATGCGCGCAAGTGGGTTGAGGCTCAGAAGTAATCAGTGGTAAGTGATAAGTGTTAAGTGATCAGTGAATATCTACTGGGATTCATTTAAGACATTCTTTAAGATTGGCATGTTCACCCTCGGGGGTGGATATGCCATGATTCCTATCATTGAAGAGGAGGTCGTTAACCGCCATCGTTGGGTAGAGAAGGAAGAGATGCTTGACCAGATAGCCATTGCACAAAGCTGTCCTGGCGTCTTTGCCATCAACATCAGCATCTTCATAGGCTATAAGCTTAACAAGGTACGTGGTGCCATCGCCACCGCTTTGGGCACTGCCCTACCCTCGTTTCTGATTATCCTGGCCATCGCCATGTTCTTCCATCAGTTTGAGGACAATCGCATCATTGCCGCTATGTTTCGCGGCATCCGTCCTGCCGTGGTGGCCCTGATAGCCGTTCCTACGTTCAACCTGGGCAAGAGCGCTCAGCTGAACCGGTTTACCATCTGGATTCCTATTGTGTCGGCCCTGCTGATATGGCTCATGGGTGTATCGCCCATCTGGATTATCATCGTGGCAGGCATAGGAGGATTCCTTTATGGGAAGTTAAGAGTTAAGAATTAAGGTTGTCGCTTAGCGAGTAATAATATAGAATTTAGCCATGATATTCTTCTATTTGTTCCTGACATTCTTCGAGATAGGCCTCTTTGGTTTTGGTGGAGGCTATGGCATGCTGTCGCTCATCCAACACGAAACGGTAGAGCATTGGCACTGGCTGTCGTCGTCAGAGTTTACGGACATTGTGGCCATCTCGCAGATGACGCCAGGTCCCATAGGCATCAACTCGGCCACCTATTGCGGCTATACTGCTGTCAAGAATGCAGGCTACTCCATGCCAATGGCTGTGCTGGGTAGTGCTACTTCCACCTTTGCGCTGGTATTGCCGTCGCTCATTCTGATGGTACTCATCAGCATGATGTTCATGAAGTATATGAAGACCACCACCGTGCAGTCCATTTTCCTAGGCCTGCGCCCTGCCGTGGTAGGCCTGCTGGCTGCGGCCACCCTGCTGCTCATGACACCCGATAACTTCTCCACTCCTCAGGAAGATGCCTGGCAGTTCGGCATCAGCTGTTTCCTGTTCTGTGCAGCCTTCTATGGAGTCATGTTCATCAAGATCAACCCCATCCGCATGATACTCTACTGCGCCATCGCAGGACTGGTACTGCTGTATGAATAGCAAAAAAGAGAAGCGCCCTCCCTTTGGAGAGCGCCTTCCTTCTGATATTCCGTTACTACCTTATTTGTTCTTCTTGTAGTACGCTACGGCCCTGCGGATGTTCTCCTGCATGGCTTTCGAGGTGAAGGTTGCTCCTGTAACGGCATCGACCTCCTCGACAGTACCTTTTTTGACGTTCATGCCCTCGTACTGAGTCAGCATGCCCTTCTTGACCTTTGCCACATACTTAGGACCGTCCACCGTCTTCAGAGGCAACACCTTGACAATCTTGTTCTTCTTGATATACACCTCCACAGGTGTCGGGCCCTCATAGCCCTCTACATCCTGAGCCAGGGTGGTGGTGTTGACGACATAGGTGCCGTCTTTCTCTTTTCGCATCACGTCCTGAGCACTGGCAGCGACAAAAGCCACAGCCAATAGGACAACTACCATTGTTTTTCTCATTTGTTTACTCTCTTTTTTATCGTTATCACGTCTTTTGACGATCAAACGGCAAAAAGGTTTAAACACTTATTTTATTATTTATACAGAGGTCCGAAGTTCTGACATGCACGATAGTCGGCACCCTCCTTGTCCATACCGAAGGCATTCCAGCACGAGGGGCGGAAGATGTCCTTATCCTCCACGTTGTGCATGCATACGGGGATGCGCAGCATAGCGCAGAGCGTGATGAGGTCGGCACCTACGTGTCCGTAGCAGATGGCTCCGTGGTTGGCACCCCAATTGTTCATGACTGAGTAGACGTCCTTGAAGGCATCCTTTGTGGGGTCGAGACGTGGTGCGAACCATGTGGTGGGCCATGTAGGGTCGGTACGCTTGTCCAGGATGTCGTTCACGTTCTGAGGCAGGTCTACGGTCCATCCCTCAGCCAACTGCAATACGGGACCCAGTCCTGCTACGAGGTTCAGACGCAGCATGGTCATCGGCATGCCGCCACGAGTGAGGAAGTGCGAGCTGTAGCCACCTCCGCGGAAGTAGTCGCGGTCGGCAGGCATCCACGAGGTAGCCTTCAGACAGGCCTCCCAGTCTTCCTGCTTCATGTCCCAGAACTCCTTGATGGTAGGTTTGCCCTCGGCGTCGTTCATGGCACCGGTAGCATCCAGCGTCGTAGCACCACTATTAATAAGGTGTATGAATCCACCGGCGGCACCGCCCTCAGCCTTCC
>JAFPEE010000187.1 GCA_017389705.1 Prevotella sp.
CATTCGGTTCGCCTTCCAATTTGTAGAGGAACCATAGCTTTTCACAATCTTCACTACTGCACATAATCTTAAGAAATTTAAGTTTGTGCAAAAGTAGCCATTAGCTCGGAACTACACAAGATGTGAAAATTGGACGCTTACTTTATGTCAAGTCTGCAAAAGTGCAAAAGTGCAAAACTGCGGGTAAACATCCCTGCCTGGAATTCGTATTACGACTGAGCAGCCTTCGTATTACGACTGAAGGGCCTTCGTATTACGAGGGATGGGGAGTTAAGAAGTAAGAACTAAGACCTGTCATCTCGACCTTGTGTTGTCATCTCGACCTTGTGGAGAGATCTCGACCTTGTGTTGTCATCCTGAGCGCAGTCGAAGGATCCCTCGACGTTGCTCGGGATGACAGGTTAGCCTTAGACCTTAGACCGGAAAAAGGCTCCCTGTCCATCACGGACGGGGGGGCCTTTATGTGTAGAGTCGGGGAGAGTCGGGAAGTCACACGCAGGCGCTTTTGAGAATCTCGCCCAGGGTGGGGTGGATGTGTACCATGTCAGCGAGTTGGCTGACGGTGGTGTCGCGGCACATGAGGACGGAGACTTCCTGGATGATGTCGGCGGCATGGGCACCATAGGCATGGCAGCCCAGGATGCGGTCTTGGGCATCGGAGAAGAGCTTGAGCATGCCCTCGGTCTCCTTCATGGCGAGGGCCTTGCCGTTGGCACGCCAGAAGGCTTTGCGACAGCGGTATTCGACACCTTGCTCCTTGAGCTGGTCTTCGTGGGGACCTACACAGGCTGCCTCGGGGTCGGTGAAGATGGCTGCAGGCATGATGTCGAAGCGGATGCCGTCAGTACGGTGCATGATGTGGTTGACGGCACGTACGGCCTGCATCTCGGCGGCATGAGCCAGCAGCTGGCGGCCATTGACGTCGCCGATGGCGTAGATTTGGCTGTTGGCTGTTCTCTCGTTGAGAGTGTGGCGTTGCGAGGGCTTTTGGCTATTGGCTGTTAGCTGGAAGTTGTCGTCGACGGGGAGGAAGCCACGTGAGTCGGGGGTGATGCCTGCGGCCTGGAGGTCAAGGGCGTCGGTATTGGGCTGGCGTCCTGTGGCGATGAGGATGGTGTCGGCATCGATGTCGGCAAGGGCCTGTACAGCAGTCTTCATGCGGAACTGGATGCCTCGCTTCTCCAACAGCTTACGGAGTCGTTTGGCAATGTCGCTGTCGACCATGGGCAGGCACTCCTTGAGGGTCTCGATGACGGTGACCTCGGAGCCGAAGCGCTGGAAGACGGAGGCGAACTCCATGCCGATGACGCCGGCACCGATGATGCAGAGTCGGCGGGGTAGGGTGGTGAGCTGCAGCAGCTCGGTGCTGGTGACGACACGAGGGTCTGCGATGTCGGCAATGGGTGGCAGCTTGGCGCGGCTTCCGGTGGCAATGATGATGGGGACCTTGCCCAGTGCCTCCTGGAGAAGGGGTGTCTGACCAAAGACAGCCCGCTCGCGTATCAGGGTGATGCCTGGGTGTGAGAGGATGCTCTCGACACCGCTGCGCAGCTGGCTGACGACCTGCTGCTGACGTTCTACAGCCTCGGCGAAGTTGGCAGAGTGGACATAGGTCTTGGTGGGGATGCAGCCGCGGTTGAGACAGGTGCCACCCACGTCGCCTTCTTCGAAGATGGTGACCTGGAGCCCCTGCTGGGCAGCATATTCAGCGGCGCGGTAACCGCCTGGTCCTGCGCCGATGATGATTAGATCAGTCTTGTTCATTTTTCAGTTGCTTATACGTGGTTACAGGATGCTTGGCGGCAAGCACATCGTCGACACGCCCTATGGGTGTGTTGTGCGGTGCCGTCTTCACCAGCTCGGGGTCGCTCTTGGCCTCTTCGGCAATGCGGCGCATGACGCTGATGAAGCCGTCGAGGGTCTCCTTGGACTCGTTCTCGGTAGGCTCCACCATGAGGCTCTCATGGAACAGCAGGGGGAAGTAGATGGTAGGAGCGTGGTAGCCGTAGTCGAGCAGGCGCTTGGCGACATCCATGGTGGTGACGCCGGTGCTCTTGTCTTTCAGTCCGTCGAAGACGAACTCATGGCAGCACAGACCGTCGATGGGCAGCTCGTAGACATCCTTCAGCGACTCCTTGATATAGTTGGCGTTGAGGGTTGCCAGCGGACCTACCTCCTTGATGTGGTCGCGTCCGAGGGTGATGATATAAGCCAGGGCGCGCAGGATGACGGCAAAGTTGCCGTGGTAGGGCGACACGACTGGGAAGAACTGCTGCAAGCCTTCGCGGACGCCGACAGGGCCACTGCCGGGACCTCCACCGCCATGTGGTGTGGAGAAGGTCTTGTGCAGGTTGATGTGCATGACGTCGAATCCCATGTCGCCAGGGCGGCAGGCCCCGAGCATGGGGTTGAGGTTGGCACCGTCGTAGTACATGAGTGCCCCGCAGTCGTGGATGAGCTGCGCTATCTGGGGTATCTGACACTCGAAGAGTCCCAGCGTGTTGGGGTTAGTCATCATCATGGCAGCGATGTTGGGGCCTTCCAGGGAAACGATACGCTGCAGGTCTGCCAGGTCGACGAGTCCCTCGGCGGTGCTCTTGACCTCGAGGATGTCGAGTCCGCAGACAGCGGCAGAGGCAGGGTTGGTGCCATGAGCCGAGTCGGGAACAATGACCTTCTTGCGTTGCACGTCGCCACATGAGCGGTGGTAGTTGTCGATGACCATCAGTCCCGTCAGCTCACCATGCGCTCCGGCATAGGGCTTGAAGGTGAAGTGGGCCAGACCAGTCAGGGCGCAGAGGGAGTTCTCCAGCATGATGGTGGCGGCACGGGCTCCCTCGACGGTATGGTCGGGTTGCATGGGATGCAGGTTCTGGAACTGCGGCAGGGCAGCCATCTCCTCGTTGATCTTGGGGTTGTACTTCATGGTACAGGACCCCAGCGGATAGAAGCCGTTGTCGACGCCGAAGTTGTTCAGCGACAGGTTGGTATAGTGGCGTACCACCGTCAGCTCGTCGCACTCCGGCAGCTGGGCCTCTTCCTGACGGCGCAGGGCGGCAGGTACCTCATACTGGCTGAACTTGTTGCGAGGCAGACTATAGCCCCGACGGCCCTCATGAGAGAGCTCGAAAATCAGATTTCCATATAGTTTGTTCGTCATAGGGCAGCAATCTTTACGAGGTTATCGATTTCTTCCTTGGTACGCTTCTCGGTCACGGCAAAGAGAAAGCCGTCGTTGAAGCGGAGACCTCCGAGGATACCTGCATCGAGGAAACGCTGGTAGAGCGTTGCGGAGTCGCCGTCGTAGGTGACGTAGAACTCGTTGAAGAAGGGCTTGTCGAAAGCCAGACTGAAGCGTCCCGTCTTCAGCAGCTCGTCGCACAGGTAGTGGGCTCCGCCATAGCTCTGCTCGGCGGCATCCTTCAGTCCCTGGCGACCCATGAGGGCCATATACATGGTGACGAAGAGAGCCATGAGCGACTGGTTGCTGCAGATGTTGGAGGTAGCCTTCTGACGGCGGATGTGCTGCTCGCGGGCCTGCAACGTCAGCACAAAGGCACGCTGTCCACGGTTGTCGACAGTCTTGCCAACGATGCGCCCCGGCATCTTACGGATGAGTTTCTCGGTAGTACACATATAGCCCACGTAAGGACCGCCATACGACAGAGGGATACCCAGCGACTGGCCATCGCCAACAGCAATGTCGGCACCCCACTCTCCGGGAGTCTTCAGCACAGCCAGGTCGGCAGCGACGCTATCCATGATGAAGAGCGCCTTCTGCTCGTGACACGCCTCGGCAAAGCCTGTCAGATCCTCGACGATGCCGAAGACGTTAGGCTGCTGTACGATGACACCTGCCACGCCACCCTCTGCCAAGCGCTCCTGCACGTCGGCAAGGCTGGTGGTGCCGTCGCGGACGGGCAGCTGCTCCAGCTCGATGTCCTGGTGCAGGGCATAGGTCTTGAGCACCTCGAGGGTGAGCGGATTCATGCATCCCGTCACCAGTACCTTGCGGGTTTTCTTGCCTGCGGCGACAGCCATCATCATAGCCTCGGCAGTAGCTGTGGCACCGTCGTACATGGAGGCGTTAGACACTTCCATGCCAGTGAGCTCAGCCATCATGGACTGGTACTCGAAGATGTAGTGTAGCGTACCCTGCGATATCTCCGCCTGGTAGGGCGTATAGCTGGTAAGGAACTCGGAGCGCGACAGCAGGTTGGGGATGACGCTAGGCGTATAGTGGTCGTAGGCACCCATGCCTGCAAAGCATACGAGCTGCTGGTTGCGGGAGCCTAACAGCTGGAAGGCCTGGCGCACCTCGAGCTCGCTGGCACTCAGCGGAATGTTGTAGTCAGCGCGGAAGCGGATAGCCTCAGGAACCTGTGCATAGAGATCGTCGAGTGTCTTGACACCCACACGCTCCATCATGGCCTTGAGGTCAGCCTCAGTATGGGGGAAATACTTATAGTTCATAGTTTATAGTTCAGAGTTTAGAGTTCTTTGACCAGGTCAAAGCGACTTCGTCGATGACAAACTGTTATTTCTCACAGAAAGCCTCGTAGGCTTTGGCATCCATGAGGTTGTCGAGCTCGGAGGCGTCAGACAGCGTCACCTTGATAATCCAGTTGGCATAGGCATCGCTGTTGATGAGCTCGGGCTGGTCGTCCAGCACCTCATTCACCTCGACGACGACACCAGTCACCGGCGAGATGAGGTCAGAGGCAGCCTTGACGCTCTCCACGGCGCCAAACTCCTCGCCTGCCGTCACCTCGTCGTCTACCTCAGGCATGTCGACATAGACCACGTTGCCCAAAGCGTGCTGGGCATAGTCACTAATACCAATGTAACCGAAGTCACCTTCTACTTTCACATACTCGTGCGACTCGCTGTAATAGAGTCCTTCTAATACTTTTGCCATAATCATTTACTTTTTATAATTTTTGCTATAGAATTGTTTCTTTACTACTGTGCCGGGGAAGGTCTTCTTACGGATCTGGATGTCAACCTCGGTGCCAAGGGCAGCGCAGGAGGCATCGATGAGAGCCATGCAGACGCTCTTGTCGGTAGAGATGGTATGATAGCCCGTAGTGACCTCGCCTATCACCTTGCCGTCCTTCAGCACGGCATAGCCATGACGGGGAATGGCCTTGTCCTGCAGCTCGATGCCTACCAGCTTCTTCTGCGGACCCTCAGCCTTCTGGCGGGCCAGCGCCTCGCGTCCTATGAACTCCTGTTTGTCGAGCTTGACAAAGATGCCCAGCCCTGCCATGATGGGGGTGATGTCGGCAGACAGCTCGTCGCCATAGAGAGGCAGTCCGACCTCGAAGCGCAGCGTGTCGCGGCAACCCAGTCCGCAGGGTTTGACACCTGCTGCCATGAGCTTGTCCCAACACTCGTTGATATAATTAGGTGTGGCATAGACCTCAAAGCCGTCCTCGCCAGTATAGCCGGTGCGGCTGACGATGACGTCGCCTAGCTGCTTGAAGGTGTAGAACGACAGCTCCTGGCAGCTGATGCCCAGCACTTCCTTCATGACACCCTCGGCCTGCGGGCCCTGTATGGCCAGCTCGCCATACTGCTCACTCTGGTGCTCCAGGGTGATGTCGTAGCCAGCAGCCTGCTCTTGCATCCAAGCCCAGTCCTTATCGATGTTGGCAGCATTGATGACCAGGAAGAAACGGTCTGAGGACATCTTATAGACCAGCAGGTCGTCGACTACGCCACCATTGTCGTAGCACATCATTCCATAGAGAATCTTGCCGGCGGGCATGTCTGTGACATCATTGGTGAAGATGTGGTTGACGTAGCGCTCTGCCTGGGCACCGCTGACGAGTACCTCACCCATGTGACTCACGTCGAAGACGCCACAGGCCTGACGCACAGCCTGGTGCTCATCGACGATGTTGGTGTACTGGATGGGCATGATAAAACCTCCAAAGGGAGACATCAGCGCCCCTTGGGCTACATGTTTGTCGTAGAGACAGGTCTTTTTGTTGTCTTGTTCCATAGATTGTTTATATGAGATGGATGAATGATTCCTGAAGGTATTGCTGCTCTAACTGCTTGATGGCCAGCACGTCAGTAGGGGAGAGAGTCAGCTCGTCAGAGCAGAGTGTCTGGCGGATGAGCGCCTTTACCTCGTCAAGGCTCTGCGTGACATGGTCTTTCAGCAGGGTGATGCGCTGACGGACACTCTGGATGCCCTTCTGCTGCAGCTTCTCGCGGCTGGGGGTGATGGCACCCGACATGTGCTCCATGCAGGTGTCGTAGAGCAGCGTGCCATGAACGATACTCCTGTCGGGCAGATGGTAGAATGCCGTTCCGCTGACCTTGCGCCCGTCTATGAGCACATCGTTGTGGGCGGTGCTGGTGGCCTGAAGACCTAACTTTCTCAGTACCAGCAGTATCATGTTGATAAACCGATGGAATACCACCCCTACCTGATCGTCGGCGGTGATGTAGGAAAGCATCAGGTTTGACTGGTCTGCATAGACGCAGCCTCCTCCGCTCTTCCGACGATACAGCCGTATGCCATGCTGACGGCAATAGTCTACGTTCACCTCGCTCTCCAGCTGCTGGTTGCGTCCAAAGATGACGCTGGGCTCCACCTGCCACATGAAGAAATAGTCGGCAGGAGGAAGGCTCCGTGCCACATATTCTTCCATGGCCAGAAAGAAGGAGAGACGCTGTGTCTCGTCGGTAGGCAGCTTGAGATATGTCATGGTTTCTGAGTTATTGCCTTGCAAAGATATGAAGAATTTATGCAATCTGCAAGAAAAACATGAATTTATTTTGCCAATCGGCCCAATTTCATTATCTTTGCTGCTGTCCAGCGAAGATACTTTCGCTCGAGAATAAAAGAAAAAAAGGATTTTTCTTTGTATTCTGCTCGCTTATTCGTATCTTTGCACTCTAAATAGACAAAGCAGTGGAATTATTACAAGATATTAAATACCCTGAAGATCTCAGGAAGTTGTCGGTTGGCCAGCTGCCGCAACTCTGTCAAGAGTTGCGAGACGACATTGTCCAGGAACTGTCTGTCAATCCCGGACACCTGGCGTCCAGTCTGGGTGTTGTAGAGCTGACGGTGGCGTTGCACTACGTCTATGACACGCCGAAAGACCGCATCGTCTGGGATGTGGGCCATCAGGCCTATGGGCACAAGATACTGACAGGACGCCGTGAGCGTTTCTGCACCAACAGGAAGCTGGGAGGACTGCGTCCCTTCCCCTCTCCCGAGGAGAGCGAATACGACAGCTTTATGTGTGGCCATGCCTCGAACAGCATCTCCGCAGCTCTGGGTATGGCAATAGCCGACAAGGAGAACCACCGTCATGTGGTGGCTGTCATCGGCGACGGTGCCATGTCGGGTGGTCTGGCCTATGAGGGTCTGAACAACGTATCGTCGTCCGACAACGACATGCTGATCATCCTCAACGACAACAACATGTCCATAGACCGCGCCGTGGGAGGCATGCAGGAATACCTGCTGTCGCTCTCTACCAACGAGACCTATAACGCCATGCGTTTCAGGGTGTCGCGGTGGTTGCACAAAGTAGGTCTGATGGAGGATGACCGCCGCCGTGGACTCATCCGTCTGACGAATGCCGTCAAGTCGGCCATCTCGCACCAGCAGAATGTCTTCGAGGGTATGGATATCCGCTACTTCGGTCCCTTCAACGGACACGACGTGAAAGAGCTGGTACGCATCCTCCGACAGATGAAGAACATGGAAGGTCCTAAGCTGTTGCACCTGCATACACAGAAAGGTCACGGCTATGCTCCTGCCGAGAAGGATGTCACCGTATGGCATGCTCCCGGCAAGTTCGACGCTGAGACCGGCGAGCGCCTGGTAAGCCACGCCACCAACCAGCCTCCCCGCTATCAGGATGTTTTTGGCGAGACACTCCTGGAACTGGCACAACAGAATCCGAAGATTGTGGGTGTCACCCCCGCCATGCCTACAGGCTGTTCTATGAACATTATGATGAAGGAGCTGCCGGAGCGCACCTTCGACGTAGGCATTGCCGAGGGACACGCTGTGACGTTCTCCGGAGGTATGGCAAAGGAAGGGCTGCTGCCTTTCTGTAATATCTATAGCGCTTTTGCCCAAAGGGCATACGACAATATCATACACGACGTAGCCATTCTGAGGCTGAATGTCGTGCTGTGTCTGGACCGCGCCGGACTGGTAGGCGAGGATGGTCCTACGCACCACGGAGCCTTCGACCTGGCAGCACTGCGCCCCATACCACATCTCACCATCGCCTCGCCAATGGATGCGCACGAACTGCGCAGGCTGATGTATACGGCCCAGCTGCCTGACAAAGGGCCTTTCGTCATCCGCTATCCACGAGGCAGAGGTGTGCTGACAGACTGGCGTTGTCCGCTGGAGGAAGTTCCTGTAGGCAAGGGCCGTAAGTTGCGTGACGGCAACGACATCGCCATCATCACCCTGGGACCCATAGGCTATACAGCCAGTCAGGCCATTGACGAAATAAGCCAACAGCCAACAGCCAATAGCCCTCGCAATGCCACACTCTCAACGAGAGAAGAGCCAGTCGCCCACTACGACCTACGCTTCCTAAAACCCCTCGACGAAGACATGCTCCACGAGATAGGCCGTAAGTTCAAGAAGATTATCACGGTGGAGGACGGTGTACGCAATGGCGGCATGGGCTCTGCTATCCTGGAATGGATGAGTGAACACGACTACACGCCAACTATCCGCCGTCTGGGTCTGCCTGACGAGTTTGTCGAACATGGCACCGTCGCTGAGCTGCAGGCCATTGTCGGCATCGACAAGGAGAGCATCAAGCGCGAGATAGAGAAAATGAGCAACTAACAAGAAAACGGACGCATGAAGATTATCATTGCCGGTGCAGGCGCCGTAGGTACTCACCTGTCTAAGCTGCTGTCACGCGACCACATGGACTGCGTACTCATTGACGAGGATGCTTCCCGTCTGGGCGACCTTGACAGCAAGTACGACATCATGACGTTGCAGGGACGCACCGCCAGTATCAACACGATGAAGGAGGCTGGTGTGGAGAATGCAGACCTCTTCGTGGGTGTGACTCCTGACGAGAGCCGTAACATGAATGCCTGCATGATAGCCCACGCCCTGGGAGCCAAGAAGACGGTGGCCCGTATCGACAACTTCGAGTACCTGGACCCCAGTCGCAAGGAGCTGTTTGAGAAGATGGGCATCAACTCGCTGATCTTCCCCGAGGTACTTGCCGCCCATGACATTTCGAACGGTCTGAAGATGTCATGGGTACGCCAGCGCTGGGACGTCAACGGCGGCGACCTGGTGATGTTAGGCATCAAGCTGCGTAACACCTGCGAGGTGTTGAATCAGCCGCTGAAGGACCTCTGCGGACCTGACGACCCCTACCATGTTGTAGCCATCAAACGCGGTGGCGAGACGCTGATACCCGGTGGTAATGATGTGCTGCAGGAGAACGACCTGGCCTACTTCATGACGACGCGCGAGTATATACCCTACATCCGCAAAATCTCCGGCAAGGAGCATTATGCCGATGTGAAGAATGTCATTGTCATGGGTGGTGGACGTACGGCAGTACGCTTTGCCAAGATTGCCCCAGACTATATGAACCTGAAAATCATCGAGATCAACGAGCAACGCTGCGAGAAGCTCAACGAGAAGCTGGCCGACCTTGACGTGATGGTGATTCACGGTGACGGAAGAGACATCGGTCTGCTGCAGGAGGAGGGCATCCAGAATACACAGGCTTTCGTAGCCCTGACAGGCAATGCCGAAACCAATATCCTGGCTTGTCTGACAGCCAAGCGTCTGGGCGTTCGCAAGACCGTAGCCATGGTGGAGAACCTGGACTACGTGGAGATGGCTGAGAGCCTGGACATCGGTACCATTATCAATAAGAAGACCCTGGCAGCCAGCCACATCTACCAGATGATGCTGGGCGCTGACGTCAGCAATGTACGCAGTCTGATGCTGGTAGACAGCGACGTGGCAGAGTTCACGGCAGCCAAGGGTTCCCGCGTCACCAGGCGCGTCGTCAAGGACCTGGGCCTGCCTGCCGGTGTCACTATTGGCGGACTGGTACGTGAAGGACGAGGCATTCTCGTCAATGGTAACACGCAGATTGAGGCTGGCGACTCCGTGATGGTATTCTGTCACGAGCAGAACCTGAAGAAGGTGGAGAAATACTTCAAGTCCAACACGATATGGTAAACTTTCCCCTGGTATATAAGATTATCGGCTCGCTGCTGTTCCTGTTGGGTACTATGCTGGGCATCTGTGTCGCTATCTCGCTGTACTATGGCGAAGACGACATGATGCCCTTCCTCATCTCTACCCTGCTGACAGTAAGTGCGGGATTCATCTTCAAATACGTGGGACGTAACGCAGACAACAACCTGAGCCGGCGCGACAGCTACTTCCTCGTGACAGCCACATGGGTTATCTTTACCTTCTTCGGCATGCAGCCCTACCTCATAGGAGGCTACATACCCGATGTGACAGATGCCTTCTTTGAGACCATGTCAGGATTTACCACCACAGGAGCCACGATACTGGACAATGTGGAATGGCTGCCTCACGGCATACTCTACTGGCGTACACAGACGCAATGGATAGGCGGTTTGGGAATCGTCTTCTTCACCATAGCCATTCTGCCCTCCATGGTAGGCAGCGGCAGCGTGAAGGTGTTTGCTGCCGAGGCTACGGGTCCGATGCGTGCCAAGATGCATCCGCGCCTGTCTACCATGGCCAAGTGGATCTGGACCATCTACCTGGGACTGACCGTTGCCTGTGTCCTGTCGTTTTACCTTTGCGGCATGGGTTGGTTCGACAGCATCAACTACGCCATGACAACGACAGCTACGGGCGGCTTCTCTACCCACAACGACGCGACGGGCTATTTCAACTCACCGTCGATAGAGTATGTCTCCATAGCCTACCAGTTCCTGGCAGGCATCAACTTCACCATGCTCTACTTTGCCATCTTCAAGCTGAAGGTGGGCACGCTGCTGAAGAGCTCAGAGTTCAAGCTATACCTCTTTCTGATAGTCCTTGCCACCAGCGTCATCATGTACCTGCTGATGACACGCAACGGCTATGGCATGGAGAGGGCTTTCCGCTCATCGCTGTTCCACGTCGTCTCCTTCATGACGACGACAGGTATCTTCAACGACGATGCTGCCATGTGGCCCCACATCACATGGGTCATCATGGGCTCCCTGATGTTTGTGGGAGCCTGTTCTGGGTCTACTACGGGAGGATTCAAGTGCATCCGCCTGGTGATGGTCTTCAAGGTGCTGCGCAACGAGTTCCGCCGCATCCTGCATCCCAATGCCGTCCTTCCCGTAAAGATTAACGGAGTGCCTGTCTCCGGGCAGAAGCTGTCGACGCTGCTGGCCTTCTTTGCCATCTTCACCTTCATGCTCATCATCTCAGGTACCATCATGATAGTGGCAGGCATCGACACCATCAATGCTACCGTCATCGCCCTGAGCTGCATCAGCAATGTGGGAGCCACACTCAGCACAGAGGTAGGTCCCGTCATGTCGTGGGGCGAGCTGCCGGAGTATATCAAGTGGACCTGCTCGTTCCTCATGCTGGTAGGACGTCTTGAGATTATGTCCGTGCTGGTGCTCTTCACCCGCGCCTTCTGGAAAGAAAACTAACAAATCACTATTATAATGATGAATTACTATAAGTTTACTCCCCTATTGAAAACCCTTATCTGGGGTACAGAGAGTTGGCAGATCAGCGGTATTCCCGGCAACGAGACCCCTTGTACTGTCGATGGTATGACCAAGAGCCTCAACGACCTGGTACGTGAACAGAAAGGCCTTCTGGTTGGCGAGGCTAACTACCAGCGCTTCGGCGACGAGTTCCCTCTGCTCATCAAGTTCATTGATGCCCATCAGGACCTCTCTATCCAGGTGCATCCCACCGACGAGATAGCCCACCGTCAGGGCAAGCCCCGCGGAAAGACGGAGATGTGGTATGTCATGGACTCGCAGCCTACCGCCACGCTTTATAACGGTCTGAAGATGCAGATAACCCCAGAGCAGTATAAGGACATGGTAGAGCACGATACCATCTGCGACGCACTGGCACAGTATCATGTCAGCGAGGGCGACTGCTTCTTCATCCCTGCAGGACGCATCCACGCCATAGGTGCCGGCTGTTTTCTGGCAGAGATTCAGCAGACCTCTGATGTGACTTACCGCATCTACGACTACGGACGTCGCGACAAGGACGGTAACCTGCGCCAGCTGCATACCAAGGAGGCAGCAGAGAGCATCAACTACACCGTACTCGACGACTATCGTCAGCAATACACGCCTGCGAAGAACGAAGGTCAGCAGCTGGTGGAGTGTCCTTACTTCAATACGGCAGTCTACGATCTGACGGAACCCATGACCATCGACTATACGGAGCTTGACTCCTTTGTCATCCTCATAGGCCTGAAGGGTGAAGGCACCCTCACCGTCGATGGCGAGGAGGTGGCTTTCCGGGGCGGAGAGACCATTCTGCTGCCTGCTACAGCACAGGAGGTACGTGCGGAAGGCAATCTTAAGTTTCTGGAGACTTACGTGCTGTCGTAAGATAGGCTTCGATATCTTGCTGGATACGCTGGTATTGTCCTGAAAGGATATACCCCGTATTCTTCTTCAACGTCTGACGGATGTCTTGCACTGAGTGTTCATAGCAAGACATCTCGTTTTGTTTCTGCATGTGATGGCGGGCTGTGCGGGCTATCTCGTCCTGGCGCTCCTGCCGCAGGCGGTTGCACACCTTATTCATAATAGGCAACAGAACGGTATCGAACAGATGGTGCCCCTGTATATATAAATAGGTAGTCTGCGGCGTCACGCCAAGCGCCTTGATACGTTCCTTTGTCTGCAGGTATTCAGCCTTGTTGTTGGGGTATTCTGCCTGCAGCTGGTGTATCTTCACGCCCACCTTCCTCCGCAAGTGGTCCAGGGAAGGCTGCGGGTTCTGTACGTTAAAGCCTCCCGGATCTGTGATGCGCCCGAAGTCTGTCAGCGAAAACTTGTTGTGCCGTCCTGTCTTGTAGAACCATACGGACCAGACGAACAAGGGGAAGATAGCCTCGGAGTATTGTCGCAGGTAGTCTTCGAAGTCGAAGATGCGATGGTCGTTCAGCGTCACCGCCACACACGTGTCGTGAAGCGACGGGGCATAACACTGCAGGTTCTCAATGGCGTAGGCGTAGGTATGGAATACAAAGGGACTCCCAACCACCTTTTTTGACTGCTGTGTGGCGCCTTCCAGCAAGTAGTCGTAGTCGGCATCCACACAGGCTATCATGTCAGGGCCTACGTGGTCGCCTACGAACTTCATGAGTACCGACTTCTTTCCACGCTCCAGCCTCTGGTGGGAGGGCAGCATGACCTCGAAGTAGCGTTCCTCGTTCTCAAACCTGCTGAGTACGGTACGCCAGAAGTAGATGTCGTCGTAACTCTCGACATAGGCCACTATCCTGCGTCGTGCCTGCTTCGAGGTCAGCTTGTTGGCAGCCTCGAAGTAGCGCGAGTTCAGATTGTCTTTCAGCCTATTGCCCATCACTTCTTAACTCTTAATTCTTAACTCTTAATTTCAATGTCGCTTACCTCTGTCACCTTATCCATCCAGCCATTCATGATGACTGCCGGCGAGTGCGTCGTCAGGATAATCTGCACGTTGGGGTTCAGCTCTACTATCAGGTCAATGAGTCGCTTCTGCCACTCTATATGCAGCGACACCTCAGGCTCATCCATGAAGAGCACGTAGGGCTGCTGGTCCTGCACCAGTACCGTCAGCAGGATAGCCAGCATCTGCTTCTCACCACTCGACAGCTGGTAGGGGACCAGCACCTCGCCAATCTGTGAGAAACGTATCTCGTTCTCCGTACGCACCATCTTCTTTCCCGTCTCGGCAAACAAGTCGTCTACCATGTCCTGAAAGCGCTTCTTGGGTTCCGACAGCTGCTGGGCGGCCTCGGTATTGCCCTGCTGCAACTCGGCAATGATGCGGTTGCCTATGTTCACCTGGTAGTCCAGGAACTTGCGTTGCAGGTGGTAGAGCTGGAAGTCGAGTGCACTACGGATGCGTGAGTCCACCAGGTTCATGGTTTCCACGTCGAGCATGGGCGAGTCCAGGGAGCGGATGATGTCATAACGGATGTGGGTGGCGCTCTCTGGCTCTGCCGTAATGTGGACGCCCTTCAGCAGATGATTCATCAGGTCGCCATTGGTATTGACACTACGAAACACTTTGCTCAGGATGGTACTCTTGCCCACACCATTGATGCCACTTAGAATATTCACATGTGGATCCAGCGTCCACAGGATGTGCTTCTTACCACTCCACAGGGAGTCTATCTCTATCTGCTTGATATAAGTAGCGTACTTCATAGTTTTCAAGTTTTATAGCGCAAATATACGATTTATTCCCGAATAATTCGTACTTTTGCAGGCGAAAAATTATTAAAATGGAAAAAACAGGCAATAATCAGGCCCTTCTGGCTCATCTGAGCATGTTCGGGGCATGTGCAGGATGGGGACTTATGGCTCCCATCGGCAAGGATGCCATGACGCATGGCTTCGACGGCATCACCATGGTGACATTCCGCGTTGTCGGTGCCTGTCTGCTCTTCTGGGTAGCCTCCATCTTTGCCAAGAAAGAACACGTTCCTACCCGCGACAAGTTCATGTTCATAGGAGCAGCCCTCTTCGGACTGGTGTGCAACCAGTGCTGCTATACGCTGGGACTGAGCATTACCTCACCCATCAATGCCAGCATCGTCACTACCTCCATGCCTATCTTCGCCATGCTGCTGGCAGCCTTGATACTGAAGGAGCCTATCACAGGCAAGAAAGCGCTGGGTGTCCTCATGGGATGTAGCGGAGCCCTGATGCTTATCCTGACGTCAGCGGCTCATGCCGACGGCAAGGTTGGCGACATCCGCGGCGACCTGCTGTGCCTCTTCGCACAGTTCTCCTTCGCCCTCTACCTGTCGCTGTTCAATCCACTCATCCGCCGCTACAACGTCTTCACCATCAACAAGTATATGTTCTCATGGGCTACGCTGATGCTGTTGCCTTTTACCTTCAGCCATGTCGAGGGTGTCCTGGCTAATCCCATCCCCACACGCACATGGTGGGAGGTGGCATACGTCGTCGGTGTAGGCACCTTCCTGGGCTATATCCTCACCATGATAGGCCAGCGCACCCTGCGCCCAACGGTGGTTTCGGTTTATAACTACGTACAGCCTATCGTCTCCGTGGCGGCTTCGCTGCTGATGGGCATCGGCATTCTGAAACCCACCCATGCCCTGGCTGTCGTGCTGGTGTTCAGCGGTGTGTGGCTGGTGACGAAATCCAAGTCCAGGAAAGACTTGGAACAGGAACAGCTGGAAAGAAAAAAGTGACTGCCTATAGGCGGTCACCTTTTTTCTTAGACCAGAAGTCTATTAGCTCTATCTCAAACACCAGCGTGCTGTAAGCTGGTATGGAGGTTCTTGCCGATGTGCCGTATCCTAACTGATAAGGAACGATGACGCGCCACTTGTCGCCTCGGCGCATGTGCTGTACGGCAGTGGAAAAACCCTCTACCACGCCATTGACGGCAAGCGAGGCGGGAACATCCACGTCAGGGTCGTACTTTGACAGATAGCTACGGTCAAACTCATATCCCAGCGGATAATGTGTTGTCGGCATCAGTCTGCCGCTGTAAGTCACCGATACGGAGTCAGTAAACAGCGGGGAGGTCGTCTCCAATTCGCTCCCATTCTTGATGACGTCCACCAGGATGCAGCCCGTATGTGCTATTCCCCCCGTGGCGGCATAGAATTCAGTAGGCTGTCCCCAGCTGGGCAGGATGAAACAGGTCGCCGTCTCTATGTCGTGTTTCTGATACTGCTCTTCAAAGTAGGCCTCGTTGCGGTTTTGCCAGTCGGCCCACTCTTCATCCTCCTCATCAGCCTCCGTGCACGACGCAAAGCCGAGAAGCGCCAAACCAATGAATAAGTAGTGCTTGATATTCATTACTGCAGCTTCTTTAGGAGACTTGCAATGCTAACCTTATCTTCAATAATCGCATTCAGTTCGCTGATGTTCACACGCTCCTGCTCCATGGTGTCGCGGAAACGCAGGGTGACACAACCATCGTTAAGAGTATCGTGGTCAACTGTTACGCAATATGGAGTACCGATGGCGTCCTGACGACGATAGCGCTTTCCGATAGAATCCTTCTCATCGTACTGGCAGGCAAAGTGATACTTCAGCTGGTCGATGATCTCACGGGCTTTCTCGGGCAGACCATCCTTCTTAACCAGAGGCATTACAGCACACTTGACTGGTGCTAATGCTGCAGGCAGACGCAGTACGGTACGTGTTTCTCCATTTTCCAACTTCTCTTCGTCAAAGGCGTGACACATAATGCTCAGGAACATACGGTCCACACCGATTGATGTCTCGATGACGTACGGGGTGTAGCTCTCGTTGGTCTGCGGATCGAAGTACTTAATCTGCTTGCCGGAGTATTTCTCATGCTGCGACAGGTCGAAGTTGGTACGCGAGTGGATACCCTCTACCTCCTTGAAGCCGAAAGGCATCTTGAACTCGATATCGGTAGCAGCGTTAGCATAGTGAGCCAGCTTGTCGTGGTCGTGGAAACGATAGTTCTCAGCACCAAAGCCCAGAGCCTGATGCCACTTCATACG
>JAFPEE010000188.1 GCA_017389705.1 Prevotella sp.
CCAGGTTCTGGTGGGGCACATGACAATCGTTACACGTAGCGTCGCGTCCATGACTCGAATGGCTCCAGGTGGCATAATAGGGCGTCATGATGTGGCAGTTGACGCAAGCGGCAGGATCGTCACCTATAAAATAGGTATGCGCACGTAGCAGATACGTGAACAGCCCACCCAAGCCAACAAGGACGCCTGCTATTACCAGCAGTCCAATTTTCTGACGATAAGAAAACCACTCGGTAAATGATAGTAGTTCTTTCAGTTTCATCGGCGTTTTAGTTACTGTTTGGGTGCAAATATAGTATTTATCCTCATATATATGGATAACAACCGTTATTATCCATCATGAAGAGTGTTAAATGCGTTAAAATGTCATCATTTTATACTATCTTTGCAATAATCATGGAAATAGATATACTACAAGTGCTCACTCAATGTCCACTATTCAAGGGGGTCAGCGAGAATGAGGTTATCGAGATGATGCATACCGTCAGCTATCGGATAAAGCAATTCAAGAAAGGCGATATCTTTGCTACGGTAGGGACACCCTGCACCCACTCTAATGTGGTGATTAGTGGTGAGATGGCTGCCATCGTTACCGGTCCCTCAGGTCGTGTGGTCAGAATAAGCACCTACGAGAAGGGGACTTTCCTTTCGCCATCACTACTCTTTGCCGACAACAATACCTATCTTATTACTATAGAGGTGACGGAGGACACACGTGTGCTGCGACTCGACTGAAGAAAGAAGAAGTAGAGCGACTGTTGAAGGCCTCATCTCTAGTCTTAGGCGAAAGGCCAGCATGCTGACGATGACCGTACAAGAAAGGGTCTGCATCTATCTGCAGGATCTGAGACTCGAACAGCATTCCAATACCATCACACTCCCCATGTCACGACAGGCACTTGCCAA
This sequence comes from Prevotella sp., assembly GCA_017389705.1. GTDB lineage: Bacteria > Bacteroidota > Bacteroidia > Bacteroidales > Bacteroidaceae > Prevotella. The sequence goes on from JAFPEE010000188.1 coordinate 907, forward strand.
CTATCTTGGCATGCAGAAATACTCTCTTCAGCGATGTTTCGGTGAGCTTCAAGAAAGAGGTGTCATACAAGTGGACAATCGGCACATCCTCATCTCCAAGCCTAACGAACTAAGCTTCTTATAAAGTAACAAAAAGAGAATCAAAAAAGAAGGTGCCCCTGTGGGACACCTTCTTTGATTGTGTTATCTCGTTGCGTGTTCTTAGAAGAACAGGTAGCGGTTGTCTTTAACGTCGGCCTTCAAGTAGAGCTCGTTCATGAAACGGCTGGCAGCCTGCATGGCCTGCTGCTTGAGCTGAGTCTGCTGCTGCTTGTCGTCCTGCTTAGCACCTTCGCGCTGCTTCTTTGAGAGTACCTGGAAGACATATGCTGCTCCGTTACCCTTAATGACATTAGCACAGAACTGACCTTCCTTGGCAGCGGCAACAGCACCACTCAGAGAGGGCTCTGAAGCACCTGCAGCCTGTACGAAGACGGGAGCAGAGAAGGTAATCTGACGAACGCTGTCGATGGTAGCACCCTTAGCCTTGGCATCAGCGATGCTCTTGACACCAGCCAGCTTCTCAGCAGCCTTGGCGAACTTCTTTTCGCGGATAACCTCCTGCTTCAGCGCATCCTCAACATCGGCGAGGTCACGATAGCCCTCGGGATGTACCTTGGTCAGGGCAATCACGAGCAGATGGTCGTTGGTGCCACACTCGTAGAGAGGAGAAACATCACCTGCCTTAGACTCGAAGATCCACTTCATAGCCTCACGGGTTGAACGGAGGCCAGCCACAGTATGCTCTGAGTTATAGAGATCCTTGCGCTCCTGAACCTTATAGCCGAACTTAGCGGCATTGGCCTCAAGCTGCTCCAAGGTCTTGTTCTCGCTGACATACTGTGAGAACTTATTGTAAGCCTGTGAGTAGGTATCCTTAGAGAAGTCGATGGCATGCTTTACGATAGCAACATCATACTTGTCGACCATAGCACGACGGGCTGTCACCTGAACGATGATGTTACCCTGAGCCATCTCGAGGTTCTTGCTCTCACCAGCACCCAGCGTGGTGAGGGTAGAAAGGTAGTTCTTGGTGTCAGCGTCGAGGTTCTGAGCACGCTCATACATAGGAGAGGTGAGCCACTGCTTCTCGCCGGTCTGACCGTACTTCTTAGCCAGAGCCTCGAAATCGGCACCACCCTTCAGGGCTGTATAGATGCTGTCGGCACGCTTGTGGGCTGCCTCAGCAGTCTCAGCACCTACCTGAATCTGACGATACTCAACAGAGTCGGGCAGCTGAACCTTATTGATGTACTTCACCACGTTGAGGGTGTTGTCGAACTTGGTTTCGAAGGGAGCTGACACGCTGCCAATAGACATAGAGTCAATCTTGGCGGCGACATCGGTAGGCAGGGCACCACGGTTAACAGCCATGCCGCTGTAAGGCAACTGTGACTGAGCCTTGCGAACAACCTCGGCAACAGCCTGACCTGCCTGGAAGTTCTGCTGAGCCTCCTGCATGGTCTTCATCAGCGCTGCACGGTCAGCAGCAGAAGCTACAACCTGAAAGTCTACATACTTGATGTCGCGGCTCTCCACATACTGCTTGTACATCTCCTTCTTCTCGTCGTACTTAGCCTTGAGGTCAGCATCGGCCACCTGTACTTCTGTGTCCTTGATAGTGCTGTAAGGCATGACAGCCAGCTGGATATCGCTCTCCTGATTCTGAGCCTCGAAAGCCATCTTTGACGAGATGGGGTTAGAGAGGAAGCTCTGGCTGAGCAGAGTCTGATACTTCTGAGCCAGCATCTGCTGACGGAGGGTCTTCTCAATGAACTTCCAGTAGTTGTAGATGCGCTGATACTGCTCAGCCATCTCGCCTGCACCAGGAGTCTGCTGAGCCTTCTTATAGTCAGCCAAGAACTTGGTGAGTTGCGTTACGTCGAAACGACCGGTCTGCTGATTGACGAACGGAGTCTGTGCCAACATGGGGTTGGTACCAGCCTTCAGCATGTTCTGCATCTCTGCGTCAGTCACAGTAAGACCCAGCTTCTGAGCCTCTTTTTCGAGGATGGTATTGTTGACAAACTGCTGCCATACCTGATCCTTCACCTGATTGAGCTCCTCCTCAGAGAGGTTGTCGCGGCCCTGAGTCATCTTGATGACATCCTGGTACTCATCGACAAGAGACTGAAACTCCTGAACAGAGATTTTCTTACCTAACACTTCGCCTACTTGCTGACGGCGCTCGTTGCCTGTGGCCTCACACGAACGGAACATCTCTTCGGCAATGAATGCAAAGAGGGCCAGACCAATCACCGTAGCGAGTACTGGTCCCCAGCTTCTGATTTTTCCAATTGCTGCCATTTTTGCTTTAATTATTTTATTTTATTTTCTTACTTTTCAATTTCAGCCTGCAAAATTACTAAATTTCGCGCAAACTTCGGCATCTTTTTCGGAAAAAATGCCTTATTCGATGACTTTTAGCCTGACAAGCTCTATTTTTGTCATCGTATTCTTGATGATTTTGAACTCAAAATGACCAATTTTGACCACTTCGTTGAGTTTGGGGAACGACTGATATTCATGCAGGATGAGTCCACCTACTGTCATATAGTCGTCACTCTCGGGCAGATGGAGGTCGAAGAGCTCGTTCACCTTCTCAATCTCCAGTCGGGCAGAGAGCATGTAGTCACCGTCGGAGAGCTGCTTAGCCACGTACTTCTGGCTGTCGTGCTCGTCCTCGATATCGCCAGTTATCTCCTCCACGATGTCTTCCAGCGACACAATGCCGCTGGTGCCTCCATACTCGTCGACAACCACGCCCAGCGACTTCTTCTGCTGCAGGAATATCTGCATCAGCTTGCGGGCAGCCATGGTCTCAGGCACGTAGGGCATCTGCTGGATATGCTTCGAGATGTCGCCTACCTTCTTGAACAGTTCTGACGAGTGTATGTAGCCTATAATGTGGTCAATATCATCACGATAGACTATCATCTTGCTATGGCCACTCTCAATGAACTTGTTCTTCAGCTGCTCGACGGTACAATACTCGATGTCGACAGCCTCTATCTCTGTTCGAGGCACCATGCAGTCGCGCACCTTGGTGTCAGCAAAGTCAAGGGCATTGTGGAACAACTCCACTTCGTCTTCTATCTCCGTGTTGTCCTTGGCATTATCGATGCTCGACTGCACCAGATAGTCCAGGTCGACCTTCGTAAACTCCTTACCCTCAGTCTCTTTCGGCAAACGGACACCTATCAGGCGCAGCATGCCTCGGGACAAGGCCGTGGCAAAGCGGGAGATGGGATAGAGAACGATATAGCAGAGATAGGCCGGCAAGGCAAAAAATGTCAGCAGTCCGTTGGGATTGGACTTAAAGATGGTCTTGGGCAGGAACTCACCCGTAAAGAGCACTACGACAGTAGACAGAAGGGTGTCGCAGGTAACGCGGGCTCCATCGCTGAGCGGCTCAAAGAGCGTGGCATCGAAAATCTGTGCAAAGAGGATACCATAGACGACGAGTGAGATGTTATTGCCTACCAGCATGGTTGAGATAAAGTTGCTGGGATGGGCATAGAACACATCCAAAGCCTGCTGGGAGAGTCCGTTTTTCTCGCGGTCCATCTCTGCCCTGAGTCGGTTGCTCGACACAAAGGCTATCTCCATGCCGGAGAAGAAGGCCGAGAATAATATCGTGATGATCAATCCTATTATCAGCTGCGTCATGGTGTCGTGAAGTTTGATTTCTGTGTGGCTTTGTGTCGGGTGGCAGCCTGACGCTGCGGTGGAGCCACCTGGTTGGTGTCCGTCTGCTGCTCGTCCTGCTGGTTGCTGCCGTCAATGTCTTCCGACTGGAAGGAACCCACACTATTGGTTACCTCATAGCGGGCCATGTGCTCGTCGCTACGGAAATAGGTTCCCTGCATGGTACGCTCTGGCGTCACCACCTTGGAGAATTTATAGGAGTAGAATTCATGCTTGATGCCATCCCAGAAGAGTTCCTCGCTATCGAATATCAGTCCGTTGACGTTGCGGATATGCACCCGGCCACGGAGCTCCCACAGCTTCTGCTGCTCGTAGTACCACGCCGTGTCGGCATTGATATAGCCCTCGACATGGAATTTCTCGTCAAACTGCTCGAGGAAGATACCTTTCTCGAAGGTCCAGCGGGGTGGCTGCTTGACTGTGTTGACATCCCAACGCTCGGTCACAATCTTGTATTTGATGACACCCGAGTCGGAGATGAGCGTGTTCACTCCGTAGCTCGTCATCATCGAAACGGAGTCACGTTCATGGATGGCTGGTGCCGTATGCTCCCGCTGCTCCTCACAAGAGCCTAAGAGCACAAGGGCCAGAAAAATGAATATGGGACTTAGTCGACCTTCCATTTAGCAAACCAACGTTCGTTGAATGTCAATCCGATATTGATGCGGAAGGTATTCTCCGTCACCAGGTCCTTCGCTGAGGTATTTACCCACTGGGCACTTATGTTCAGCGTCGTACGGTTGTTCCAAGTATTGATGATGGGGATGCCGAAGCCTGCGCTGACACACAATTCCTTCGGACCATCGTGCGTACCTATTTTATAATAAGGTGTTGCGTAAGAAACTCCTACCCTATAGTGCACACGCTTCAGGAAACCACGGGCCATGGGGTTGGGATCGGGAATCCAGTCGGCACCGACAGTTACCTTATGACGGTCCTTCAGCAGACCACTGGTCAGTTCATAGCGGGAGGTAGAGGCGTTGACCATGGGATAATCGATGTTGCCCCATTTCTGCATCATATAGTCAGCACCTACTGTCAGGCTGTTCTTGTGGGTATAAGAAGCACCTAGACCAAAGGTGAAGGGCAACTTGAAAGCGTTCAGCACGCTATCGTTCGTGGTAGTAGTCACGCTGGTAGTCGTATTGGTGTTGACGATAGACAGGTTGGCTCTGGCACCCAGCCTGTGGCCAATGCCAACGGTGGCACCTACGGTAAGCAGGTCATCCTTGCCAATCGCCTTAGAATACTGTGCTCCTAAGTCAAGCTTCCAACTGTTAATATTGGTCGTATAGCTTCTAGCCAGCGTATTGGCATAGGTATCGTTAAGCACCGTACCTGCCGTCTTCTCGTACTTACCCCAGAAATAGGAGATATTCGCACCGACAGAGATTCCCTTGGCAAATTCCCATCCCAATCCGATGAAAGCCTGACTAAAACCGCCTGTACCACTATAGCCCAGACCATAGTAGCTGTCTGAGGCATCGGCATAATAGTCGGCAGAAGCCGAACCAAAATCTGAATAATAGTTGTAGTCGTAGCCTATATTAGAATAAGGTATCACACCCAGGCTGGCACCCAACTTGGGCAGAACCCGGAAGGCCATCACGGCATAGTCAAAGTCGGCCGTCTTGGCATTGACCTTCTTAACGCCTTCTTTGAAATTCGTAATCTGTCCTGAAACACCTAAGTCAAGTATCATGGTCAGGGAGTCTATGGAAGAATAAGAGGCAGGATTCTGCACATTGACGTACTTGCCATTGCGCATACCGATGCCCAAGCCACTCATGCCACGATTGAAGCCCAGCGACTGTTCTGCCAATACACCTAAGCCAAACTGGCTGTATGGGGAAAGCGTACTGCTTACCTGACCCATGGCAGAGAGCGTCATGAGACCAGCCAGCAAGCTTCCAAATATTCGCTTTTTCATCTGTTTTTATCTTACTAATCCGAAAATCGTCTGCAAAATTATTGAAAAAAAACGAAATAAACGCACGATAAGTGGAAAATATAGGTTAATTTTGCATCGTGAAACATTTAGAAACCGTTTTTAGGACTATTTTAGTGCTCCTGTGTGCGTGCTGGACGACACAAACGGCCAGCGCGCAAGAAGACTTCAATGCCGAGTATTACGATTCGGTGGAGGTAAGCCTGCTGACCTGCCAACCCCACGACGAGGTATACAGCCTCTACGGTCATACGGCCATCCGCTACCACGACATGCACAAAGACAACAGCACCGATGCCGCTTTCAACTATGGAGTCTTCGACTTCAAGAAGCCTTACTTCGTACTCCGCTTTGTTTTCGGACTGACTGACTATGAGCTGGGAGCCTACCCCTACCACTTTTTCCTGAAAGAGTATCAGCATTTCGGCAGCATGGTAACTGAGCAGGTGCTCAACCTAAGCAGTTATGAGAAGGGTGTTCTGCACCAGTTGCTGAGCGAAAACCTTCGCCCTGAGAACAAGATTTACCGCTACAATTACTTCTACAACAACTGCACCACCAAGGCCCGAGATGTCATCGAGAAGTGCATTAGCGGAAAAGTGGAATATACTGGTCGTGAGGATTTTACGCCATCATACCGCGAAATGGTTCATGAGATGACTCGCAACAATCCCTGGGCTCGTTTCGGCAATGATTTGCTGTTGGGCATCAAGGCCGACCAGCAGACTGACCGTCGTCAACAGGAATTCCTGCCCTACAATCTGATGTATGACTTTGACCATGCACAGATTTACGAAAACGGACAGTACCGTCCTATGGTAAAGGAGCGCCGAGTGGCTGTGCCTGGCGGCGTCCAAATTATACAGGAGGGTTTCCCATTGTCTCCCACGGTTTGTGGCATCCTACTGTTGCTCATCGGCATCCTTATCTTCCTTGCAGAGTGGAGGTGGAAGCGTTCCTTGCTGGCTTGGGACATACTATTGATGCTGACAACAGGTTTCATAGGCATCACGCTTTTCCTGATGCTGTTCTCGCAACATCCCACCGTCAGCCTCAACCTGCAGTTCCTGCTGCTGAATCCGCTGCCCTGGTTCTTTCTGTGGCCCGTTATCAAGCGTCGGCAGACACGCTACTGGACTATTACACTGGTGCTGGCCGTGCTGTTCCTCATCGGAGCACTCTTCCAGACTTACGCAGAGGGCATCTGGAGTTTGGCATTATGTTTGCTACTTCAATGTTGTATTCACATCAAAAGAGTCTCCGCATGAGAAATAGGAACAGATACCTCTACATCACCCTACTGTCGCTGCTGGGTTTTAGTGCCGAAGCCACTGCACAGGCTATTGCCCAGACACCTCAGCTGGTGGTCAGCATAGCCATCGACCAGCTGCGCTCAGACTATCTGGAAACCTATGCCCCACTCTACTCACAAGGCGGCTTCAAGCTATTGCTTTCCAAAGGGTTAGTCTATCCCAACGCCAACTATAACTTCACTCCCGTCGACCATGCTTCGGCAACGGCATCGCTTGCTACTGGCAGCACTCCTTATTATAATGGTGTAACCGGCGTTGAATGGCTTGACCGCAAAACCCTCCGTCCACAAAACATCGTCGACGACAAAGAGCAGGGCTACTCCCCTGCACAACTGCTTACATCGACTTTGGGTGACGAGATGAAGATAGCCTTCAACGGACTATGCAAGGTGTTTTCGTTTGCCACCAATGCCGAGAGTGCCATTTTGGCAGCAGGCCATGTGGCTGACGGCACGGTATGGTGCTCGCAAGGAGCATGGAAGACGACGCCCTACTATCCTTCCGGAGAAGCTTGGATGAGTCAGTACACTCGTCAGTACAACCCTTCTGACGATGCCAACAGAAACGTAACGGCACTGGCATTAAGATGTGTCGAGCAGTCAGGCATCGGCATGGACGACAATACTGACCTGCTGTGTCTGAGCTATACCCTGCAGCCTGACATCGTAGGCTACCAGCTGCTTGACCACGATATTGCCGACCTCATCAAGGGCATTCAGCGCAAGTTCCCTACCGGGCGGGTACTCTTCGTCATCACTGGTACTGGCACGACAACTGAAGAACGTGAGGGAGTGAACGAGCGTTTCCACATCCCCACAGGTAAGTTCTACATCAATCGTGCCGCCAATCTGCTGAACATGTACCTGGGAGCCGTTTATGGCTCTGCACAATATGTTGAGACCACACACCGCAACCAGCTCTACCTGAACAGGAAACACATCGAGAAAAAGAATCTCAACCTCGGTGTCGTGCTCCGTCAGGCCCAGGAGTTCGTACTGCAGATGGCTGGAGTACGCAACGTCTATACCAGCACCCAGCTACTGACCAGCGACAGTCAGCTGCTGCAAAAGGTCCGCAACGGTTTTAACATTGACAAGTGTGGAGACCTGCTCATTGATATTGCGCCAGGATGGCAGCTCGTCAATGAGGAGACACAGAGCACCAGCGTATCGCGCTCCAGCTACATTCCCTTCCCGATTATTTTCTTTGGAACCAACATTACAGCCCAGCGCATTGTTACTCCTGTTACGGTAGACCGCATTGCACCTACTATAGCAAGAGCTATCCGCATCCGGGCACCTAACGCTTGCTCGGCAGAGCCACTTTTTTAAAGGTAACAAAGGTAAAAACAAGAGCGGGACACCGTTGAAGTTACTTTCGTTCGGAAAAATCCAAATAGATTTGGTTTTTCGCTCACTTATTCGTAACTTTGCACCCCGTATTATTTAATTAAGGTAAACAAATAAATAAAAGATATGAATTTCAACAAGATTTTACGCTCGCTGTTTGGCGACAAGTCTTCACGCGACATGAAGCTCATCCAGCCCCTCGTGGAGAAAGTGAAGGCTGCCTACCCTGCCATTCAGCAGCTCGACAACGACCAGCTGCGCCAACGCACCAAGGATATTCAGCGCCAGGTGCAAGAGTCAGCAACCAAGCAAAAAGAGGAAATTGAGAAGCTGAAGGCTACTATCGAGGACACACCCATCGACGAACGTGCTGAGATCTTTGCCCAGATTGACAAGCTGGAGAAGGAAGTGCTCGAAATCTACGAGAAGGCTCTCGATGAGGTCATGCCCGAGGTCTTTGCCATCGTCAAGGAGACAGCCCGTCGCTTTGCCGAAAACGAAGAGACCATCGTAACAGCTACCGACTTCGACCGTGAGTTGGCTGCAGACCCCCGCAAGGACTTCGTCACCATTGATGGCGACAAGGCCATCTACCACAACCACTGGACAGCAGGCGGCAACGATCTGAAGTGGGAAATGGTGCACTACGACGTACAGCTCTTCGGTGGTGTTGTACTGCACCAGGGTAAGATTGCCGAGATGGCTACGGGTGAAGGTAAGACCCTTGTCGCAACCCTCCCCGTCTTCCTGAACGCCCTGACAGGCAACGGTGTACACGTCGTTACCGTCAACGACTATCTTGCCAAGCGTGACTCCGAGTGGATGGGTCCACTCTATATGTTCCATGGACTTTCCGTCGACTGTATTGACAAGCACCAGCCTAACAGCGAGGCCCGTCGTAAGGCCTATCAGGCAGATATCACCTTTGGTACCAACAATGAGTTCGGTTTCGACTATCTGCGTGACAACATGGCTATCGCACCCAGCGACCTCGTACAACGTGCCCACAACTACGCCATTGTCGACGAGGTTGACTCTGTGCTGATAGACGATGCCCGTACGCCGCTGATTATCTCCGGTCCCGTGCCAAAGGGCGATGACCAGATGTTCGAGGAGTACCAGCCTCTGGTGGAGAAACTTGTAGGCGTACAGAAGCAGCTGGCCACACAGTTCCTGGCTGATGCCAAGCAGAAGATTTCCGAAGGTATGGAGAAGAACGACAAGAAACTGACGGATGAAGGTTTCCTGGCCCTCTACCGCTCGCACAAGTCAATGCCTAAGAACAAACCCCTCATCAAATATCTCTCCGAGGAAGGTATCAAGAGTGGTATGCTTAAGACGGAAGAGACCTATATGGAGAACAATAACCGTCGTATGCCTGAGGTGGTTGAGCCCCTCTACTTCGTAGTAGACGAGAAGCTTAACTCGTGCGACCTCACCGATAAGGGTACCGCATGGTTGGCCAACCAGGTAAACGATAAAGACCTCTTCGTACTCCCCGACATCACCAGTCAGCTGTCAGCCCTCGAGGGCGACACCTCACTCACGGATGAGGAGCGCATCAACAAGAAAGACGAGATGCTACAGCACTATGCAGTCCAGTCGGAACGCGTACACACCCTGCAGCAGTTGCTCAAAGCCTACTGTATGTTCAACAAGGACGACGAGTACGTTGTCATTGACGGTGAGGTAAAGATTGTCGACGAGCAGACTGGCCGTATTATGGAAGGTCGTCGTTGGTCTGACGGACTGCACCAGGCTGTCGAGGCTAAGGAGCACGTCAAGGTTGAGGCTGCCACACAAACCTTCGCCACCATTACCCTGCAGAACTACTTCCGTATGTACCACAAGCTGGCTGGTATGACGGGTACCGCTTCTACCGAGGCTGGTGAGTTCTGGGACATCTATAAGCTCGACGTGGTGGAGATTCCCACCAACAAACCCGTCATCCGCGATGATATGGACGACCGCATCTACAAGACAGCCAGAGAGAAGTATCGTGCTGTCATTGAGGAGGTTGTACGCCTGCGCAATGCAGGACGTCCTATCTTGATTGGTACCACCTCCGTGGAAATCTCAGAGTTGCTCTCCCGTATGCTCGACATGTATGTCAATCCTGAAACGGGCAAGCGCGAAGGCATCCCCCACCAGGTGCTGAATGCCAAGCTACACCAGAAGGAGGCTGACATCGTGGCTCTGGCTGGTCAGTCAACTAATGGCAAGGGCGCCGTCACCATCGCCACCAACATGGCCGGTCGTGGTACCGATATCAAGCTCTCGCCAGAAGTAAAGGCCGCTGGTGGTCTGGCTATCATCGGTACCGAGCGTCATGAGTCTCGTCGTGTGGATCGCCAGTTACGTGGACGTGCTGGACGTCAAGGCGACCCAGGCTCATCGCTATTCTTCATCTCACTGGAAGACAAACTCATGCGTCTGTTCGGCTCTGAGCGCATTGCCTCCGTCATGGACCGTCTGGGTTTCAAAGAAGGCGAGATGTTGGAGAGCCCCATGATTAGCAAACAGGTAGAGCGTGCACAGAAGAAAGTCGAGGAAAACAACTTCGGTATCCGTAAGCGCCTGCTGGAGTACGATGACGTGATGAACAAGCAGCGTACCGTAGTCTATTCCAAGCGTCGTCACGCTCTGATGGGTGAGCGCATTGGCATGGATATCTCCAACACCATCTGGGACCGCGTTGTCAACATCATCGAACAGAACGACTACGAGGGCTGCAAGGAGCAGTTCATCAAGGTCTTCGCCATGGAGGTACCCTTCACCAGCGAGGAGTTCATCGAGAAGAACCATGAGCAGCTGTGTGAGGAGGTCTTCCAGGTAGCTATGGGCAACTTCAAACGTAAGATGGAACGCGTACAAGAAGTCGCTATGCCTGTCATCAAACAGGTCTACGAGACTCAGGGACAGATTTACGAACGTATCGTCGTGCCCCTGACCGACGGTCGCCGCATGTACAGCATCGCCTGCAACCTCAAGGAAGCCTACGATACAGAGTGTAAGTCTGTCGTCAAGGAGTTCGAGAAGCAGATTCTGCTCCACATCATCGACGATGCCTGGAAGGTCAACCTGCGCGAGCTTGACGAGCTGAAGCACTCCGTACAGAACGCTTCTTACGAACAGAAAGACCCCCTGCTCATTTTCAAGCTCGAGAGCGTCAAGCTATTCGACAACATGGTAAACGACATGAACAACCGTTCTGTCTCTATCCTTATGCGTGCTCAGATTCCTGAGATGCAGCAGGTGCAGGAGGCTGCTCCTGAGGAGCATACCCAGCGCCAGCAGTACACCGAGTCGAAACAGAGCCTGACACAAGAACAGATGACAGATCCCAACCAGGCTGCAGCTGCTGCCCAGGACACCCGAGCCCAGCAACCCCGCACACCTATCATCAAAGACAAGATGCCTGGTCGTAACGATCCCTGTCCATGTGGTTCAGGTAAGAAGTTTAAACAGTGTCACGGAAAAGGCTTAGTATGATTAAGATAGAAAATCTCAAGAAGAACTTTGGCGAGACGTGTGCCTGCGATATCCCCTCGTTTACCATTAACAACGGGGATATCCTGGGCCTCGTAGGTAACAATGGTGCCGGAAAAACTACCCTCTTCCGACTGCTCCTCGACCTGCTCAAGGCTGACGATGGCAGTGTTGCATACATTTTTCCAGAAGGTGAGCCCATCAACCCTATGGAGTCAGAGGTCTGGAAACAGCATGTCGGAGCCTATATCGACGAGGGATTTCTCATCGATTTCCTCACACCCGAGGAGTATTTTACCTTCCTCGGCAAGATCTCAGGCATCAATCAGGCAGAGGTCGATGAACGTCTGCTGTTGTTTGAGCGTTTTGCTAACGGCGAGATCTTCGGACAGAAGAAGCTCATCCGCAACCTTTCAGCTGGTAATAAAATGAAGGTAGGCATCATCTCCGCCCTCTTCCGTCGTCCCAAGACTGTCGTCCTCGACGAGCCCTTCAACTTTCTCGACCCCACCAGCCAGATGGTGCTCAAACATCTGCTGCGCGACTATGCCCGTCAGACGCATGCCACCATCATCATTTCCAGTCACAACCTGCAGCATACTATCGACATCTCCACACGCATCGCCCTGCTGGAGCATGGCCAGATTATCCGCGACCTGCCTAATTCGGAAGGTAGTGCTGCTCAGGAACTGCAGGAATACTTTGGAGCTGAATAGGGAGACCGTAAGGTCCTATATCATATCCATCATACTACAAGAAAGGCAACCGTGTTGGTTGCCTTTCTTATGTTACCACTATTAATTATACTTGGTCTATAGGGAGGAAAATCACTTTACTGCGGCAGCACTCGGTGCCGTCTGTGCGAATGATGCGGATGCAGAAAGCTTGCTCACCAACATCGGTGGTGGGGCAAGACTCGCTGTAGAAACTCAATGCGTCACCGGCATGGGCCTCTGCAACATAGGCTATCTCAAAACGCTTAACGGCATGCTCACGATACCACTCAAGAGGCCAAAGGTCGAGAACGTGTTCGATGTACTTAACGGAATTGATATGGCCGTTGATATCGACATCGTTGTAGTGGGTGTCGATGGTACGGATGAGCTCAGCCTGTTCGGACATCTTCACTCGCCCACCCTTGTCGATAGGACACTCCTTGTCGATGACAATCCAATTGTCGATGGCGCCGTTGTCAATATCGTAGATGTCAGTAGGCTGACGGCTCTCGGTATCTATCATGGCCCAAATGCTACGACCATAGCCATAAACCTTGGCTGCTGGCCCTTGACCTACGACAGCGAAGTTGCGTGAGGTAAAGTAGCGCATGGCGGACTCCACCCATGTCTCGACATTAAACTTGGTATACATTTGTGGCATCTCAGTCATCTCGATGGCCAGACGGGAGAGTACCCACGACCGATGGATGCCCATAAGATACTGCATGCCGAAGCCGCGTGCCGTAGAATGGAAATCAGCAGCATTGAGCAGATGGTTGCCCAGATGCCCCATAAAGAGTCGTCCGCTGAAATCGCAGTGGAACGGCTCTGCCATAAACTCGTAACGTCCTACTTTATCCATTAGACTATCGAACTACTGATGGGCAAGCTCACGCTCCTCTAGGAACTCGCTGACCTGCTCTTGCTTGGCGCGGGTAACGGCAATTCGACCTGAACGAGTATACTGGAGCACACAGTCGTACTCGTTAAGAGCATAGAAGAGTGACAGTATCTCCTCAGTCTTGCCATTCTTCATGACAATGACGTAGGTCGGGTTCACCTCGGTAATAGAGGCATCATGACGACGGATGGTACGTGAGATGTCAGGGTTCTGAAGCACCTTCTCGGTGGAGAGCTTGTAGAGTCCTGTCTCACGAATGAACAGTTGGTCGTCGGTGAAGTAGTTGGCCTTTACCACATCAATCTTCTTCTCTATCTGACGGGTAATCTTGTTAATCTGGTCCTCATCGCTCCATGCGGTGATGGTGTACTTGTGGACGCCCTCAATGGAGGATGCCGACACGTTCAAGCTCTCAATATTGACCTGTCGGCGGGTAAACACTGCGGTAATCTGGTTCAGTATACCGGCAATATTCTCCGAATAAACCAAAAGTGTATATAACTTCTTGTTCTCTTTCATACTAAAGCAATAGCATATTATTCACTTATATCTCCAACATCATGTCATTGACATTCATTCCTGGAGGTGTCATGGGCAAGACATTGTCCTCCTCGAGGATAATACACTCAAGGATATAAGGGCCATCAGTCGTCAGCATACGTCTGATGGCGGCAACCAAGTCTTTACGCTCGGAAACAGCCTCATAGCTAATGCCATAGCCACGGGCAATGAGCTCATAGTTGGGATTCATCATCTTGGTGAACGACTTTCGCTTCAGCCAGAACATATCCTGCCACTGACGCACATTCCCCAAGTAGTGGTTGTTCAGCAGAATCATCTTCACAGGACTCTTCTGTTCCATAATAGTGCCCAGCTCCTCAATGCACATCTGGAAACCTCCGTCACCCATAAAACAGCAAACGGTGCGGTCGGTGGCAAAGGTGGCTCCAATGGCTGCAGGCATTCCGTAACCCATAGTGCCCAAACCTCCGCTGGTGCAGATGCTACGCTTCTCGGGATAACGGAAGTAGCGCGTGGCAAAGAGTTGGTTCTGACCTACATCTGTGACGAGCACTGTGCCTCGTGGAGCCTGCTCGGCAACAGCATTAACTACCTCACCCATGAGCAGCGGTCCCTGCTTGGGATGGATGGCGGGCTCAATAACCTTATCGCATTCCTTCTGGTCGAGTTCACGGAACGACTCGCGCCATTCGTGGTGGTCGGCCTTCTTGAGAAGAGCGGTAATGGCTGGCAGCGACTCCTTACAATCTGCCACTACAGCCACGTCGGTCTTGATATTCTTGTCGATCTCGCTCTTGTCGATGTCCAAGTGGATGACTTTGGCCTGCTTGGCATAGGTCTTGGTATTACCTGTCACACGATCAGAGAAACGCATGCCAATGGCTATGAGCACATCACACTCCTGTTCCTTCAGGTTAACAGCGTAATTGCCGTGCATGCCCAACATACCGACGTTCAGAGGATGGTCAGAAGCCAGCGCTGAGAGTCCCAGCATGGTTCGTCCTGCAGGAATATCAGCTTTCTCCAGAAAAGTCTTCAGCTCCTCTTGTGCATTGCCCAGCTCAACTCCCTGCCCTACCAGTGCCAAGGGACGTTTAGCATTGTTGATAAGCTCGGCAGCTTCACGAACAGATTCTTCTTTCAGCTTGGGATATGCCACATAGGAACGGATGAAGTCTACCTTCTTGGGCTCCCAGTCCACCTCCTCAACCTGTGCGTTGCGGGGGAAGTCGAGCACTACAGGACCCGGACGGCCGCTTCGTGCAATATAAAAGGCACGGCTGACTGCCCACGCTACGTCTTCGGCATGACGAATCTGATAGGCCCACTTGCAGATAGGCTGGGCCACACCTACGAGGTCTACCTCCTGGAAGGCATCTGTTCCCAGTGTGCCAATGGCCACCTGTCCGGCAATAACCACTATGGGGGTAGAATCCATCATAGCATCTGCCACACCCGTCAGCGTGTTTGTAGCACCTGGACCACTGGTGACCAATGCAACACCTACCTCGCCAGAAACGCGGGCATAGCCCTCGGCAGCATGGGTAGCACCCTGTTCATGACGTACCAAGATGTGGTCAAAACACTTCTTTTCCCCTCGTGTATAGTCGAACAGCGCATCATAGACGGGCATGATGGCCCCCCCGGGATAACCGAAGATAGTCTTTACCCCTTCTGCCTGCAAAGCTCGCATCAGCGCTTTCGAACCTGTTATTCTGTCTCTCATATTCTTGTTGTTAGCTATAGCTATTGGCAAAGCTAAAAATCGCTTACCAATGGCTAAAACCTTTATTCTATAATTCTTACTCCACCCTTATCTGCGCTTGAAACACTTTGTGCATAAGCCCGCAAGGCCTTGCTAACCTGACGATTACGCTTCAGAGGCTGCTGCTGACGTGCAGCGAGCTCAGCGTCAGAGAGCTTGACATTGATGCTGCGGTTTGGAATATCAATGACTATGATGTCACCGTCCTTAATTTTGCCGATATTACCACCAGAGGCAGCCTCGGGCGAGATGTGACCAATGGAAAGGCCTGAGGTACCACCAGAGAAGCGTCCGTCAGTAATCAGCGCACACTCCTTACCCATGTGCATGGACTTAATATAGCTGGTGGGATAGAGCATCTCCTGCATGCCAGGACCACCTTTCGGACCCTCGTGGGTAATGACCACGCAATCGCCCTTTTTCACCTTGCCACCCAAAATGCCCTCGCAAGCGTCTTCCTGTGAGTCAAACACGACGGCAGGCCCCTCGAAGTGCCACAACTCCTCATCTACGCCTGCAGTCTTGACCACACAGCCATCTTGAGCGATATTTCCAAAGAGTACGGCAAGTCCGCCGTCCTTAGTATAGGCATGTTCAAGGTCACGGATACAACCGTTGGCACGATCGGTATCGAGACTCTCCCACTTTACTGACTGACTGCCCATCTTCGTAGAAAAGCGGTTGCCAGGGGCAGCGTAATATATCGAGATGGCAGAGTTCTCGGATTTCTCTGAGATATCATACTTCTTCATGGCCTCGCCCAGCGTCATACCATCGACGCGAGGAGCAGAGCCATCGATGAGCCCACCCTTGTTCAGCTCGTTAAGGATACCCAGAATACCTCCTGCACGTCCACATTCCTGTACGCTGTATTTCTGTGTATTCGGTGCGAGCTTGCACAAACACGGTGTCTTGCGACTCAAGGCGTCAATATCCTTAATGGTGAAGTCGGCACCAGCCTCCTGAGCCACCGCTAACAAGTGAAGCACGGTATTGGTCGATCCTCCCATGGCTATATCGAGTGTCATGGCGTTGAGGAAAGCCTTACGGGTAGCGATATTACGAGGCAGTACACTCTCGTCGCCATCCTCATAGTATGCCATGGCATTCTTGACTATCTGACGAGCAGCCTGCTTGAACAGCTCTACACGACTGGTATGTGTGGCAAGGATGGTACCATTGCCTGGTAAAGAGAGGCCAATGGCTTCTGTCAGTGAGTT
The DNA here is from genome assembly GCA_017389705.1 of Prevotella sp. Classification (GTDB taxonomy): domain Bacteria; phylum Bacteroidota; class Bacteroidia; order Bacteroidales; family Bacteroidaceae; genus Prevotella. The sequence continues at coordinate 17,877 of JAFPEE010000188.1, forward strand.
CATGGAGTTGGCGGTGAACATGCCAGAGCACGAGCCACAGCCAGGACAGGCGCAGCCTTCAAGCTCCCTCATATCTTCGTCAGACACGGTGGGGTCTGCACCCTTCACCATTGCCGTAATGAGATCAGCATTCTCGCCACGCCAGCGTCCAGCCTCCATAGGACCTCCCGAGCAGAACACGGTAGGGATATTCAAACGCATAGAGGCCATAAGCATGCCAGGCGTCACCTTGTCGCAGTTGGAGATGCAGATCATGGCATCAGCCTTATGGGCATTGACCATATACTCTACGGAGTCGGCAATGATGTCACGAGAGGGCAGCGAGTAGAGCATGCCGTCGTGGCCCATGGCAATACCATCGTCTATGGCAATGGTGTTGAACTCAGCGGCATAGCAGCCCATCCGCTCTATCTCTTCACGTACTATCTGACCTATTTCATGCAGATGTGTATGGCCTGGAACAAACTGGGTAAACGAGTTGACGATGGCAATAATAGGCTTGCCAAACTGCTCTTGTTTCATACCAGTAGCTACCCACAGGGCGCGAGAGCCAGCCATTCTTCTACCTTCCGTGCATACCGCACTGCGCAATGGATGTTTATACTCTTTCATATCTGTTTAGTCTGTTTTTTCTCTTTTAGCTTGCAAAATTACACTTTTTTTGCCTAACCACCAACAAAAAAGCGGAAATTCTTCATTTCCGCTTTCTTTTCATGTAAGGGAGGATTTCTTTTCTATCAACTAAGCCACTTTTCCTATCTCGTATAGAAACTCTGGAGCGAGATCTGCACCATTTGCCCATTCAATGGTATAACCAGTCAAACCATACTGGACAAACTTCTCAAGGTCAAGTAACTCACCAAACACCTCACCACTAAGATAAGGTTTCAGATCAGCCAATTTGCGAGTTCCGTCATTAAACGTTAGCAGCAATTGGTAGTCCTTTACATAATCAACATCAATTACTTTCAGCATCACTTGTCCTCCTATTATTTTAATGGTTCTATACGTCCTAACTTCTCACCTTTTTGGGCCCCACAGCAAGCCTGTCTGGATTCAGGGGTGTGACTTCCAGTTTCGGCGAGGCGAGTTTTCGCGTTGAGAAAGGATGCACTTTCAGTTCTTGCGTCCCTACGGTAGCAAGCGACAAGTCGATGACTAACGCACGGGGCGCACAGAACGCTCGAAGCCGCGGTCACTGCCGTACCAACGCATGCCATCCGAATCGAAGCCCAATATGTAGGCGTCGTTCTCGCCGTTAGGTGTAGACGACATATAGAAGCCACCCCAACCAACGAGGCCGGACTCGCCGTCCCAGCGCTGGCCTGCAGCGGGAAGGAAAATGGTGCCGCCATTGCCATTGCGCCCAGTGAACTTCATACCGTTAATGCCATTCTGTGTAGTCCAAACCCACATAGTGTATCCTAAAAGTTCTTTTATCTGGTCTAACGATGGAGCCGAAGACACCTGTCCGAAAGTATAATACCCGCCAAAGCCCTCCGGCGTGGAGGCTCCCTCGTTGCAGCACCGCCACAGCGTACCACTCGGCAGGCCGAGGTCTATCCAGTGCGGGTGGTTATTGTCTGGGCAATCACCAGTTCCGGCTGTTCTTTCACGGAAGAAAGTACGCACAATATCCTCTACGTTGAAGACGGTCTCCGTACCATCGGTCTTTTCCACAACCATCTCATACTTCTTTTGACTGAAGGTGTTGAGATGACAAAGGCCTACTATGGCCAATAATGTAACTATTCTTTTCATAACTTTGGTTTTTTACTAATTCATAATCTTAAGTTTGCTGTTTGGTGTGCTGATGACGTACACTCCCTTGGGGAGGCTGTCGAGACTGATGTCTACACGGCCAGAGGCATCAGCAGGCTGACGACTGACAAAACGTCCGTCTATGGTATAGACACGTGCTTCGGCTCCTTTGGCAAGCCCACTGAATACTACATGACCGTTAACATACTGCGGGTCATCTGACAGCGAACGAATGTCCGTTGTTCCATCGTAAGCTGTATAGTTGTCAATATCGCCCAATGGTATGGATATGGTAGTTAAGTTGGTCTTGACAACCATATCCTCACCTGAGAATGTGATTACTGGGTTGGTGGCCAACTCCAGAATGGTCTCATTGCCACTCTTTTGCTTGATGACGACGCGGGCACTGTCTGCGTATGTCGAAAGTGTGGCAATGAACAAGAGAATCAATAATAATTTTAGCTTCATTGATGTTTTGTTTGATAATAAGAAAAGGCGTGCAACCATCCGATGCTTATTCTCCTATCTTGGTTACCGGCAAGTGACCATTCACATTAAACAAGCAAGAACAGTTCACGCCTTTACGGACGTGAACCTTCTGAACTGCTTGCTCTCAATGTGTGAATATTTGCCGGTATTCTAATAGGAGAGAACAAGAGCAGAAAGCTCAAGTTATCGAAAAAAGTACGAACGGGAATGCGACGCACAATTTCTTGGTTAATAAATCTGTTTGTCTCGTTTCCCTATTGGAAGGGAGGCACCTGGTGCCTGCTATGACTCCCTGATGTTCATCTATACTGTCTGGTTCTTATGCTATATTGGTTTTAAAGTTATACACTATGTTCATCTATTTCTTAATAATACTTCTACTTCTTCGGCGGTCAAGCCAAGGCTCTTGACGATAAGGTCTATAGGGACTCCATTGGCAAACAGACTGCGGGCATTGGCAAGGCGTTCTTCTGTCCGACCTTCAGCACGACCCTCGGCCAATCCTTCTGCACGACCCTCAGCCAATCCTTCTGCACGACCTTTCTTATGGGCAGTTGTCATGGTGCTGTAGTAGTCCCAGTAGTCCTTCACGCTCTCCTGATACTCACGACGCTCCTGCGGAGTGAAAGTGGCTATCTCAGCCTGGTCGAACAGTCGCTTGAACACGCGTTCTTGCAGAGCCTGAGGACGATCCATCAAGCGAGACAGGTTGCGCAATGCAAACATCCACTTGTCGAACATCGTCACCAGCTCATCCTCACGCTTGTTGAACTTGGGCATTTCCAAGTAAACGAACGTCAGCTTATCATAAAACACATGGTTATCCTCCACGTCCTTCAGCTTCACCTCATGCACATAGCTGTCTTCTGGATACTCATTCTCAGGGAACGTAAAGTTCAGCAACCCCACGGTGTAGACATTCTCCAAACGATAGTCCCACGAGCCCTTAGAAGCCTGCTCGCGGATGGGGTACGTGGAATAGTAGATGCTGCGATCCTTGAAATAAGCCTGCTCGGCCTTCTGCATCTCCACGATGAAACGGCCACCATCATCCGTCATGCAATACACGTCAAACACGGCACGGCGGTCCCCATAACCGTCGCCCAAATGCTCGCCGTTCAGGTACTTCACATCCTTGATTTCCATGCTACTGTCGTTGAACAGCGCATTCAGGAAACTAATCAGCAAGTCCTTGTTCAGCTCGGTGCCGAACAGCTTCTTGAAACCGAAATCTGTGTACGGATCTATGTAACGCTCGCGTATTTCTACACCCATAGTACAACTATCATTTTATCATATCGCTTGCAAA
>JAFPEE010000018.1 GCA_017389705.1 Prevotella sp.
AGTAGAAACCTGTAGATTTCTTCTGGATAGCGTAAGCCATCTTCTTCAGTCCCCAGGTCTCTTCATTCAGGATTTCTGCACCCTTATCGGTGAGAACCTTCTTGAACTTAGCGACCGTTTCCTTCATCTGTTCATCAGACAAAACGGGAGTCAAAATGAAAACGGTTTCGTATTGATTCATACTACTTTAATAATTAATTAATGTTATTTTTGCAAAATGCGGGTGCAAAGGTACGAAAAAAAGTGAAAAGTGAAAAGTGAAGAATTTCGTATATTTGCACCAAATTTAACGTTTTTATGAAGAAATTCGCGCATTATAAAGGTATATTCCTTATTATAATAGGCACTTTAGTACTTCTGGCGACCCGTTTTCACGCCCTTGCCAGTCATAACTCGCTGCTGGTGACGGGTCTGCTGCTCATCGTGGCAGGCATCGTAGCACACATCTGGAGCATTAAGCACGAAAGCAATGGAGCATATTAAGATTTTCACGCAGTTAATAGCCAACGAGTTGCATCTGTCTGAACATGCCGTCAGCAACACGCTGAAGCTATTGGACGAGGGATGTACCATTCCCTTCATCTCGCGCTATCGCAAGGAGCGCACAGGAGGACTTGACGAGGTACAGATAACAGCCATCAGCGACCGTGCTGAGCATCTGGCAGAGATACAGAAACGCAAGGAGACCATCCTGAAGACCATTGGCGAGCAGGACAAGCTGACCCCTGAGTTGGAGAAGCGCATCCAGGACTGCTGGGAGCTGACCACGCTGGAGGACATCTACCTGCCTTACAAACCCAAGCGCAGGACACGCGCACAGGTGGCTCGCGAACAGGGTTTGGAGCCCTTGGCCCAGCTGTTGCTGATGCAGCGCGAGCAGAAGCCCATGCAGGCAGCCCAGCGCTACGTACAGGGTGACGTGAAGGATGTGGCCACAGCCTTGAAAGGAGCGCAGGACATCATTGCCGAGCAGATGAGTGAGGACGAACGAAACCGCAACCTGGTGCGTAGTGCCTTCCGCAGAGAGGCTTTCATCGTGTCGAAGGCTGTCAAGAGCAAGAAAGACACCGACGAGGCCCAGAAATACAGCGACTATTTCGACTGGGAGGAGCCGCTGAAACGCTGTTCCAGTCACCGCCTGCTGGCTATGCGGCGAGGTGAGAGCGAGGGATTCCTGCGTATCAGCCTGACTATTGACGACGACGAAGCCGTCAGACGGCTGAAGCGGAACCTGCCTCCTAATCCCTTCCCTGGTGGCGGGGCCTGCCGAAAGCTGCTGGAGGAAGCTGTCGAGGACGGCTACAAGCGTCTGCTGCTCCCCTCTATAGAGACAGAGTTTGCCAACCTGAGCAAGGAGCGAGCCGACGAGGAGGCCATCCGTGTCTTTGCCGAAAACCTGCGCCAGCTGTTGCTCTCTGCCCCACTCGGTCAGAAGCGCGTCATGGGCATAGACCCAGGCTTCCGCACTGGTTGCAAGGTGGTATGCCTGGACACCCAGGGTAACCTGCTTCACCACGAGGCCATTTTCCCCCACCCGCCTGTCAATCACCGCATGCAGGCCAGCATCCATGTGCAGCAGATGATACAGGACTACCAGATAGAAGCCATCGCCATAGGTAACGGCACTGCCAGCCGCGAGACCAAGGAGTTTGTGGACGACGCCGTAGGCAGTTTGCAGTCAGCTAACAGCCAAAAGCAAACAGCTAATAGCAAACAGCCCCAAATATATACCGTCAGCGAAGATGGTGCCTCGGTGTATAGTGCCTCGAAGGTGGCCCGCGAAGAGTTTCCTGATGAGGACGTCACCGTACGTGGTGCCGTATCTATTGGCCGTCGACTGATGGACCCGCTGGCTGAGCTGGTGAAGATAGACCCCAAGAGCATTGGCGTGGGCCAGTATCAGCACGATGTAGACCAGGGCAAGCTGAAGCACTCGCTCGACCAGGTGGTGGAGAGCTGTGTCAACCTGGTGGGTGTCAACCTCAACACCGCTTCGCAACACCTGCTGACCTATGTCAGCGGACTGGGTCCCGTCCTGGCACAGAACATCGTTAACTACCGCAAGGAGAACGGAGCCTTCACCAGTCGGGCACAGCTGAAGAAGGTGCCTCGCCTGGGACCTGCCGCCTTCCAGCAGTGTGCAGGGTTCCTGCGCATACCTGACGCCAAGAACCCGCTGGACAACTCAGCCGTACACCCTGAAAGCTATCATGTGGTGGAGCAGATGGCCAAAGACCGGCAATGCAGCGTAGCCGACCTGATCAGGAGCCAAGAGACACGGGCCCACATCAACCTGCAGCAATATGTCACTACCGAGGTGGGACTGCCCACCCTGACAGACATCATGAAGGAGCTGGAGAAGCCAGGCCGTGACCCGCGTGAGCAGATAGAAGCCTTTGAGTTCGACCCCACCGTACAAACGATAGAAGACTTGCACGAAGGCATGGAACTGCCTGGCATTGTGACAAATATCGCCAACTTTGGCGCCTTCGTCGACATTGGTGTCCATCAGGACGGGCTGGTACACGTGTCGCAGTTGGCGAACCGTTACGTCAGCGACCCCACCCAGGTGGTACACCTGCATCAGCACGTCCGTGTGAAGGTCATTGGAGTAGACCTGCGCCGCCATCGCATCTCGCTCTCCATGAAGGGGCTGAAATAAAGAAAATCACTATTTCTTTTGGTTTTTCGCTTAATTTACATTACCTTTGCAGGGAATATGGCAACAGATAAAGCAAGAATCAAGGATATTGCAGAGCGCGCAGGAGTGTCTGTAGGCACTGTCGACCGTGTGCTGCACAACCGTCCCAACGTGTCGAAGAAAGCGCTGGACAAGGTTCAGAAAGCCCTCGACGAGATGAACTACAAGCCCAACATGTATGCCTCCGCACTGGCATACAACAAGAAATACACCTTCTACTGCATCATTCCCAAGCACGAGTCGGAAGCCTACTGGGAAGAGGTGGAGGAAGGTGCGCAGGCAGCCTGCGAGCGTCGTAGCGACTTTGGCATCTCGGTGAAGATGATGTACTACAACCGTTTCTCGGTAGACACCTTCACCCGTACCATGAACGAATGTCTGAAGCAGGACCCCAATGGCGTCATCATTGTGCCCTCCCGTCTCGATGTCACGCGGCGTTTCACTGACCAGCTGCACGAATTGGGTGTACCCTTCATCCTGCTCGACTCCTACATGCCCGACCTGAAGCCCCTGTCGTTCTTCGGACAAGACTCCTTCTCGTCAGGCTATTTTGCTGCCCGCATGCTCATGATGCTGGCACCCCGCGAGAAGGAGATCATGCTGATGAAGCAGATGCGTGGCGGCAATGTGGCCTCCAAGCAGCAGGAGAATCGTGAGACGGGATTCCGTCACTACATGAAGGACCACTTCCCTGAGGTGGCCATCCACGAGGTGAACCTGTCGCTGGACGAGAAGCGCGAGCACTACGACACCATCCTGGACGACTTCTTCCAGAAGCATCCCCACATACACCATTGCATCACCTTCAACTCGAAGGCCCATCTGGTAGGCGAGTACCTGCTGAGGTCAAACCGCAGAAACGTGCAGATCATGGGCTACGACATGGTGGAGAAGAATGCCGACTGCGTACGCCAGGGCAGCATTTCGTTCCTCATTGCCCAGCACGGCTACATGCAGGGCTACGAGTGCATCGAGAGTCTTTTCAACGCCATTGTGCTCAAGAAGGTCGTGGAGCCTGTCAACTACATGCCCATCGAACTGCTGACGAAAGAGAACATCGACTTCTACCGCAGAAAGAATATCGGTTAAAGGTTAAAGGTTAGAGGTTAAAGGTTAAAGATATCGGTTAAAGGTTAAAGGTTAGAGGTTAAGGAATTATTAAACACTAAAACAAATACGAGATTATGGAACAAGCTACATTTCTGAAAATCAATCCTGCCGACTCAGTCGTAGTATGTCTGGCCCCCAAGAAGCAGGGCGACATCATTGAGGTCGACGGCAAGCAAATCACAGTGAACCAGGATACTCCCGCAGGTCACAAGGTGCTCATCAAGGACGTCAAGGAAGGTGACGACATCATCAAGTACGGCTACCCCATCGGTCATGCCCGTCAGGACCTGAAGGCTGGCGACTGGGTGAACGAGAACAACCTGAAGACAAACCTGTCAGGAACGCTGGAGTATACCTACCAGCCCGTAGATGCCAAGAGCGACATCGCCCACATCAAGAACGAACAGCGTACCTTCAAGGGCTATGTGCGTAAGAATGGCGACGTCGGCGTACGTAACGAGATATGGATTGTGCCCACCGTAGGCTGTGTCAACGGCATTGCGGAGCGTCTGGCCCAGCAGCTGCGTCAGGAGACTGGCGAGAAGGACATTGACGCCATCTGGACCTGGCACCACAACTATGGCTGCTCACAGCTCTCGGAGGACCACGAGAACACCCGCAAGGTGCTGCGCGACATCTGTCTGCACCCCAATGCCGGTGGTGTGTTGGTGCTGAGTCTGGGCTGCGAGAACAACCAGCCTGAGGACTTCATGGCTATGTTGGGCGACTACGACAAGGACCGTATCAAGCTGCTGGTGACCCAGCGTGTCGAGGGCGACGAGATGGAGGCAGGCATGGAGATGTTGCGTGACCTCTACAAGCAGGCAGCCCAGGACAAGCGCCAGGACGTCAGCGTCGCCAAGCTGCGCGTCGGTCTGAAGTGTGGTGGCTCTGACGG
>JAFPEE010000189.1 GCA_017389705.1 Prevotella sp.
AGGTCAACACCATCAACCAGTTCGGAGGTCACCTCGAGGCCGCTATCGGTATCCCCGAGGAGCAGCTGCGTGAGGCTTCTAAGAGTGCTGTCTGCAAGATCAACATTGACTCAGACTCTCGTCTGGCCATGACTGCTGCCATCCGCCAGTACCTCGCTGAGCATCCCGATCACTTCGATCCCCGCCAGTACCTGAAGCCCGCCCGCGAGAACATGAAGAAGATGTACATCCACAAGATTGTCAACGTCCTCGGCTCTGACGGCAAGCTGGCTGAGTAAGGATATCCGCTGAACCTCTATAATATATTAATGTACGGGCGCGCCCGTACATTAATATATATAAGTTCTGCACCTCTTATACAGCATGTCGATCATGCAACTGCAAACCAGGAAACCCTAACTATTACCCATTGTTGGGTGCCATCCGAGTGAATGACTAAAAATGCCACTTTCAACGACAAAATATCGCGAAATTACTATCAGTAGAGCCCATTTCATCATTTTTTGGTCAAAAAATGAAAAAAAAAGCTCAAAAAACTTGCACGGTATTAATATTTGTCGTATATTTGCAGCTGCAATTACTCTGAAATAGTGATTATTAACATATTAAATTATTTTTTAAACTTACAAACGTTATGTACAAGAAAGATTTGAAGCTTTATGTTGCTCCTGAAATGGAGGCCATGGACGTTGAGATGGAGTCTACATTGCTGGATACCTCTATTGATCAGGGCGGCAATGAATGGCTGGCACCTGGTGAAGAAGACTAAAGAATTGTGAATTATTATTTTCTTTTATTATTAACTTAAATTTTAATTTTATGAAAGGTTTAATTAAATTGTTTACTGCAGCCGCCTTTGTTGGCGCACTGGCAAGCTGCTCTGACGACCTCTCACTCAGCACGGCCAATCTTGACGCCAATGCTGACCTCTATGCTTCTCTGCCTGCAGAAGAGACTACTCGTATGGGTGTCATTAACGACGGAGAAAACACAGTGGTTTGGAGTGAGGGTGATGTAATTAACGTGTACAGCGCTAACGCTCTGAAGTACAACATTTACAGTTTGACTTCTGGTGCTGGTACGACCTCTGGTTCGTTTGTTTGCACAACGGACAATGGCGTAGCAGACAAGGGTGAGTTGGTTGCTGTTTCTTCAAGCCAGTACTTGAAGAGTGTAAGTGCTGATGCGGACAACAACATGGTTCTCGCAGCCATTATCCCTGCCAACTTCACTCAGAACGAGCTGGTGAATGACCAGAAGACCGTTTACTGGCCTCTGGCTATTCCTTACTATGCCACCAACATCAGCTTTACCGGTAATAAGCTGAACGCTAGCATGAAGCCTCTGACTGCTCTGCTGAAGATTGACATCGCAGGTCTGCCCCAAGGAACAAAGGCTATCGTGCTGACCACCCATCACAACGCAACTGTAGACGGTGGTGCAACTGAGCTTGGCGGTAGCGATGAGGCTTTGTCTGGTACATTGTCTACTATCCTCGAGGAGGGTGCTGCCCTGAAGGTAGACGAGGACTACAAGTCTGCCGACACCCTGCGCGTTGAAATCGACGAGCTGGACAAGGATCAGAACAAGGTTATCTATGTTCCCATCATTGCCGGTCACTATGACAAGCTGACCCTTCTGGCCGTTTCTGCAGACGACAAGGACAAGTATTCTTGGCCCGGTGCTGAGGTTCTCCGCGTATTCGAGGATCAGGACTTCAATGTAAATATAAAGTACAACCTCGCTCAGACTGCAACTTATGAGCTGGCCGAGACTAACACTTTGAAGCTCTCTCAGAAGATTGCTGAGCTGGTTGCAGCAGACAGACAGCACACCATCAAGGTGGTTAACACTGTTGCCATCACTGAAGCTCCTACACCTGTGTTCATTGCCAACAACATTCTTGGCAACAGCTCAGTAGACTTGACATTCGAGCAAGCCAATACTGTAGATTTCGACATCGTTGAGGCTGAGGCTAATTTCAACATCAATACTGTTAAGTGGACTATCGACACTGAGGAGCCCTGGCTGAACATTCCTGCAGCTCCCTACGATGGTCTTACTTCTCTTGACAATGCTCGTAACGTTACCATCACCTTCGCTGACGGTGAGGCTAGTAAGCACCGCATCATCCTGCCTTCTTCAAACATTGTTCTGAAGGAAACAGGTATTGCAACAGGTACTATGGTACTTCTGGGTTCTAACACCCGTCAGGTATCTGGTTACACCGATAATGAGCTTGGTATCTGGAACACTCCACGCAACTATCGTAACGCAGGTATCGTGATTCGTGGTAGCTGGGGTAAAGTTCAAATTGCGCCGGGTCAGTTCGGTGACGTTTATGCAAATGGTGATGGCGTAGACGATGAAATCCAGTTGCTCACATTTAGAGGCTCGTTTGTACGTGATGAGAATCAAACAGCTACTAATTATGAGGGTACTGGCCTGCAGAAGGGTAAGGACTCTCAGATTGCCCTCCGTGTTACCGATATGCTGATTAATAGAATTAACTATTACCAGCTGGGCGACAACGCTGAGACACACATCTTTACGACTGGTAACTCTGCTATTAAGAGAATTACCGAGACTGACATGGATCACACCAACAAGGTGAACCTGAGCGCTTCTTGGACTCAGCAGAAACTTTCTGACTATGCTCTTGCTAATGGTTACGACCAGTCTGAGATCTTCACTGCTGCTCAGCTGTCTTCTATGGGTCTGGCTAGCAAGTCAACTCTGGGTACATCTCCTTACAACTATTACATGGCCGCTGCTACACGTAGCGTATGGCTCGGTGGTACCTACTTCCCATGGGTTGGTGCTGACGTAACTAATCCTCTTGACGGTCCTATTACTGAAGATTTCACCTTCGACGGTAAGAACTGTAACTTCCGCAACATGTACTTCGACCTGTATGAGCCTTACCTCCCCATCGACTGCTGCTGCGAAGGTCCTAACCGCATCGCTGTTGACGAGGGTCTGGGTCTGATTCGTCGTATCGACACTCAAGCAACTGCAACAATCAAGAATGTTGACCTGTCTGACGCTCTGATGGACGCTCACCGCTTCAACATCGACAACATCGGTTCTATCTGCGGACGTATCAGTGCTGACGCTGGTATTACCCTGACAGACAACAGCGCTCACGCTATCCGTCTCGACGCTAACGGCAGCAACATCGGTGGTGCATTCGGTTGGCTGAATTCTGACGCTTTTGTTACGATTGAAAACCTCACCGTTGCTGAGAACAGCGCTATTTACGGTAAGTCTTGGGTTGTTTCTAAGTCTGATAACATCGGTGGTGCCGTTGGTCTGATTTCTGGCGACGATCCATACATCATGGATGGTGCAACTGGTTATACTGACGAAGTTACTGCTATTGGTGTTAAGGTATACAACGAGTTCGTTATCTCTCAGGCTAACAACGTTGGTGGCCAGGTTGGTTTCATCAAGGCTGGTACACTTACCTATGGTAAGGGCATGGGCGACAATACTGCTCACGTCAACGATAAGGTTCGCACGATTGGTGCAAACGTAGGTGGTCTGATTGGTCTCGCTTATTATCAGGACAATGCAACTCTCGTTCGCGGTACCGTTGAGGTAGGCAAGGAGATCTATGCTGAGTACAACGAGAAGGCTAAGAATTTCGACAATTCTAACCTTTCTGGTTCAAACGTTGGTGGTCTCGTAGGTTATATGTACATCTATGCTGCTAAAACAAATCAAACCAACAAGACTATCGTCGAGGGTTCTGTTCGCGTAGATGGTAATGTGATTGCTGAGATCCGCAATGCCGGTGGTTTCGTAGGTCAATACCAGGCTAACAACCTGAGGACTGGTGACTCTGACAATGCCAACAAGGTTGCCATTAAGAAGACTCTTGAAGGTATTGCAGGTTATGTTGGTGGTCTGTATGGTATCCTGAATGCAGGTGACGCAATTCAGATTGGTCGCAACGCCAAGAAGGGTTCTATCTCAATTAGCGTTGGTGAGATTGAAGGTGCAATGGCTGTTGGTGGTATCGTTGGTTATAACAACAACGGTTCACAAACCGCTAATAACGAAAATCAGCTCCAGATTATCACTGCTGCTGACAAGTATCCTATCTCTGTGAATATTCCTGCATGGACCAACACTAAGAATGGTACTGTTAAGAAGACTCAGTACACAAGACCTGACTATGTAAGTCCTTGTGTAACTACAGAAGCAAATGAGAGTGAATTTTATCCCGGTTGGTATGCTGGATCTAACCAGGCTAAGGCCGCTGGTTCATTCGGTACAGTGATTGGTATGCTGAACAATGTCATCAGCATTACTGACGCAAATCTGACCATCACTGCAAAAGACGGTGTTCTGCAGAAGTTCAGCCGTACAGAAACCAACTATTGGGGTGCTCCTACTTTCACCTCTAAGAACCCGATCTTCACCAATGACAAGAAGGTCAACCTGCTGTTCGTTCTTCAGAACGTATCTCAGTCAACTGATATCAAGCAGGCTCTCACTGGTCAGGGTACTTACTTCTGGGGTGATGAGAACGGTTATGTAGGTGTTAACAACAACAGCGCAGCTGGTGGTGGTTCTTACAAGCTGAACGGTACTCCTCTGCAGGGTAACGTCAACTACAACCTGTACTACGACTGGACCACTCCTCTGACTGGTTTCTTAGCTGCTGAGACTCCTTGGGAGTAAGCGATGACATGGACGCATAAGCGTTCTGTACATTAAAAACTATAATCATGAGGGTGCGCACGCCTGGAGGCTGTGCACCCTCATTTACCATCAAAAAAAGATCATAAAAACAAATATGAAAAAAGCAATAGGTCTCTATGCCTGCTGTCTGGCGCTGGCGCTGACAGCCTGCAGCAGTGATAACCAGTCTGATGCGCCAGCATCGAAGGACGGCACACGCCTAAGTGCCACCCTGCCTGCCCAGCCCGCTGCCAAGTGGTCTGTAGGTGATGAGGTGCGCGTACTGAACTTAGCATCCATCACGCCCAACCGCTATGTAGCCGGAAGTGCCTCCAGCGGTGCGACGGCTGAGTTTACGCTTGTGGAGGGTTCAGCAGACCTGGTTACCGGCGACGAGACAGTCAATGCCTACACCACTAACAAAAATTTAAAGGGACTCTGGGCCAACAAAGACAATGAGACCATCCTTGGCCAGCGCATCCCCCATGCCTATGAGGCTGACGAAGTGGGTGTCAGTGGTACAGTAGTACCCCGCCCTGTTGCCCTCTGGTCGCCTATTACCTTTACCCAGAGCGGTTTGATGCGTGCCGAGCTGCGCCACCTGACAGCCTTACTGACTATCCCTTCCTCTACGATACCCGCACCATGCGGAGCATTACTCATCGTCACACACGACAGCTTCCTGCTGAACGGAGAAACCGTTCAAGGCGGACAGGACGAACCGCTTTCCGGTATGTTTGAGGCCGTGCTTACTGGCTCGCCAGCGCTGGCACCTGCCGAAGACGCCGTCACCAGCGACACCCTGCGCATCAACCTCGACCCGGCAACCAGCTACGACAGCTACTGCATACCCATCATTGCCGGGACTTACAGCAACCTGCAAGTGATAGCAGTCACTGGCGACAAACTATCCACAACCTACGAATGGACCGGCACACGCCTGCTCCAGTTTAAAGACAAGACCTTTACGGCCGGTGGCGTCTATTGACGCCCTCTTACATCGAAACTCATGCGCGGCCTAAAGGCCGTCGCTCCAGATAAATACAAAAAATAAATCAAATAAAAACAAAACAATATGAAACATCGCTTCCTCACAATGGCCTTGACCCTCGGGCTGACTGCCTTCCTTTCGCTGCCGGCTGTGGCAGCTGACGATGTCGTCATCGTCAAGTTCGACGGCAGTATAAATACTGGTATTGCGGCCTTCAACTCAAACTATCCCTTTAGAGCAGATGTCGTATTCGACGAAAACCGTAATGATCAGGTCTGCATTGTCAAGCTAGAAGGAAATACTGCTGTCAGTGGTAAGAATGATATTCCGGTAGTAATCAACCGAAATGACAATGCCATTGTGGATGGACTTACCGGTCTTTTCCAGAACGGATACCATACCGCTGACATCGCCTGGCAGTACCGATTCTCGACCATCGGCTTTAAAAGTGCCACCTTTAAGTTCGGCATGGCCGCCAAGAATGCTGCCACAAAAACGTGGAAGGCGCAGTGGTCAACGGACGGCACCACATTCACGGATTTAGGCGAGGGCTGGACGCTGACGGCTGAGACCTTGCAGGTAGTAAGCCTGACCCTGCCTACCAGTGCCATGGGACAAGAGAAGGTGTACATCCGCATCATGGGTGTAGGCAAGGAACTCACAGACTTGTTGGGAACCTATACAGAGGACCCCTTCACGGCTGGAACATCGACCGAGGGACTACCCTATTGTACGAATTCAGAAAGCCAGGTGGGCAACGTCATCGTGCTGGGAACACCTGAGCCTGACATCGTGCTGCAGGTACCGGCAAAGAGCTATGCCACCTATATGCTGGACCATAAGCTCCGCCTGCATGCTGACAATGAAGACGGCGTAAAGCTGCTGACAGTGACGGCAGTGTCCAGCGAGATCACCACTACTGAGGTCACCGTGGCAGCAGCCAGCCAGCCGCTGCTTGTCTATAACGGCACAGAAACGGATCAGACCGTCAAGCTGGTGAAGGCATACACCGATGCCGACGGTACCACAACCTATAGCGGCTTCGTAGGAACACTCGAATCCAAGGAGATGGATGCCAGCAGTGACAAGAAGGACTATTACATCTGCAATGGCAAGGCCTTTGCCCGTGTGAATGCCGCCAGCACCGTTGCAGCCAACCGCTGTTGGTTAGAGATGGCCAAGAGTGCCGCTGCACCGCAGTTTATTGCCGTCTCGCAAAACAGCAGCACAGCTATCAGTCCCGTGACACGCACCAATGCCGGTCCCACACCGGCTGACGGGGCATGGTACGACCTGCAAGGTCGCCGCTATGAACCCGGAACGTCGCAGAAGGGCATCTACATCGTAGGAGGAAAGAAAGTAGTGATGTCATCAAAATAAAGGAGGAGAAAAGACTATGAAACAAAAGATGATCACCCTGTTCGCACTGCTGATGGCTACCATGACAGCCAGTGCCTATAACCTGAAGTCAGGTACAACGCCCCACGGCACCATCACCTTCAAGGTGGATGATGATGTAGTTGAGAGGGCTGATGCCGGAAAGACTGTCACCATTGTCATTACTCCTGCTGACGGCTATGCTACGAAAGACGTCACTGCCGAGGCGTACGGAACCTGGGGCGAGGCCAAGGCTCCCGCCCACCGTGCACCAGACATGGCCAACGTGACGCTGACCAAAGGGGAGGACGACAATACCTATACCTTCACGATGCCCGAGGCGAACGTCTCAGCCAGTGCTACCTATACCAAGGTGGTGCAGGACGGCTGGATTTCGATTGCCGGAGAATCGTTCACGTACAACAAAATGGCTAAGACGCCTGAAGTCACCGTGAAGGATGGAGACACAGAGCTGACCAAAGACACAGACTATAGCTTGGAGTATTCCAATAATACCAACGCCGGCGAGGCTACGGTGACAGTCAAAGGCATGGGTACCTACAGCGGTACGGCCACGGCGAACTTCACCATCAACAAGGCCACACCTCAAGTGACGGCCCCGACGGCAATCCCCGATCTGGTCTATAAAAAACAGGCGCAGACGCTCATCAACGCAGGAACTACTACGGGCGGTACGTTGAAGTACTCGCTCGACAACGAGACGTATGATACGGCGCTGCCTCAAGGCACTAACGCCGGAAATTATACCGTCTACTATATGGTGGAGGGTGATGACAATTATAATAATGTGGCAGCCCAGAACTTCACTGTGGCCATCGGCAAGGCCCTGCCAGGTGTGACGGCTCCGAAAGCTGTCGAGAACTTGGCCTATACGGGTAAGTCCCTGACACTAATCACTGCCGGCTCCGCGACAGGGGGTACGCTGGAGTACTCGCTGGACAACAACAACAACTATGGTACAGACCTGCCACAGGGCACCGACGCCAAGACGTACACGGTCTGGTACCGCGTCACCGGCAACGACAACTATGAGAGTGCGGCAGCCCAAAGCATCTCCGTGACCATCGCCAAGGCTAAGCCTGTGGTGACAGCCCCTAAGGCCGTCGAAAAACTGGTTTATACGGGCAAGGCACAGACGCTCATCACTGCCGGAACGACAACATGGGGAACACTGGAGTACTCGCTGGACAACAACAACTATGGTACAGACCTGCCACAGGGCACCGATGCCAAGACATACACGGTCTGGTACCGCGTCACAGGCAATGACAACTATGAGAGTGTGACAGCGCAGAGCATCTCTGTGACCATCGGCAAGGCTAAGCCCACAGTGACGGCCCCGAAGGCTGTGACGGGACTAAAGTATACAGGTCAGGCACAGACACTCATTACCGATGGTAAAACCAATATTGGCACGATGCAATACTCGCTGAATGGCACCACATGGGGGACAGCCCTTCCACAGGGTACCAATGCCGGAGAATATACTGTGCAGTACCGTGTGACAAGCGATAATACGAACTATGATAATATTGCAGCCGCGAGTCTGAAGGTGAGCATCGCCAAGATTAATCCTGAGGTAACGGCCCCGAAACCCAAGACAGGACTGTCTTATACGGGACAGCCACAGGCACTCATTGAGGCAGGCTCAACGACGGGTGGCACGATGGAGTATTCGTTGGATGGTACTAACTACTCCACGACCGTGCCCACTGGCACCAATGTCGGTGTCTATAAAGTCTACTACCGCGTAAAAGGGAATACCAATTATAACGATGTGGCCGCTAAAACCGTGCAGGCGAGTATCGGTAAGGAACTGCCATCGGTGACGCCACCTAACGCAGACCAGACTCTGGTTTATACGGGAAGACTGCTAACATTGTTAAGTCGTCCGGCCACAACGACGCACGGCACAGTGGTGTACTCGCTGGACGGCAAGGACTACAGCTCGTCGGTGCCCACTGTCTACGATGCCGGTGAGTATACCGTCTACTACAAGGTGGAGGGCGATGAAAACTATGCCACGTGGGGGCCTGAATCTGTTTATGTGAGAGTTCAGAAGGCCTATCCCACCATTTTGGCTCCACAGCCCTATCCAAACCTTGTGTACAACGGTGAGTCACAGCAGCTGGCCCGTGAGGGCTGGGCATCCATCGGTTCGCTAGAGTACTCGCTAAGCGGCAAGAAGTGGAGTACGTTTGTTCCCGAGGCAACTGCCGCCGGAACGTACACCGTATGGTACCGTATAGAGGAAGATCCCAATATCGAGCAGTTACCGGCAAAATATGTGACCTGCGTCATTGCCGGAGTGACGCCCACCGTGACGCCCCCGAAGGCCAAGACGGGTCTGGTATATACCGGTCAGCCACAGGCACTGATTGAGGCAGGCTCAACAACGGGTGGTACGATGGAGTATTCATTGGACGGCAAGACCTTTGCCGCTGCCATCCCGACAGGAACAAATGCCGGCACCTATCAGGTCTACTACCGTTCCAACGGCAATGGAACTTACGATACGGTGACTGGCGAGGCACCTGTCAGTGTGACTATCGCCAAGGCTGTACCCACTGTGACAGCCCCGAAGGCCATGACGGGCCTGGTATATACCAGTCAGCCGCAGGCACTCATCGAGGCTGGTACGACGACGGGTGGCACGATGGAGTATTCGCTGAATGGCACCACCTTTGCCACCACTATCCCGACGGGAACAAACGCCGGAAACTATACCGTCTACTACCGTGCCAACGGCAACACCAACTACGAAACGGTCACTGGCCAGGCAACTGTCAGCGTGACCATTGCCAAGGCTGTGCCCACAGTGACGGCCCCGAAGGCCATGACAGGGCTGGTTTATAACGGTTGGCCACAGGCACTCATTGAGGCAGGCTCGACAACGGGTGGTACGATGGAGTATTCGCTGAATGGCACCACCTATGCCACCACTATCCCGACGAGAACTGCAGCCGGTACGTATACGGTCTATTACCGTTCCTACGATAATGAAAACTACGAAACGGTAGCCGGTCAGGCTCCTGTCAGTGTGACCATCGCCAAGGCTGTACCCACAGTGACAGCTCCGAAGGCCAAGACAGGACTGGTATATACCGGCCAGCCGCAGGCACTCATCGAGGCAGGAACGACAACTGGTGGTACGATGGAGTATTCACTGAACGGCAAGACCTTTGCCGCCACCATCCCCACGGAAGCATACGCCGGTACGTATACAGTCTATTACCGTTCCTACGATGATGAAAACTATGAGACGGTGACTGGCGATGCACCTATCAGTGTGACCATCGCCAAGGCTGTGCCCACAGTGACGGCCCCGAAGGCCATAAAGGATCTGGTGTTTACCGGTGAGCCACAGGCACTCATTGAGGAAGGCTCAACGACAGGCGGTACGATGGAGTATTCGCTGGACGGCAAGACCTTTACTGCTACCGTTCCGACAGGAACAGACGCCGGTACGTATACCGTCTACTACCGTGTGACGGGCAACACCAACTATGAGGATGTGGAGGCACTCTCCCTGAGTGTGACCATCCAAGAGAATACCATTCCTATCAACGACGACAAGGTTCCTGTAGTGACCATCGACGGTGAAAACTTCTACTCGCTGGATGTCACGGTGCAGGAACTGCCCTATGTCGGGGATATCAGCGTCAGCAAGGCTGCCAATGGCCGCCTGGTATTGCTGGACGGTACGTTGCGTGTCCTGCAGGGCAGCAATATCCACTTTGCAGTGAAAGGCCTGAAGAAGGGCAATACCATCAGGTTCCGTTTCAAGGGTACAATTACCAGCATCCTGCCCGTGCTGATGGCCAAGGATCAGCAGGCTTCGAACCGTGCAGGCACTACCGTATTAGTGGACGGACAGCTCTATGAGGTCCTGGAGGACTGCGACCTTGTGTTAGAGGTGAAGACCACCGATGGTCCTGTAGAGATATACGATATCGCCACCAACAGGGAGACAGCCATTACCACGGTAACTGATGACCAGCGTGCCCTGGATGGAATCTACGACCTGCGAGGCCGTAAGCTTGATGCTGTGCCCAGAGGAAAGAAGGGTGTCTATATCATCAATGGCAAAAAGACGGTCGTTGGCCAATGAGTACGACTAATGAGATACTGGGACCTGAGGGTCAGCACATACCACAGGAGTTTAATAACTTCTTCCTAAAAGATGTCAGCTTCGTCAACCTGATGACGAAGCGCATCTTTAATATTCTGATAGTGGCCAACCCCTACGATGCCTTCATGCTGGAGGACGACGGACGCATAGACGAGAAGCTGTTCGACGAGTATATGGAGCTGGGCCTGCGCTATCCGCCAACATTCACGCAGGTGAGCACCACAGAGGAGGCTGACCATGTGCTGAAGACGACAGACATCGACCTGGTGATCTGCATGCCGGGTAATGCTGACAACGATGCCTTTGCCGTGGCACGCGACGTGAAGCGCATGGCACCCTCTATCCCCATTGTGGTGCTGACGCCCTTCTCGCATGGCATCACCAAGCGCATTGAGAACGAGGACATGTCCATCTTCGACTACGTGTTCTGCTGGCTGGGCAATACCAATCTCATCCTCTCCATCATCAAGCTGATAGAAGACCAGATGAACATCGAGCACGACATCCAGGAGGCTGGCGTGCAGGTCATCTTGCTGGTAGAGGACAACATCCGCTTCTATAGCTCTGTGCTGCCCAACCTGTATAACTACATCCTGGCACAGTCGAAGAACTTCTCTACCGAGGCCCTGAACCCCCATGCTGCAGCACAGCGCAAGCGTGGACGTCCAAAGGTGGTGCTGGCCACCACCTACGAGGAGGCTATCCACTGGTATGAGATGTATCACGACAACATCTTAGGCGTCATCTCTGACACTCGCTTCCCCATGACGGGCGTGAATGGGCGTCTGGCACATGTCGAGGAGGGTGACCCGGAGGCTGGTCTGAAGCTGCTGCGTGAGATCAGGAAGCGCGACGAGTATGTGCCCCTTATCCTGCAGAGCTCAGAGATTGTCAACAAGGCCAAGGCAGAGGCTGAGGGCTTCCGCTTTGTGGACAAGAACTCCAAGAAGATGAATGTCGACCTGCGCCAGCTCATCGAGGAGCACATGGGCTTTGGCGACTTTGTGTTCCGCGACCCTGTGACCAAGCAGGAGGTGGCCCGTGTGTCGTCACTGAAGGAGTTGCAGGACAACATCTTCAAGATTCCCAACGACTCCATGCTCTACCATATCTCGCGCAACCACATGAGCCGCTGGCTCTGTGCGCGAGCCATCTTCCCCGTGTCGCAGTTCCTGAAGCATGTCACCTGGCATAAGCTGAAGGATGTCGATGCCCACCGTAAGATTATCTTCGATGCCATTGTGCAGTACCGCCGCATGAAGAATATCGGTGTCGTGGCTGTCTTCGACCGTCTGAAGTTCGACCGCTATGCCCACTTTGCACGCATTGGCGACGGCTCGTTAGGCGGCAAAGGCCGTGGCCTGGCATTCCTCGACAACGTCATCAAGCGTCATCCAGAGCTCAACCAGTTTAAGAATGCCACCGTGCAGATACCCAAGACCGTCGTGCTGTGTACCGACTTCTTCGATGAGTTCATGGACAACAACAACCTGTGGACCATTGCCCTGAGCGATGCCCCTGACGAGGAGATCCTGCAGCACTTCATGCGGGCTCAGCTGCCTGATGCGCTGATAGCCGACTTCTTCACCTTCTTCGATGCTGTCAAGTCACCTATCGCCGTGCGCTCCAGCTCACTGCTGGAGGACTCGCACTACCAGCCTTTCGCAGGCATCTACTCGACCTATATGATACCTTATCTCGACGATAAATACGAGATGCTGCGCATGCTGGCGTGTGCCATCAAGGCCGTCTATGCCTCGGTATACTACCGTGACTCCAAGGCTTACATGACAGCTACCTCTAATGTCATAGACCAGGAGAAGATGGCTGTCATCTTGCAGGAGGTGGTGGGCCGACAGTACGACACGCGCTTCTATCCTACGTTCTCCGGTGTGTTGCGCTCGCTGAACTACTATCCCATAGGCGACGAGCTGGCTGAGGAGGGTATTGCCTCGCTGGCCCTCGGACTGGGTAAGTATATTGTCGATGGTGGTCAGACACTGCGCGTGTCGCCCTACCATCCCCATCAGGTGCTGCAGACCTCTGAGATGGAGACTGCCCTGCGTGAGACCCAGACGCGTTTCTATGCCCTGGACATGTCGCACATTGGCGACGACTTCAAGGTGGACGACGGCTTTAACATCCTGAACCTCCGTGTCAAGGAGGCCGACAAGGATGGCTCGCTGCAGGGCATCGCCTCTACCTATGACCCCAACGACCAGATTATCCGCGATGGCATCTATGAGGGTGGACGCAAGGTCATCTCCTTCTCGGGTGTCCTACAGCATGGCGTGTTCCCCCTGCCTGAGATCCTGCAGCTGGCACAGAAGTATGGCTCTGAGGAGATGCGCCGTCCCGTGGAGATTGAGTTCGCCTGTAACCTGAGTCAAAAGCCAACAGCTAACGGCCAACAGCCAGAGGGGGATTTCTACCTCCTCCAGATCCGTCCCATCGTCGACTCCAAGCAGGTGTTGGACGAAGACCTTGCCGCCATTCCTGACGAGCAGTGTCTGCTGCGCTCACACAACTCGCTGGGCCATGGCATCTCCGAGGATGTGTTCGACGTGGTCTATGTCAAGGCTGACGATGACTATACCGCCGCCAACAACCCCATCATAGCAGACCAGATAGAGCAGATAAACCGTAAATTCCTGGATGCCCCTGAAGGGGGTAATTACATCCTCATCGGCCCTGGCCGCTGGGGCAGCAGTGACTACTGGCTGGGCATTCCCGTCAAGTGGCCCCATATCTCAGCAGCCCGTGTCATCGTGGAGGCAGGCCTGAAGAACTACCATGTAGACCCCTCGCAGGGCACGCACTTCTTCCAGAACCTGACGTCGTTTGGCGTGGGCTACTTCACCATCAACACCTATACGGGTGATGGCATTCTGCAAAAGGAAGTCCTCGACGCCATGCCTGCCGTCGAGGAGACGGAGTTTGTGCGCCACGTCCGCTTCGAGCGTCCCTTACGCATCATGATGGACGGAAAGAAGCAACACGGTGTGGTGTTGCTTCCTGAAACCTGAACGCCTTTAGTACAGGCTTAGATGATATGATATCATCTATAAGGGATTATCTTACTATGACCAGTTTGCCATTCCGGATATAGAGGCCATGGGTGGGCTGCTCTACCGGTACGCCCTGCAGGGTATGCCAGACAGCAGCATCGTCAGAAACTGGACGCTCACGGATGCCTGTCTCCTCTTTGCGCTGCGAACGCAGGGGGATGGTCAGCGACAAGTCGTCAGTAACGCTCTCACGCCCTTCGATGCCACACGAGGTCTTGTTCTCCAGCGCACTACGGGCCATGGTGTTCACATCGTCCATGGTGAGGTTTAATTGACTAAGTTTGCCTTCCACATCGACAAAGGCGCTTGCCAAGCTAACCATCGAGTTAAAGGTGGACAGCCTGTCGGCAGCATCGGATGACAGGTGCTCATTGCCATCGGCATAGAGCTGAACCGCATCAGCGGCTAATTCGACAGCATCGTTAATCAGGCCTTTTGTAATAAAGTTACCGTCGCCGGTATAACTTCTTATGAGGCTTTCTACGTTGCCTCTCAGCCTGTTGCGGGCTACTGAGGTGAAGTCGGCCTGAGAAGGCAGGGAAGTGACGTAGCCGGTGCTGACCTGCAGCTCCTGCAGGTCCTTGCTCAGCGTCAGCTCACGATAGCTGCAGGGATAGCTGGCCAAGGCAGCAGTAGACACGTCATAGATGCTGACAGAGAGGTCTTCGTTAAAGTCCTGGGCTATATCGCCAAAGTGGAGATGGCCAGTGAAGACTGCACTCACACCAGCATTGGCCAAGCTGTTGCGCACATGCTCATAGTTCTGGACGACAGCCATCAGACGACCTATCTTCTCAATGCCTGTGATGTGAGGTATCAGGGCATGGTGCATCAGGGCAATGACCCTGTTGCCGGCAGCATAGGCCGCAGAAGCCTTGTCGCACACCCACTGAAGCGTTGTTGACGACAGCTGACCGTAAATACCCGTATCGATGCCTATCACCGTCAGGCCCTCCACAGGCTCGCAGGCATAGGTCAGCGTGGTAGCCTCGCGTTCTGAGGCGCTGTCATAGCCGAAATGCTCATAGATGGTGGCCAGCTGTTCCATATTGGCCGTCTCGGCAGGTTGGGTGTTATCGCCATCATAGTAGTGGGCAGTGGTGGTGCCATAGTCGTGATTGCCGGGAATGACCAGCACACGGATGCCAGCCTCGCGCAACTGCTCCAGCTTGGCAGCCACATACTGATGGCTCACCAGCTCGCCATCTTTCGACAGATCACCGGTGATACATACGATGTCAGGACGAATGTCCGTCTTCAGCCGGTCTATCATCGTATCGAACAGCTGCTGGCTGTAGTCAACGAGCTTGCGGTCACCCGCCAGATACTGCTGCCAGGCATTTCCATCCTTCACGAGCAACTCTGGTGCCATGACATGGGTATCGGTGAGCACCACTATCTTGGTCTGTGCCTGCATGCCTACAGCCAGCACCAGCAGCATGGACAGCAGCAACGTCTTCAATGCATTTCTTGTTCTCATCATCACAAATATTGGTTATTGTTGGCAAAGATACAATATTTTTGTGGAACAACCAAAGGATTTCCGGGGAAATAGAAAAAAGACATCCTGCCCAGAATGGAGCAGGACGCCTTGATATAGAAGATTTCTCAAGTTACTGTGTTTACTCAGCAGCAGGAGCATCAGCCTTGGGGGCCTCTTCTGCTGCGGGAGCTGCCTCAGCGGCAGGAGCCTCGGCCTTGGGAGCTGAAGACTTGCGTGAACGGCGGGTCTTCTTCTCTGCCTTCGGGCCCTTGAGCATGTTCTCATCGAAGTCAACGAGCTCGATGAATGCCTTCTCAGCAGCGTCGCCCTGGCGGAAGCCAAGCTTAATGATGCGGGTGTAACCACCGGGGCGGTCACCGACCTTCTGTGCTACAGGGCCAAAGAGCTCCTTGAGGGCTTCCTTGTTCTGCAGATAGCTGAAGACAACACGACGTGAGTTGGTGCTGTCGTCCTTTGAGCGTGTGATGAGGGGCTCAACATATTTCTTGAGTTCCTTTGCCTTGGCGAGGGTCGTAGTGATTCTTTTGTGCATAATCAGCGAGATGGCCATGTTAGCAAGCATGGCACGGCGGTGATCAGCAGTACGGCCCAGATGATTGAATTTTTTTCCGTGTCTCATTGTTTCTTTTTCTTTCTAATAGGGCTTATAAGTCCCATAGGCCCCATAGGACCTATAAGACTATTACTCCCTGTCTAATTTATACTTTGTAATATCGGTACCAAACGACAGATTCAGACTCTCGAGCAAATCATCAAGCTCAGTGAGCGATTTCTTACCGAAGTTACGGAACTTGAGGAGGTCGGTCTTGTTGTACTGAACAAGGTCGCCAAGGGTCTCCACATCGGCAGCCTTCAGACAGTTGAGGGCACGAACCGAGAGGTTCATGTCGGTCAGCTTGGTCTTCAGCAGCTGGCGCATGTGCAGCACTTCCTCGTCGAACTCCTGGTTGCCCTCAGCCTCTGTATTCTCCAGCGTAATCTTCTCGTCGGAGAAGAGCATGAAGTGATAGATGAGGATTTTGGCAGCCTCCTTCAAGGCGTCCTTCGGGTGTATGGAACCATCCGTCGTAACTTCAAGCACCAGCTTGTCGTAGTCGGTCTTCTGCTCAACACGATAAGGTTCTACGGTATACTTGACGTTACGGATCGGGGTGTAGATTGAGTCGATGGCTATCACATTGACATCGGTACAGAACTCGCGATTCTCATCAGCGGGAACATAGCCGCGGCCCTTGTTGATAGTCAGGTCCATCTGCATCGAAGCTTTGGAATCTAAATGACAAATCACCAAATCGGGATTTAACACTTCAAATCCAGTCAGATACTTGCCTATATCACCGGCTTTAAACTCGGTAGAATTCTCGACAGTGATGGAGACTTTCTCGTTCTCGAATTCTTCCACTACTTGCTTGAACCTTACTTGCTTCAGGTTCAAGATAATGTTGGTTACGTCTTCCTTGACACCGGGTACTGAGGAGAACTCATGCTCAACACCCGCAATGCGGATGGTGTTGATGGCATAACCCTCAAGCGATGAAAGAAGAATGCGGCGCAGGGCATTACCGATGGTAACGCCGAAGCCGGGCTCCAAGGGGCGGAATTCGAACTTGCCGAACTTGCCTGTAGCCTCCAACATTACGACTTTATCAGGTTTTTGAAATGCTAATATCGCCATTAATTTAAATGATTTTAGTTCTTAGAGTACAACTCAACGATTGACTGTTCCTTAATATTCTCGGGGATGTCGGCACGATCCGGCATGTGCAGGAACTTACCGCTCTTGGTCTGCTCGTCCCACTCAATCCAGGGATACTTGCTGTGGTTGAAACCAGCAAGGGCAGCCTCGATGACCTCAAGAGACTTGGCCTTCTCGCGAACGCCAATAATCTGACCAGGCTTTACCTGATAAGAAGGAATGTTGACAACCTGTCCATCCACAACGATGTGCTTGTGGCCTACCATCTGGCGGGCAGCAGCACGTGTGGGGGCAATGCCGAGACGGAACACTACATTGTCGAGACGACTCTCCAGCAGCTGAAGGAGCACCTCACCGGTGATACCTTCGGCCTTGGCAGCCTTCTCAAACAGGTTACGGAACTGACGCTCGAGCACACCGTAGGTGTACTTAGCCTTCTGCTTCTCTGCCAGCATGACTGCATACTCCGACTGCTTACGGCGACGGTTATTGCCATGCTGTCCCGGGGGGAAGTTCCTACGGGACAAAACTTTGTCCGGGCCGAAGATGGCTTCTCCAAATCGGCGGGCAATTTTTGATTTCGGTCCAATATATCTTGCCATAATTCTAAAATAATTTCTTTGTTTCCAGGAATCCCTAGGATATCCTAGGCCATCCTAATAAATTGATTAAACACGACGACGCTTTGGAGGACGGCAGCCATTGTGTGGCAGCGGTGTAACGTCGACAATCTCAATAACCTCGATACCAGCACCATGGCAGGCACGGATAGCAGACTCACGTCCGTTACCGGGACCCTTCACATAGGCCTTTACCTTGCGCAGACCCAGGTCGAAAGCGACCTTGGCGCAATCCTCAGCGGCCATCTGGGCAGCATAGGGTGTGTTCTTCTTAGAACCACGGAAACCCATCTTACCGGCAGAAGACCAAGAGATAACCTGACCCTCGTCGTTGGCGAGTGATACGATGACATTGTTAAATGAGCTATGCACATGAAGCTGACCGATAGCGGTAACCTTCACGTTTCTTTTCTTTGAAGTGACTGTTTTCTTTGCCATAACCTTTAAACTCTAAACTTTAAACGTTAAACCTAAAAATTACTTCGTGGCCTTCTTCTTGTTAGCAACAGTCTTCTTCTTACCCTTACGAGTACGAGCATTGTTCTTGGTGCTCTGACCACGTACGGGCAGACCGTTACGATGACGGACTCCACGATAGCAACCAATATCCATCAGTCGCTTGATGTTCAACTGGATCTCACTGCGGAGATCACCTTCTACCTTGAATTCAGCACCGATGATTTCACGGATCTTGGCTGCCTGGTCGTCACTCCATTCGTTGACCTTCAGGTCGCGGCTCACGCCGGCCTTGTCCAAAATCTTTGCTGAACTACTTCGACCAATACCATAGATATAGGTCAATGCGATTTCGCCACGCTTCTCCTGGGGC